>DASZYI010000001.1:0-5630 GCA_035545475.1 Rhizomicrobium sp.
TCTGATGACTTACATGACCATCGGCAAGGGCTTCCAGAGCGGCGGTTTCGATATCAGCGCATCGCCGCCGCTGGTCGCGTTCCAGCCGGAGATCGTTTGGGACTATGAAGGCGGCATCAAATATCGCAACGATTGGCTTTCGGCCGACATTTCGGCCTATCACTACAATTATACGAACCTGCAAGTGGCGCAGATCGTGAACGGCCTGCCGACCACGAAGAACGCTGCCGACTCGATCATCAACGGCGTGGAAGCTTCCGTCACCGTGGTGCCGATGCCGGGTCTTTCGATCACCGAAAACTTCGCCTTCACCGACGCCTATTTCACGCGCTTCACCGAGCCCGATACGTTGACGGGCATCCTCACCGATCTGGCGGGCAACCAGCTTCCGGGTTCAACGCGGTATTCCTCGAACCTTGCGGTCCAATACACCATACCGATGGGCCAAAACGATCTCACGGTGATGGGCGAATGGAATTGGCACGACCGGCTCTACTATACCGAATTCAATTCAAATCAGTTGTCCCAACCGCCTGTTTCGACCTTCAACGCGTCGGCGCGATATACATTCGCCAATGGTAAGTGGTCTGCGGAAATCTTCGGCAAGAATTTGTCGGACGAACTGATCGTCTCGCAGGCGTGGATCACGGGTGCGGGATACGGCAGCATGGTGCTGGGGCAGCTCGCGCCGCCACGCACATTCGGGGCCGTCGTGCGCTACCAGTTCAACTGAGATCTTTCTTGAAAGAAAATTGCCGAAGCAGTCTTCCGCAGCTTCAGAACCCTATTTTCCGGACACCATATCTGGAATAGATTTCAGGGGCTTCAGTGAAGGAGCTTGATGGTGGATGTGACCGGTTCGTCGTCGAGTTTCGACAGCGCCATGCGCTTTCAGACGCATGATGCCGATGAGTGCAAGGAATACTTCCGGGCGCAGCAGGGGACGCATCAGTTCGATCTTTCGCGCGGTCCCAGCTTTCAGGGTTTCCAGCATCACGAGTGGCCGGTGGGCCGCCTTTCGCTCAATCTCATAGAGATGCGTTGCGCCGGCGACTTCACCGTGACCAAGGCGCAGCCTGCTCCCTATTACCAGTTCAATTTCCTGCTCGAAGGATCGTGCCGGGTCAAAGGACGGTTTGGAAACGTCATCGCCCAGCCTGGCGATGCATTCGTCATCGATCCCGATCAGCCGCTGACCGAGCTGTGGGAAGACCGGATGGTGCAATATCTGCTGCGCGTCGATCGCCGGTTGATCGAGGGCATGCTGTCGGCGGAACTGGGAAAAAGCCTCAAACAGCATTTGGTGTTCGATCCGGTGGCGCACGATCCCGGAATCGGTCCATGGCTTCGTCACATCGCCAGCAACACGGCTGAAGCGGGCAATCTGCTTCTCAGCGACCGCCGGGTGGTGAAAAGCATCGAAGATACCTTGATCACGATGTTGCTGACTGGCTTCCGCCACAGCGAATCGGCCGGTCTGGAGAGGTCGGCACAGGGCGTCGCGCCTTACTATGTGAAGCGGGCCGAAGAGCACATTCATGCCAATGCGCGCAACGATCTCACGATAGAAGACATCGCCGCGGCGGCAAAAGTCTCGCCGCGCACGCTCTTCTACGGCTTCAAACGGTGGCGCGGAAAATCGCCCATGGCGTATGTCCGCGACACAAGGCTGGATATCGCAAGAAAAGAACTCGAAATGAGCCGGGAATCCGGCGGCAGCGTCAGTGGCGCGGCCATCAATGCGGGCTTCACGAATTTCAGCCAGTTTTCCCGTATCTACAAGGCCAGGTTTGGCGAGCCGCCATCGGCAACCTTGCTGGGGCATTAGTCCCAGCTTCGATCTCTAAGGCCTTGTCACACACAAGACTCCGCTCGACCGGTCTGTCGCCCGTTGCCCGTTCGTTGCACCCGCAAGTCAAGGGCTGCGCTTGCCCACTAGCACCGTGCCGCCCAAGCCTTCATGCTTGCAAGCCGAGACTCCCGGCGGACGGTCGGCGACCGGCCTGCTGGAAAATTTGTGCGCGATCGGACGGAGACGATCTTCCATGAACACCGTACCCAGAATGCCCCACCACGACCGGTTTCCCGAACTCGGGACCGGGCCGGTCTCGGTGGAGCCCTACATCTCGCAGGACTATTACGAAAAGGAGATCGAGAAAATCTACAAGCGAGATTGGCTTTGCGTCGGCCGCGTCGAAGAGATTCCCAAGACGGGCGACTACAAGGTCAAGCGGCTGGATTTCGCCAACACGTCTGCCCTCATCATGCGCGGCAAGGACGGACAGATACGCTCCTTCCACAATGTCTGCCGTCATCGCGGAAACAAGGTGGTGACCGAGACCGGCGGCGAGGAAACTTTCGGCAACAGCAGGGCCGCGGTGGTGACATGCCGCTTTCACGGCTGGGTCTATGACGCGAAAGGCCAACTCATCAATGTTCCGCAGGAAGACAGATTTTCCTCCTGCTTCGACAAATCGAATATCGGCCTTGTCCCGATCCATACCGATGTCTGGGAAGGCTTCATCTGGATCAATCTCGCCGAGACGCCGCGCCAGACGTTACGCGAATTCCTGGGCGGTCTTGTCGAGCACTATGCCGGCTATCCGTTCCACACGATGACCGATGTGCACACCTACTACGCGCACATCAACTGCAACTGGAAGACCGGAATGGACGCCTTCTGCGAAGGCTATCATGTGCCCACCATTCATGCCGGATCCTTGCCGGGTCTGACGAATATGTGGAGCGACAATCTGTTGATCTTCGGCGATCATCGCAGCCTTTCCGCCTTTTCCAGCGAAGCGAACCCCCCGACGCCGGTCGGTAATGCGGCGAACGATATCTTCAGCGCCTCCATCGTCGCCAAGGCGCAAGACCGTTTCGCGCTTCCACCCGGAATCAACCCGACGCGCAGCAATCATTTCGGGTTCGAGGAAACCATCGTGTTCCCCAACCTGCTCATCCAGTGCGGCGGCGGGCTGTGGTTCACCCATCAGTTCTGGCCGACCTCGCAGAATTCCTGCCTGTGGGAAGGCAAATATTACTTGCAGGCGCCGGCCTCGAATTCCGAATTCTGGGCGCAGCGTTATGCAGTCACCCTGCAGCGTAACGCCTGGTACGAAGACACCGCCACGATGGAAGATACGCAAAGGGCGCTGTCTTCGGGCGTGCTCAAGGAAATGCATTTCATGGATGAGGAGATCCTGTTGCGTCATGCTTACCGCGTGATCGACGACCGGGTGAATTCCAACTGACGTTAGAAACGGAAAACCATCATGACCGCGACTCTGCCGAAAGAATTCAGCGTTCTTGAGCCCTTTGCCGGGAAATGGGCGTTGCCGACCGAATATGAACGCGGTGTCGAACGCCGCCGCTCGACGCCCGCCGAGTTGAAGGCGTTCTATGACGCGATCCTGCCGCTCGTACCGCAGATCCTCAAACGCGCCGACAAATATCCGATCGGAAAGATCGAAGGCGTGGACCGCGATCTTTTCTATATGGCAATGTCGCTGGTGGAAATTGCACCCCACATCGAATTCTACAATGGCAGCCCGGGCGTGCCCTTCGCGTTCCAGGAGGATCGGATGATCGGGGTACATTACAAGCAACCCGATTGATGAAGGCCATGCAATCCATAGAGGCAAGGCTCAAAGCGCTCGAAGCAAGGGAATCCATCCGTGAGTGCGTCCAGCTTTACGCACTGGCGGGCGACCGCAAGAACGATTCCCGCATCATGGAACAACTCTTCACGGCCGATGCGGTTTACGATCTGGCCGGCATGGGATATTTCGAAGGACGTGCCGCTATCGTTGGCGGTCTTTCCGAAATCGCGAAGTCGGCGGTGCTCTGGTCGTATCACGTTCCCGCCGGTCCCCTGATTCAGCTTTCCGATACGCTTGAAACCGCAAAGGTCTTCTGGTGGGTCTGGTGTCCGGCGCGCACGCGCAACGACGACGGCACATCGACTCCGTGCTGGGGTGCCGTGCATTATAATGGCGAAATGGTGGAAGAGGGCGGTACGTGGAAATTCCGCCGCCTGCTTCTGGAGACGCGCCTTCGCACCCCGTTCGAAGGGCCATGGACGGAAATGGAAGGCCCGTTCGTCTGGCCCGAATGGGCTCTTTCGCTGCGTGGCCTGAAATAAACATGTAAGAGAGTCGTCCGTGAAACACGCCTCGATCTCATTGGACGACAAGTTCACCCTCGGCGAGGGACGCATCTTCGTGTCCGGGCCGCAGGCGTTTGTGCGCATCGCCATCGAACAGGTGGCGCGCGATAGGCGTGCCGGCCTGAACACCGCCGGATTTGTCTCGGGCTACAGAGGTTCGCCGCTCGGCGGCGTCGACAACGCCTTCTGGCACGCCGAGCAACATCTCGCCGCGCACAACATCAAATTCATTCCCGGTATCAACGAGGAAGCGGCAGCCACCGCCTGTCACGGCACGCAGGAAGTCCAGCTCATCGCGGGTTCGGATTTCGATGGCGTCTTCGCGATGTGGTACGGCAAGGGCCCGGGCGTGGATCGCGCAGGCGACGCGCTGAAGCACGGCAACCTGGCGGGCACGTCGCAGTATGGCGGCGTTCTCGTGCTGGCAGGAGACGATCAAAGCGCCAAATCCTCAACGGTCGCGCATCAGTCCGAACAGGCGCTGGTCGCTTCCATGATCCCGGTGCTCTATCCGTCCTGCGTACAGGAATATCTCGACTATGGCCTCCTCGGTATCGCGATGTCGCGCTATACGGGTTTGTGGATCGGCTTCAAATGCGTGAACGACACCTCCGATGCGACCGCTTCGATTGAGGTTGGTCCCGGGCGCCCGAACATAAAAACGCCCGAAGATTTTGTCATGCCGCCCGGCGGCCTCAATGCGCGCCGCCCCGACGACCGCTTCGATCAGGAACGCCGTGTTCTGAGATATGGCCTGAAAGCGGCGCAGGCTTTCGTTCGCGCCAATGGCATGGACCGCACGATCTATGATAGTC
Organism: Rhizomicrobium sp.; assembly: GCA_035545475.1. Taxonomy (GTDB): domain Bacteria; phylum Pseudomonadota; class Alphaproteobacteria; order Micropepsales; family Micropepsaceae; genus Rhizomicrobium. The sequence continues at coordinate 4,984 of DASZYI010000001.1, forward strand.
CGCGCCGGGCGCTGGGAATTGTCACCGCCGGCAAAGCCTATCTCGACACGTTGCAGGCGTTGCGCAACATGGGAATCGAAGGCGAACGGGCTGCGGCACTCGGTATCCGCGTCTACAAATTGGGCATGACCTGGCCTGTCGAACCGGAAGGTCTTCGCGCCTTCGCGCGCGGGCATCGCGAAATTCTCGTTGTCGAAGACAAGCGGCCCTTTATCGAACCGCAGGTTCGCGATGTGCTGTTCGACTTGCCGGAAAACGAACGGCCGGCGGTCTACGGCAAGCTCGACGATCAGGGCGAATTGCTGCTTCAGCCCGAGGCCGAACTCAATCCGGTACTGATCTCGCAGGCGCTTGTCCGGCGCATCGGTGCGCTTGGCATTGCCGATCCCGCACTAGCTTCGAAAATGACGGCTTCGAACGCGGGCGGACAATCTGCGGCCGCCGCCGCTGCAACCGAGGTCGTGCGCATTCCTTATTACTGTTCCGGTTGCCCTCACAACACGTCCACCAAACCGCTGGCAGACGGCATCACGCTGGGCGGAATCGGCTGTCACTCGCTCGCCACGCTCATGCCCGACCGCCCCACCCATATGTCGATGCAGATGGGCGGAGAGGGCATGAACTGGATCGGCATGTCGCCCTTCGCC
>DASZYI010000002.1:0-31357 GCA_035545475.1 Rhizomicrobium sp.
TCGGGCGCATTTGAGCGCCCATGCCGCCTGCCCGGATCGGCCGCGGCTCCTTATGCATTGCAACATAGGAAGGAAGTCCAAAAAGTCAATAAGGAGAGGTAAGGTATTCGAATCGCGACCGGGGAGGGCGGCATGAGCGCAACACTTCGTACCGGAGGGCTGGCGGTTCTTGCCGTGGCCATATGGTTCCTGTGCCGCTACGCAAGCGAGCCGCACAGCGTACGCGGATTGGAAACGTCTGCCACCGAGTTCTCCGCGGTGCGTGCCAGCAACACGCTCGCGCGCATCCTCGGTCCCGAACGGCCGCATCCGGCGGGAACGGAAGAAAACGCGCGCGTCCGTGCCCGCATCGTAAAAGAGTTCGCCGCACTCGGTATCGAAGCGAAACCGTATCGCGCGATGGGCTGCAACTACGGTCAACGCTACGGCGCCATCGAGTGTGCCACCGTCACCGATCTAATCGCGGAAGTGAAGAAAGGCGAGGGCAAAGCCATCGTGCTTCTCGCCCATTACGACTCCGTTCCGGCAGGCCCCGGTGCTGCCGACGACGGGTCCGGCGTTGTGAGTGTGCTCGAAACCGTGCGCGCCCTGAAAGCACGCGGTTATCCTGGCAGGCACCCGATCCTGGCTGTCATCACCGACGGCGAGGAATACGGCCTGCTCGGCGCCGCATCGTTCCTGCACGATCCGAAATTGAAAGCGCGTGTGGGCGCGGTGGTGAATGTGGAAGCGCGCGGCAACCGCGGCCCCAGTCTCCTGTTCCAGACCAGCGACGGCAACGCCCCGCTGATCGATCTTTATGCCAAAAACGCGCGGCGTTATTTCACCAGTTCGCTGTTCGTTGAAATCTACAAGCTGCTGCCGAACGACACCGACCTCACATTGTTTATTCGTGACGGCGTTCCGTCTTTCAACTTCGCCTTCTCGGAAAACGTCGCGCATTACCATACGCCGCTCGACACCCGCGCCAATCTCAGCCGCGCGACGTTACAGCATCAGGGCGAGAATATGCTCGACATGGTGTCGGGCCTTGGCCAGACGGATTTCGCCGCACTCAAAGGCGGCAATGCCGTCTATCTGTCGATTCTGGGAGTGATGCTGCCCCGCATGCCGCAATGGTCGGCGTTGCCGCTGGCCCTTTTGTTGTTCGTGGCGCTTGCTTTCGCATCCTACATGGCGAGCGAACGCAAGATGCGCTGGGATCAGCAACTGGCCTGTTTCGCGATGCCGCCACTGCTTCTGATCGGATGCGGTTTCGCAGGCTGGGGACTCTACACCATCGCCCAACTTGTTTCCTCGATGCCCGATCCGACTTACGCCTATCCTGTCACCTTCCGCATCGCGCTGTCCTTCGCCGTCGCGGGCATGACGCTCGCCGTTTCGTCCATCGCACCCCCGCATGGATTGGCGCGCGGTGCCTGGTTATGGCTTGCAGGATTGGGGGTCGTTACGGCGGCGCTCCTTCCGGGCATCAGCCCTTATTTTCTGATCCCTTGCCTGGTTGCGGCCATCCTCCTGTTGCTTGCTTCGCGTTCGCGCAACCGCTGGCTTGGCCGGTTCGGTCAGATTTCTCTTTTGATCGCGGCCCTCCTCAATCTCGTCATCTGGTTCGCATTGGTTGCCACTGGCGAAACCCTGATGGGATTGAAACTGCACCCGCTGTTCACGATCCCGGCCGCTTTGGGATTGGTTGCGGTTGTGCCGCTTCTCGGCATCGAGCCGTTATCGCGCCGCACCCGCAGGTTGTTCGTTTCGCTGTGTTTCCTGATTGCGATTGTCGCGGCAGCCGCAGCAGGGCTGATCCCGTCCTATAGCGAAGTCGCACCGCAGCGGTTGAACCTGAACTATGTCGAAGACCACACTCGAAATCGTACCCTCTGGGCGGCCGACGCGGGCGCGCCGCTGCCAGATGCGTTGCGCTCGGCTGCCGGTTTCTCGGCCACACCCGAACAAGCTTTCCCCGTGGCGTTTCAGAAAGCCTACATCGCGCCCGCGGGCAAATTTCAGTTTGCGGTTCCGACCGCCACAGTGACTGCGGCTTCGGAGAAAAGAACCGTCGTCACGCTGCACGGTTCGGAAAGCGCCGAACAAATGTTCCTCGTGATCCCGAAAGCGGCGGGGTTGAAGGCTGTCGCCATCGGCGATTGGGTTATTCCGATCAAGCGAACCGATTTCAATTCGGGCAACACCGTCGTCGGCTGTCTGACGAAGGACTGCCGCAACGTCGCCGTCACGCTCGAAGGGACGCCCGAAAAACCTTTCGACATCCTGTTTGGGGAGCGCCGTTTCGGTTTGCCGGCCAACGGCAACAAGCTTTTGCAGGCACGGCCGAATACGGCAGTGCCTTCGCAGCTTGGCGATGGAACGGTACTGGTGTCGAAAGTCCGTGTGGAAAACTAGACGTCGACATCCGCCGCGGCGAAATGGGCGTTTTCCTGAATGAATTGAAAACGCAATTCCGGCTTCTTGCCCATCAACCGCTCTACAATATCGTTTGTTTCTTCGCGCGCATCGTCGGCAATCTCCACCTTGATGAGTGTCCGGTTGCCGGGTCGCATGGTCGTCTCTTTCAACTGCGCCGGCAGCATTTCGCCCAGGCCTTTGAAGCGTGAGACTTCTACTTTCGAACTCGATTTGAAAACGCTTTTCAGCAATTCGGCGCGATGTGCGTCGTCGCGGGCATAAACCGTCTTGCCGCCCTGCGCCAACCGGTAGAGCGGCGGCATGGCGAGATAAAGATGTCCGTTTGCGATCAGGCGTGGCATTTCGCGATAGAAAAAAGTCAGCAGCAGCGAGGCGATATGTGCGCCATCGACGTCGGCGTCGGTCATGATAATGACGCGCTCGTAGCGAAGGTCTTCTTCGCGATATTTGGTGCCTGTCCCGCAACCGAGCGCCTGCACCAGGTCGGTCAGTTCCTGATTCTGCGCCAGCTTGCCGGCACCGGCGCTTGCGACGTTCAGGATCTTGCCGCGCAGCGGCAGGATCGCCTGTGTTGCGCGATCCCGCGCCTGCTTGGCCGAACCGCCCGCAGAGTCACCCTCAACGAGAAATATCTCCGTACCGCTTGGCGCATCGCGCGTGCAATCGGCCAGTTTGCCGGGAAGCCGCAATTTGCGCGTGGCCGATTTGCGGCTGATTTCCTTTTCCTGTTTGCGTTTCAGCCGGTCTTCGGCCTGGTCGATCACGAAGTCGAGCAGCTTGTCGGCCTCTTGCGGGCTTTCGGCCAGCCAATGATCGAAATGATCGCGCACCACATTTTCAACCAGCCGCTGGGCATCCGGGGTGGAAAGCTTGTCCTTCGTTTGCCCCTGAAATTCCGGCTCCCGGATGAAGACGGAAAGAACGGCGCAAGCCGACGACATCAGATCGTCGGGCGTCACAAGCGCGGTCTTGCGATTGTTCACACGCTCGCCATGCGCGCGCAGTGCTTTGGTCAATGCGTTGCGGAAACCCTGTTCGTGCGTGCCGCCCTGGGGCGTTGGAATGGTGTTGCAATAAGAACTGACGAACGGATCGGCTTCGGGCGCCCAGGTCACCGCCCACTCGACGGCGCCTTTTCCATCGCGGTTTTCGGTGCGCCCGGCGAATTCGCGCGGCGTCACGGTCGCCCGGCCCTCGATTTCGCCTCGCAGGAAATCGAGCAATCCGCCCGGGAATTTCAGCGTGTCCTCTACCGGTGTGGTTCCCGCCGATTTGATGAGCGACGGATCGCATTTCCAGCGAATCTCCACGCCGCGAAACAAATAGGCCTTCGACCGCGCCATCCGGTAAAGCTGGGCGGGGGAGAAGTGGATTTCCTTGCCGAATATCTGCTGATCCGGCTTGAACGAAACAATCGTTCCGCGCCAGTTGACCGCGCCGAGGCTTTTCAGTTTTCCGACTGTGTGCCCACGTTCGAAGCGCATCTTGTGTGCCTGCTTGTCGCGCGCGACTTCGATCTCCATCCATTCCGACAGAGCATTCACTACCGACGCGCCGACGCCGTGCAAACCACCCGATGTGTCATAGACCTTGCCACCGAACTTTCCGCCCGCATGCAGCGTGGTCATGATCACTTCCAGTGCTGGCTTTTTGTATTTCGGATGCGGATCGATGGGGATGCCGCGTCCGTTGTCGCGAACAGTCAGGATGTCGCCGGGTTCCAGATTGATCTCGATTCGGGACGCGTGGCCCGCCACCGCTTCGTCCATCGCGTTGTCGATGATTTCAGCAGCAAGATGATGCAGCGCGCGTTCGTCGGTTCCGCCGATATACATGCCGGGGCGTCGGCGAACGGGTTCCAACCCCTCCAGAACCTCGATGTCCTTGGCGGTATAGCCCTTGGAAGGCGCGGGTGCGGTGTCGAACAGATCGGGCGATTTAGCCATGTTTGCAGCGTCTGAATCAGTGAAGCGGGAACGCACGAAGCCTTAGCACAGGCGCACCCCTACGCCAGCGGTTCCCTCAAAAACCGCACGTTTTCTTAATCTTGACTGCCTATCGTTCGACTCGATCCGGGGGGACGAGGCCTGAATGCGCGCCCTTTTTAACAGCGGCGGCCTGATCGCGGAAAGCGGCGACCCGCGCCTGTTGCGCGCGCAAATGCTGCTGATTCTGAATTCGTTGTTCTACACCGCCTTCGTCAATCCGCTGGGCGTGGCGATGATGTACGGCCCGGTTCTGATCGAGCCCGAACATTTTGGCGCTGTTTCGCTGAGCCACTTTTGGATCGTCTGCGCGCTGCATGCAGCGACCTGCACGATTGCGTGGCTTATCTATCGCAAACGCAACGAACCCTTCGAGCTTGCGCCCATGGAGCGGCAGCTGGCCTGGCTGCAACTGGCGCTCGGTATCTGCTGGGGCATCACAATCTGGCTGTTGTGGGTGCAAGGCAATCCGACGAACAACGTATTTTGTGCTCTGGTTATGACGTCGATGCTGTGGGCGGCCACCGTGACGCGCGCCATGCATCTGAGGCTGTACGCCATCGGCTTCGGCTCCATGACGGTATTCTATTGGGTGCGATTGCTCACCGGAACGACCGTCGTTGCTCACGTGCTCGCGGTGGTTCTTGTCGTCTGGCTCGTCTACATCGTCTCGATGGGCCTCTCGATCCGGCGCAATGTCATCGAAATGCTGAAGAACCGTTTTGCCAACGAGACGATGGCCACCGAACTGAAGCAGGCGCGCGACGAAGCCCAGTACAAGCGCCGCGAGGCCGAACAGGCCAATCGATCCAAGACGGCCTTTCTCGCCAATATGAGCCACGAACTCCGCACGCCGCTCAACGCGATTTTGGGTTTCTCGGAGTTGATTGCGAACAAAGGGTTGGGGCAGGAAGTGCCGCAGCGCTATCGCGATTATGCGCAGGACATCAACGAATCCGGCGCCCATCTGCTGTCGCTGATCAACGATCTCCTCGACGTGGCCAAGATCGAAGCCGGCAAAATGGAAATCGACCCCCACTGGCTCGACGTTTCGGATCAAGCCGAGACGGCCCGGCGTCTGATAATGCCCAAGCTCGAACTCAAGCGTCAGACGCTGACCATGGACATCGAACCCGGTTTGCCTCTGGTCTGGGCCGACGAGCGGGCCTTCAAGCAAATCCTCATCAATCTGCTTTCCAACGCGAACAAATTCACGCCGGAAGACGGGCACATCACATTGATTTGCATCCAGATGGAGGAAGGTGGAATCCTGATCGTTGTACAGGATACCGGTATTGGCATTCCCTCAGTGAAACTCGACACCATCTTCGAGCCCTTTGCGCAGGCCGACAACCGTTATGACCGTGCGGCGGGCGGCACCGGACTTGGCCTTGCCTTGGTGAAAGGATTGACCGAGCTGCACGGCGGACGCGCGTGGATCGAAAGCGCGGAAGGCGAAGGTACGCAGGTTTTTGTTTACTTCCCGTTAGCCAATATCGGCCCGAATGCCTTGCTTTTGCAGGCTTAAGGTTTCGCCGTCTCAGAAAATTTTAAGAGACCGCCCTTAGCATTCCCGCGCCTGCAAAAAGCAGGCGGGGGCTCGGGGTTTTGCCGTGGGTTACGGACAACGGCTGAAAGTGCAACACACCGCTGATGGGCGCGTCGTCAAGGCGCAGCTCGATTTCATCTGCGACGATGTGAACTCTGCGCGATACACCGCTCCGGTGTGGGCGGGCGTGCTTGCGTTTCTTGCCTCCAGCCAATTCGGCCTGGTCGGCCACGCCTCCGTTCTTCAATGTGCGGCCGTGGTGGGCGTCATCGCTGCGGTGACGCTGGCGATGGCAAAGCTCGTGCATAGCTACAACCTCGCCGCGCGCCGCAATCAGGACTACGACGTGATGCAGGCGTGGTTCCGCCGGTTCATGTTCATGCAGGCTGCGATCAGCACTGCCTGGGGTCTGGTGCCGTGGCTGCTCTGGGAACCCGGTTTGCAGATCAACCACGTTTTTCTTGCGGGGATGATGGCGGGCGTCATCGCCACGCAGGCGGTAATGCGCATCAACCACATCGACATGTTCCTTGCCAGCTTCATGCCCGTCGCAGGGCTGACGGCCGCGCGCTTTGTTTTCGGCGAAACACTTCTTGACCACGCCATCGCCGCAACGCTCGTCCTCTACGTCATCCAATTCAATCTTGATGGCCGCCGGCTGACGCGCCGCGTTGGCGAAGACTCCCGGCTGCGTTTCCAAGTAGAAGATCTAGCCCGCGAATTGGAAGAAACGCGTGACGAGGCTTTGCGCAAAAGGTTCGAAGCCGAAACCGCCAACGCTTCCAAAACGGCTTTTTTGGCGAATATGAGTCATGAACTGCGCACGCCGCTCAACGCCATTCTCGGCTTTTCCGAAATCATCGCGCAGGAGTGCTTCGGTCCAACAGGTTCGCCGCGCTACAAGGAATATGCGGGCGACATCCATTCGTCCGGTGCGCATCTGTTGTCGCTTATCAACGATCTTCTCGACGTTGCCAAGATCGAAGCGGGCAAGATGGACATTGATCCCAATCCGCTCGAAGCGCGCAAGACGCTGGAAGGTGCGCTCAAGATCATGGTTCCCAAGGCGCGGGAGAAACGCCAGCAGCTCATCATCGATGTCGAACCCGATGCCCCGCCGCTTTATGCCGATGAACGGGCGCTCAAGCAGATTTTGATCAATCTTGTTTCCAACGCGAGCAAGTTCACGCCTGAAGGTGGACGCATCGCGGTGATCGCCGGCAGGGCGCCAGGGGGCCAGTTCCAGATCATGGTGGAAGACAACGGCCCCGGCGTTCCACGCGAGAAGCTCGATCGCATCTTCACGCCCTTCAACCAGGTGGATAACCGCTACGACCGTCAGGCTGGCGGTACCGGTCTTGGCCTTGCCTTGGTGCGCGGGCTTGCCGAACTACACGGCGGTCGCGCCTGGATCGAAAGCGAATACGGCCACGGCTGCAAGGTGTTCGTCGTCCTGCCGTCGGATGCAGCGAATGCGCATCGCAATTCGGAGACGGCCGCGGCCTAAACAAAAAGGGCGCGACCGAAGTCGCGCCCCTTGCATTCCAAACAAAAGCGATCAGACGGAATAGTACATCTTGAACTCGACCGGATGCGGCGTGTGTTCGAATGTGTACACTTCCTGCATCTTGAGTTCGATATAGCTATCGATGAAGTCGTCCGTGAAGACGCCGCCCTTCTTGAGGAAGGCGCGGTCGCGGTCGAGGTTGTCGAGCGCATCGCGCAGGCTTCCGCAAACCTGCGGCACTTCCTTCAGCTCTTCCGGGGGCAGGGCATAGAGGTCTTTGTCCATCGGGTCGCCCGGATGGATTTTGTTCTCGATGCCGTCGAGACCCGCCATCAGCAGAGAGGCATAGGCAAGGTAGGGGTTCGCGCCCGGATCGGGGAAACGAACTTCCACGCGCTTGCCCTTCGGCGATGCGGAGAACGGAATGCGGCACGACGCCGAACGATTGCGCGACGAGTAAGCGAGCAGCACAGGCGCTTCAAAGCCGGGGATCAGACGCTTGTAAGAATTCGTCAGCGGGTTCGTGAAGGCGTTGAGCGCCTTGGCGTGCTTGATGATACCGCCGATGTAGTAGAGGCAGGTGTCCGACAGATCGGCATAGCCCGAACCGGCGAACAGCGGTTTGCCGCCCTTCCAGATTGACTGGTGCACATGCATGCCCGATCCGTTGTCGCCGTAGATCGGCTTGGGCATGAACGTGGCCGTCTTGCCGTATGCCGCCGCGACCTGATGGATCACGTATTTGTAGATCTGCATGTTGTCGCCGCACTTGGTCAGCGTGTTGAACTTGAAGCCAAGCTCGTGCTGTGCGGTTGCGACTTCGTGATGGTGCTTTTCCGGCTCGATGCCCATCTCGCCCATGATGGCGAGCATTTCGGAGCGGATGTCCTGCGCGCTATCCACCGGCGGAACGGGGAAATAGCCGCCTTTGACCGCCGGGCGGTGGCCGAGGTTGCCGCTCTCATATTCCGTGCCGGTGTTGTAGGCGCCTTCGGCGGAGTCGACGTAATAGAAGCCCTTGTTCATCTGCGTATCGAAGCGCACGTCGTCGAAGATGAAGAATTCGGCTTCCGGCCCAAAATAGGTCGTGTCACCGACGCCCGAAGAATTCACATACTTCTCGGCGGCCTTCGCGATCGAACGCGGGCAACGGTTGTAAGGCTGGCCCGTGGAAGGTTCGGCCACGTCGCAGAAGATCGCGAGCGTCGTCTGCGCGAAGAACGGATCGATGACGGCCGAGTTGCAATCGGGCATCAGCGTCATGTCGGATTCGTTGATGGCCTTCCAGCCCGCGATGGACGAACCGTCGAACATCGTGCCGTTGGTCAGGAAGTCTTCATCGACCAGCGAAAGGTCGAACGTGACGTGCTGCCACTTGCCGCGCGGATCGGTGAAGCGCAGGTCGACGAATTTGACGTCCTTTTCCTTGATGAGATTCAGAATTGTTTTTGCGTCAGCCATGGTTTGGGTACACCCCTTCGTTAAACAGTGTGCGGTTGGGTCGAACAGCGGCAGGCGTCAGATCGCGTCTGCGCCGGTTTCTCCCGTGCGAATGCGAATGGCCTCTTCGACATTGAGGACGAAAATCTTTCCGTCGCCGATGCGGCCCGTTCGCGCAGCCTTTTGGATGGCTTCGATGGACTTTGCGAGTTGGTCGTCCGCGACGACGATTTCGATTTTGACCTTGGGCAGGAAGTCCACGACGTATTCGGCGCCCCGATAAAGTTCGGTGTGACCCTTCTGGCGGCCGAAGCCTTTGGCTTCTGTGACTGTGATGCCCTGAACGCCGACTTCCTGTAGCGCCTCTTTCACCTCGTCGAGTTTGAATGGTTTGATGATGGCTTCGATTTTTTTCATGCTGTTGCTCCTTCGCGAACCACATACGCGGCCCGCGCTACCCCAGCGGATTGCAGGGCTCATGCCACGGGTGCCGGGGTTATCCCCAAGGCAATTCAATGGGTTGGGCGGACTGCCCAAAATGTGATGCCTAATTATTCGGCATGCAGCACAGAAATTAGCCGTTTCCCGTTGCGGCGTCCGTCACAGGTGAAAAGGCCGCCCGGATTTGCAACGTTTGTCCCGATGTCCCCCGCGCCCGCTTTCAATCCCGTCTTTGCCAATCTGCCGACCACCATCTTCACGGTGATGTCGGCGCTTGCCGCCGAACACGGCGCGGTGAACCTCGGCCAAGGCTTCCCGGACGAAGACGGCCCGGAGCCAATTCGTGCCGCCGCCGCCAGGGCCTTGATCGAAGGGCCCAACCAATACCCGCCGATGCGCGGCCGCCCCGAACTGCGGCGCGCCGTCGCCGCCCACGCCCGTCGATTCTATGGCCTCGATTTCAATCCCGACACCGAAGTGGTCGTGACCTCCGGCGCGACCGAAGCGCTAACGGCCTGCATCATGGGTTTGGCGGGGCAGGGTGGAGAGGTCGTGCTCATCGACCCCGCCTATGATTCCTACCGCCCCATTGCTGAGGCCGTCGGCGCTACCGTTCGCACGGTTGCTTTATCTCCGCCGCACTGGCGGCTGACCGAAGAAACGCTCTCGGCCGCGATGACGCCAAATACGCGCGCGCTGGTTATCAACACGCCGATGAACCCCATTGGCCGCGTTTTCACGCGTGAGGAACTGGAGATCGTCGCCCGCGTCATCTCTCGCACCAATGCGACAGTCATCTGCGACGAAGTCTATGAACATCTCGTCTTCGACAACCGCGAGCATATCCCGCTGATAACTTTGCCGGGAATGCGCGACCGCGTGGTGCGCTGCGGCTCGGCGGGAAAGATGTTCTCGCTGACAGGATGGAAAGTAGGCTGGGTGACAGGCGCCGCCGCCCCGATAAACGCCATCGCCAAAACGCATCAGTTCCTGACCTTCACCACGCCGCCCGGTCTGCAACTGGGCGTGGCGCATGGTCTCGATCACGAAATCGACTTCACGCTGAATCTGACGAAAGAACTGCAGAAGAACCGCGATCTCCTTGCGCAAGGTCTGTCGCGTCTCGGCTTTGAAGTTCTGCCCAGCGAGGGCACTTACTTTCTCACAGCTCGCATCTCCGCATTGACCAACGAATCCGACCGCGCCTTTTGCGAAAGATTGGTGCGCGAGGCGGGTGTTGCGGCAATTCCTTTGAGCGCCTTCTTCAGCCACGGAAAACCCGACCGGTTCGTGCGCTTTGCGTTTTGCAAGCGCCGTGCTGTGATTGAAGACGCGCTATCCCGACTTCAAAGCCATTTCGCCAAATAAGGAACAAAATGACAAACCCCAGAACGCCCATTCTCGTCTCCGGCGCTCAGTTCACGCAGCGCACGGTGAAAGAGAAGAAGATCCAGGAAAGCCTCTCGCCCATCGAAATGCTGGCGAAAGTATCGCGCGCCGCTATCGCAGACAGCGGCGCCGCAGACAAACTCACCCGCGCCATCGACACGATTTCAGTCGTCCGTTTCACCGCAGATTCACCGGGCGATCAGGGCCGTCTCCCCAAACGCATGTTCCGCAACCCGCCGCTATCCGTTGCCAAGCATCTGGGCATCTCGCCTCGCCGCAACATCTACACCGCAACGGGCGGAAACACACCGCAATGGCTGGTCAACCGAACGGCGGAAGAAATCGCGCGCGGCGAATGCGACGTCGCGTTGCTGGCGGGTGCCGAGTACATAGGCACACTTCTAGGGGCAATGAAGAACGGCATCGATCTTGGCTGGGGCAACAGTCCCGATGTCGATCCCGGCAGCGACCCGGAAGAAATCGGCGACATGCGCGCGGGCGTGAACGACCACGAACGCAGCTACGGCCTGCATTTCCCCGTCAACACCTATCCGCTGTTCGAAAACGCGATCCGCGGCATCAAGCGCCGCTCGCCCCAGGAACATCTGGAATGGCTCGGCAAGTTCTTCTCTCCGTTCTCGAAGGTCGCCTCGGAAAATCCTTACTCGTGGTTTCCGACCTATCGCTCGCCCGAAGAAATCTCCACGCCATCGGAGAAGAACCGCTTCGTGGGCTTTCCCTACACCAAATATCTCAACGCGGTGATCGAAGTGGACATGGCCGCCGCCGTCGTGATGACGAGCGTCGGCAAGGCGCGCGAACTCGGCATCCCTGAATCCAAATGGATTTATCTGCACGGTTGCGCCGATGCCTCCGACATCTGGAACGTCACCGAGCGCGTGAACTTCCATTCCTCGCCCGCGATCCACATGATCGGCAAGAAAGCATTCGGCATGGCGAAGCTGGACGTCGGCGATGTGTCGTTCATCGATCTCTATTCCTGCTTCCCCAGCGCCGTCGAACTCGGCTGTCAGGAACTCGGCATCGCGGAGGATGACCCGCGCGGACTCACCGTGACTGGCGGCTTGCCCTATTTCGGCGGCCCCGGAAACAACTACGTCATGCACTCCATTGTAACGATGACGGAAAAACTGCGCGCCAATCCCGGCAAATACGGTCTATGCACGGGCAATGGCTGGTACGTCACCAAACATTCTGCCGGCATTTATTCGACCAAACCGACAGAAGGCAATTGGCAGCGTGAAGATCCGAAGTCCTATCAGGTCGAAATCGACTCCATGCCGCGCCCGACCGTCACGCAAAAGCCGAATGGCCGCGCGAAAGTCGAAACCTACACTGTCATCACCGACCGCAAGGGTAAGCGCTTCGGCCTCATCGTCGGCAGGCTGGACAACAACAATCGCTTCCTCGCCAACACCCCGGACGACGATGCAACGCTCAACCGCATGATGCGCGAAGAGATGATCGGCCGCGAAGGTCAGGTCAGTGTCGAAGGTCCGCACAACCTGTTCCGGTTTGCCTGATGCCGCGTCTTTATATGGTCCGCCACGGCCGCGCGTCCGCGACGTTCGGTGAAGCACACGATCCCGGTTTGGACGAACTCGGCCGCGCACAAGCAGAGGAGGTTGCGAAGGTGCTCGCACCGCGCGGCCCGCTCGCCATCGTTTCCAGCCCGCTCGCCCGCACGCGCGAAACGGCTGCTCCTTTGGCGAAACTTTGGGACCGCGAGCCGCTCATTGAAGAAGCCGTGGCTGAAATCCCGTCGCCGGGTCTCGCGCTCGCCGAACGTGCCCAATGGCTGCGCCGGTTCATGTCCGGCTCGTGGCGCGCCGCAACCCCTTCGCTCGCACAATGGCGCGAGGACGTGATCGGCGCATTGACAATGCTGAAAGAAGACACAGTCATCTTCTCGCACTACGTCGCGCTGAACGTGGCGATGGGCGCGGCAGTAAGCGACGATCGAGTTACCGTCTTTTCGCCGGACAATTGTTCGGTCACAATCTTTGAAAACGCAGGCGGCAAACTCGCGCTGATCGAACGGGGCAGGGAAGCGCCGCTCACGAAAGTGAATTGAAACGGGAAGAATGCATGGCTCTCGAACCGCATGAGATGAATGCCGCAGAGCTTTCTGCCGCTTTCGAAGCCAGAGACCTTTCGCCTGTCGAAGTGACCGAAGCCTGTCTCGGCCGCATCGAAGCACTCGACTCGTCGATCAATTCCTTCTGCCATATCGATGTCCATGCCGCCGAAACCATGGCGGAAGAATCCGAAAAGCGTTGGCTCGAAGGCGAACCGCTTTCGCCGCTCGACGGCGTGCCCGTCGTGATCAAGGATTTGCTGGTGACCAAAGGCTGGCCCACGCGGCGCGGCTCGCTCACCATCGATCCGAAAGGGCCGTGGACGGAGGATGCGCCGTCCGTGGCGCGTCTGCGCGAAGCAGGCGCGGTGCTGATCGGCAAAACCACCACGCCCGAATTCGGCTGGAAAGGCTCGACCGACAGCCCGCTCACCGGTACCACGCGCAATCCGTGGAACAAGGACAAGACGCCGGGCGGTTCATCCGGCGGATCGGCAGCGGCTGTTGCGGCACGTTTCGCCCCTCTTGCGCTCGGCACGGATGGTGGTGGCTCGATCCGCATTCCTGCGAGTTTCACGGGCACGTTCGGTCTCAAGCCCAGCTTCGGCCGCGTGCCCGCATTTCCGCTGTCGCCCTTCGGCACGGTTGCCCATGTCGGCCCCATGAGCCGCGATGTGCGTTCCAGCGCCATGCTGATGAATGTTATCGCCAAGCCCGATGCGCGTGACTGGCATTCTCTTCCCTACGAACCGATGGATTATGCCGCCGAGTTGGAAGCGCCGTTGCAGGGCAAGCGCATCGCTTTCAGTCCGCGCCTGGGTTACGTCAAGCGTATCGACCCGGAAGTGGAATCTCTGGTCAAAGCCGCCGTAAAACGCCTCGAAGATTTGGGTGCGCATATCGAACTCGCCGATCCGCCCGGCGGTGATCCCAGCGACATTTTCCAGAAGATCTGGTGGTCGGGCGCAGGCTATCTTTTGGGCGATCTCAGCGAGGACAAGCGTGCCTTGCTGGATCCGGGCCTGCGCAAGATGGCAGACGTCGGCAACAGCTTTACAAAGAAACAGTTCATCGATGCCAATGCCTCGCGCGGCGTTTACGGCACGCAGATGAAAATTTTCATGGAGAAGTACGATTTTCTCGTCACGCCGTCGCTTGCAACAACGGCCTTCGACGTGAACCAGCTCTCGCCGCTCGACGATGACGGTAAAGCCTGGATGGCGTGGACGCCTTTCAGCTTCCCTTTCAACCTGACCCAGCAGCCGGCGGCCAGCGTGCCGTGTGGTTACGCCTCCAATGGCCTGCCGGTCGGGCTTCAGATCGTTGGTAAGATGTTCGACGATCGGGGCGTTCTTGCCGCGGCTTACGCCTACGAGATGGCACACCCGCTCTACGAAAAGACTCCGCCCGGCTTCTGAAAGCCCTTGCAAGGCGCGGGCTCTTGCGTATTGTGCGCGCCCATGAATTCGCATGTTTCGATTTCGCGACGCCGCGCACTCTTCCGAGGAGGGGTGTAAGCGCTCGCGCATATGCGAAGAAGCCAAGCCCCGCCGGATGCGCGGGGTTTTTGTTATCCAGCCATCCGGTCGCCTGAACGGAGACCGCCATGAACATGGACAGACTGAGTGCCAGCGTCGAAGAAGCGTGCCTGAACGCCTGGCCCGCGCTGAAAGAGATTTTCTACGACGGCTGGCTGATCCGCCTTGCCGAAGGCCACACGCGCCGCACCAATTCCGTGAACGTCATTGGTCCCGGACGCTATGACCTCGCCGAGAAGATCGAACATTGCGAAGCGATCTATACCGCCCACGGTCTGCCGACTTATTTCCGCATTCGCTCCAACGATGGTTCGGCGCTCGAAGATGCATTGATCGAGCGCGGTTTCCGCGCCGAAGACGAAACCCGCACGCTCTATCTCGATTTCGCAGACACGCCGCCCGTGTCATCGGATGGAATCGAAATTGCTGAACAACCCAGCGCCGAATGGCTCGCCGCCCACGAACGATTCTCCGGCCGCCCCGCCGCAAACGATCTCGGCAAACGCCTGCTCGATCTGGTGGCGCTGCCGGTTGCCTTCGCGGCGGCGCGCAATGGCGAAGGACAAATCGTCTCGGTCGCCTATGGAGCGGTTCACGACCGCCTTGTGTCCCTGCAATGGGTGGCCACCGATCCGGCGCTGCGCCGCAAGGGTTTCTCGCGCGCCACGCTTTCCAGTCTTTTGTGCTGGGCCAAAGCCAAGGGCGCGACGGGTGCTTGTCTTCAGGTCGTTGCGGCCAACACGCCAGCGGTTAATCTGTATGAGGCCATGGGCTTCAACCAGGAACTCTACCGCTATCACTACCGGGTCTTATGAAGAGCGAAATCCTTACCGTCGAACAAAGTTTTGCTGCCGACCGTTACGCCGCCAAGAACGGCGTTCCCTTTCTCACGCTCATGGAGAATGCGGGCCGCGCCGTGGCCGATGAAGCCGTCAGGCGTTGGAGTCCGCGCAAGACATTGGTGCTCTGCGGCCCTGGCAACAATGGCGGCGATGGCCTTGTCGCCGCGCGCTATCTGAAGAAATACGGCTGGGATGTTCGCGTCGCCGTGCTCGGCAGCCGCGCCAATCTCAAAGGCGATGTCGCCGCCATGGCCAAGCTGTGGGATGGCAGTTTCGAAACCATCGCTGCCGGAATCTTCGGCAATGCCGAATTGGTGATCGACGCCGTGTTCGGCGCAGGCTTCTCGCGCCAGCTTGAGGACGAATCCAAAACCATCGCTCTCGAACTCAACGAACTGGACATTCCGGTTCTCGCGGTCGATGTGCCCACAGGCCTGCACGGCGACACGGGCAGGGTGCTGGGCGACGTCGCCATCGAAGCCGACGTCACGGTCACCTTCTTTCGCAAGAAGCCCGGCCATCTCCTGATGCCGGGCCGCGCGCGCTGCGGCGAGGTCGTGGTGGCCGACATCGGCATCCCCGAATCTGCACTCGACGTTCTCAAACCCAAACTGTTCGAAGACGTGCCCGATTTTTGGGCGGCCGATTTCCCTTGGCCGAAGGAGGAAGCGCACAAATACGACCGCGGCCATTGCATCGTGGTCAGCGGCCCCGCCCACGCCACGGGAGCCGCCCGTCTCGCCGCACGCGGCGCGCTGCGTGTAGGGGCCGGCCTCGTCAGTGTTGCCAGCCCGCCGGCCGCGGTGGAGGTGAACGCCGTCGAACTCACCGCCATCATGGTGAAGCCGTTCGAGGGCGTGGAAGGCCTGGCCCAGCTCCTCGAAGACAAGAGGTTCAATTCGGTGGTGCTCGGTCCCGGCGCTGGCATCGGTCCTGAGACCAAGGCGATGGTCGCGCGCGTGCTCGCCACGCAAGCCTCTGCTGTTCTCGATGCCGACGCGCTCACGTCATTCCAGGATGACCCGAAGGCGTTGTACCAACTGCTCCGCAATCCCTGTGTTCTCACCCCTCACGAAGGCGAATTCGAGCGGATATTTCCGGGACTTCTGCGGCGATCCTCAACCAAGATCGAAGCCGCCAGAAGTGCCGCCGCCACCGCCCGCTGCACGGTGCTGTTGAAGGGTGCAGACACTGTCATCGCCGCCGCGGATGGCCGGGCCGCCATCAACAGCCATGCACCGCCCGAATTGGCGACCGCCGGGTCGGGGGACGTGCTTGCGGGCATGATTGGTGGTCTGATGGCGCAGGGAGTCGATTCATTTAAGGCGGCAGCGATGGCCGCATGGCTGCATGGGGAGGCGGCGTACAGGTTCGGGCCTGGCCTGATCTCCGAGGATCTGCCGGAGCAGCTCCCGCATGTCCTCGCCGCCTTGAAGGACGCCACCCATGGACATCCGCCACGCTGAGCAGGCCGATCTCCCGACGCTGCTCGACATCTACAATCACTACGTCGTCCACACGCCCGTCACCTTCGATCTCGAACCGCGAACGCTTGCGCAGCGCCAGGCATGGCTCGACGAATTCGCTCGCACCGGCCGTTACCAGTGCTTCGTCGCCGTCATCGACGGAAAGCCGGTCGGTTACGCCTGCTCGCATCGCTTCAAGGAGAAAGCGGCCTACGATCCCACGATCTCGACCAGCATCTATCTCGCGCCGGATATGCGTCGCCGCGGCATAGGCCGCGCGCTCTATGCCACGCTGTTCGAATCCCTGAAGGGAGAAGACGTCCACCGCGCCTATGGCGGCATCACTCAGCCGAACGAGGCCTCCGTCGGGCTCCATCTCGCCATGGGGTTCCGGCATATCGGCACGGAAACCCAGGTCGGGCGCAAATTCGGCAAGTTCTGGGATGTGGCGCTTTACGAGCGCCAAATGCCCTAGCGGACCCCTAAAACCCCTGTTATAGGGGGCGCCCTCCGGCGGGGCGGATTTCCCGTTTCACCGGCTGCCCGGACGCGGGCGTGGCGGAACGGTAGACGCGCTGGATTTAGGTTCCAGTGACGAAAGTCGTGGGGGTTCAAGTCCCTCCGCCCGCACCAGTCCAAAGTTAAAAGAGACAGATATGCAGATCACCGAGACCGTCAACGAAGGCCTCCGCCGCGAATTCAAGATCGTCATTGGGGCCAACGACCTCGACGAACGCCTCACCGGCAAGCTCACCGAGATGGCGCCCCGCGTTCACCTGCGCGGCTTCCGCCCCGGCAAGGCCCCTGTCTCCTTCCTCAAGAAGCAGTACGGCAAGTCCATGATGGGCGAAGTGGTGGAAGAGGCGGTCTCGCAGTCCAGCCAGCAGGCGATCAAGGACAACGAACTGAAGCCGGCCTTCCCGCCGCGTGTCGATCTCGTCAGCGAATTGCAGCAGGTCGTGGACGGCAACGCCGACCTCGAATTCACGGTGAAGGTCGACCTTATGCCGGAATTCGAGCTGGCCGATATCGGCTCGCTCAAGGTCGAACGCTTGACTGCCGAAGTGACCGATCAGGAAGTCGAAGACGCAACCACCCGTCTGGCCGAACAGGCCCGCACCTATTCGATGCGCCAAGGCGGTGCCGAAGACGGCGACGTTCTCGTGATCGATTTCGTCGGCAAGATCGACGGTGAAGAATTCGAATATGGCAAGGCGACCGACTTCAATCTCACCATCGGCCAGCACCAACTGATCCCCGGTTTCGAAGACCAATTGAAGGGCGCGAAGGCCGGTGAAGATCGCGTCGTGAAGGCTCCGTTCCCCGCCGACTATCCGAACCCCAAACTCGCCGGCAAGGATGCCGAATTCGAAGTGAAGGTGAAGGAAGTCAAGCAGCCCGACGAACTCATCATCGACGACGAATTGGCAAAGCGCTTCGGCGTGGACTCGTTGGCGTCGCTGAAAGACCGCGTGCGCGACCAGCTCAAGAGCGATTTCGCCCGTGCGAGCCGTCTGCATCTGAAGCGCCGCATTCTCGATGCGCTCGATGCTGCTCACAACTTCTCGCTGCCGCCGACCATGGTGGAAGGCGAATTCGAAGGCATCTGGAAACAGGTGCAAGCCGAAATGGCGCGCGAAGGCAAAACCGCCGCCGACGAAGGCAAGACCGACGAGGAACTGAAGAAGGAATATCACGATATCGCCGAACGCCGTGTGCGTTTGGGCCTCGTGCTCGCCCGCATCGGCGAGATGAACGGCATCGTGGTGCAGCCGGACGAAGTGCAACGCGCCATCGCCGCGCGTGCACGCCAGTTCCCCGGCCAGGAAGCCCAGGTGTTCGACTTCTATGCCTCGAACCAGCAGGCCATGAACGAAGTCCGCGCGCCGATCTTCGAAGACAAGGTGGTAGATTTCATCGCCGAACTCGCCGAAGTGACGGACCGCCCGGTGGATCGCGAAACCTTGTTCCTCGACCCCGATGAAGCAGCCGAAAAACTCGAAGGCGCCAAGGCCGAGCCTGAAAAGAAAGAAAAGAAGGCCAAGAAGGCGAAGAAGGAAGAGTGATCGGGCGTCAGTTCGCTGTTCCGAGAACGGTGAAGCCTGCGCGTTCGAACATCATTCTGGAATCCCGGCTTGAAAGATATTTCAAGAAGTCCTTCGCCTTCGGCTTCGCGTCTTTGGTGAGCGCCGCCGGATAGATGATCGGCGGATGCGACCCCGCCGGAAACGTGCCGACGATCCGCACATTCGACTCCGACATCGCATCGGTCCTGTAGACAATGCCGAGCGGCGCCTCTTTCCGTGCCACATAGGCCAGCGCTACGCGCACGTTCTCCGCAGACGCTATATGATCTTCCACCGCCGGCCACACGCCGAGCGCGACGAGTGCCGCGCGTCCATATTTGCCCGCCGGTACGTTTTCAGGATCGGCCATGGAAAGTCGTCCGCCCTTCAGCAGTGTGAGAAGCGGAAAATGGTTTGTTATCTTGATGGTGGCATTTGAATCGGCGGGAGCAACCAGTACCAGCGAATTGCCAAGCAGGTTTTTCCGCGTTGAACGGTCAATCAGGCCCTTCGAATCCAGATAGCCCATCCAGTCCGTATCGGCCGATATGAAGATGTCTGCCCCGGCAGAATTTTCGATCTGTTTCGCCAATGCCGAAGACGCGGCAAACGAGAACACGACATGGTCGGGCGTCCGCCTCTCGTAGCGTTTTCCGATGTTCTGGAGCGCGTCCGTCAACGATGCGGCGGCAAAAACGGTGATGTCTGCCGCTCGCGCGGGCCCGAACGAAAGAAAGGCAGCGGCAAGTGCTGCAAGGCCAATCTTGATTGGCTTCACTGCCGTCTCCTAAGTGATTCTAAACCGCGTGCCCGTGCAACGCACAAGCCTCTTCATCGATCTCGATTTGTATGGTCGCGTGAGGAATCGAGAATTTGTCGCGCAACGTATCGGTGATCCGCCGCAACTCGGCGTCTCCCGGGTGTCCCGAAGGAATGATGAGATGGCAAGTGAGAGCGGTCTCGGTCGTGCTCATGGGCCAGATGTGAAGATCGTGTAGGGCACATACACCCGGACACGCTTCCAAAAAGCGACGAACGGCCCGTTCATCCACGCCCGGCGGCACGCCGTGCAGCGTCATCTTCATGGAGTCGCGCAACAGGCTCCAAGTCCCCGCCACGATCACCGCGGAGATCGCCAGGCTCACCACCGGATCGATCCAGTTGATGCCGGTCCACAAAATTGCAAACCCCGCGATCACAACGCCAAGCGAGACCGCCGCATCGGCCATCATGTGCTGGAACGCGCCGCGAATGTTGAGATCGTCTTTGCGCCCGCGCGCAAACAACATTGCGGTGGCGAAATTCACCGCAATCCCTATGGCCGCCACGATGATCATCGTCCGGCCTGCCACCGGCTGTGGCTCGAAAATGCGTTGCACGGCTTCGACGGCTATCGCGCCCGTCGCGATCAACAGGAACACCGCGTTGAACAGCGCCGCCAGAATCGAAGACGACCGCAAGCCGTAGGTGAACCGGGGCGACGGCGCCCTCCGTGTCAGACGATCGGCGATCCACGCGATCACCAGCCCCAGCACATCGCCCAGATTGTGTCCTGCGTCCGCCACCAGCGCCATGGAGTGGCTGATGATGCCGTATCCGGCTTCAACGCCGACCATGATCAGGTTCAATGTGATCCCGATGGCGAAAGCCGAACCAAAATCCGCTGGCGCATGGCTATGGCCGTGATGGTGGTGGTGATCGTGGTCGTGAACGTGAGCGGCCATCTCAGCTCTCCAGCACCACAAAGGCTATGCCGAGAAGAATCAAAACGCACCCCAAAATGATGCCTTCATATTTCTCCAGCGCATCGAGCCGGAACCGTTCGAGCCCCGCCAATGTCAGCGCCGTGAAAGTTACCATTCCCGCGATCGTCGCGACGGCCAGCACCACGCTCGCAATCGCAAAGCCGCTCCAGCCATATCGCACCGCAGACACGTAAACCGGCAGAAACGCTTCGCAGGGCGAAAGCGTCAAAAGGGTGAACAGGCTCACAATCGCCGCGCGATCCGATGTCTGCCGCGGATGATGCGCAATGGCGCTCTCGACGTCCGGCGCATTGTGATCGTGAGGATGGTGCTCATGCCCGTCGTGATGATGATCGTGCGAATGATCGTGATGAGAGTGGCCATGACCATGGCCGTGCGCACCCGGTATCAGATGAACATGCCCGCCCGACACTCCGCGATAGATGTAGAAAACCCCCACCAGCGCCAGCAGCCCGCCGCCCAAAAGGGGAAAGATGCTTCCCGTCAGCCGGTCCACATTCATGCCCAGCCATGCCACCAGGACGCCGAGCAGGGTCGTGATCAGGATATGGCCCAATCCCGCAAAAGCCGTGATGGAGAGCGTCTTCGTCTTGTCCCAGCGTTGCGCACGCGCGGTCACCACAAAGGGCAGCCAGTGCGTCGGCAGCGCGGCATGGAAGAACGCCACGGTGAAGCCCGCGGCCACGATGGACAGGATAAGTGCCTGGTTCATGGCAGTTACCTAATGCAGGGCGCGGAAAAAGCAAAAAGTGCTAGGCTTGGGCCGGGCGAAGAGGGCACTTCCATGATTTTCGAACAGGTCACCACCGGCGGCTGCCAGTCCTATCTCGTCGGCTGTACCGATACCTGCTCAGCGGCGCTGATTGACCCGGAAGTGCGCCAGATCGACCGCTACCATGCGCTCGCAGCGCGCGATGGCCTGCGCATCAAATTTGTCGTGGACACCCACACCCACGCCGATCATTTCTCCGCCACACGCCAGCTCGGCGAGGCGCTCGGGGTACCTGTCGTAATGAACCGGCTGAGTGCCGCGCCCTTCGCCGATATGCGCCTGGACGATGGCGACATGATCGCTGTGGGCAATCTGCGCCTTCACGCCCTGCACACGCCGGGCCACACCCGCGATTCGATGTGTCTGGTGATGGAAGACCGCGTCTTCACGGGCGACACGCTGCTCATCGGGGGAACGGGGCGTACAGACTTGCCGACCGGCGATCCGGAAATGCTCTACGACAGTCTGTTCAACAAACTGCTCAAGCTGGACCCCAAAACGCTGGTCTATCCAGCACACGATTATAAGGGACGCAGCAATTCCACCATCGGCGACGAGATCGCGAACAACCCGCGCCTGCAGCAGCGCGAACGCGCTGCGTTTGTGGCCATGATGCAGCACCTCAATCTCAATGCTCCCACCCATCTTACCGAAGCGCTGCGCACCAATATGAGCGGCGGCAAGACGGTGATGCAATTGCTCTCCGAAGCTGCCAGTGTCGTGCCTTTCATGTCGCTCGCCGAACTGCAAACGCGTCAAGCCGCGCGCGCCAACGATTTCATTATTCTGGACGTGCGTGAGAAAGAAGCATTCGCGGCCGGTCATGTTCCGGGTGCGCGCCATCTTCCGCGCGGACAACTCGAATTGCGGGTAAACGACGAATTCCCCGATCCCACGATGCGCATTGTGGTCTATTGCGAGTTCGGCAAGATCTCGACGCTCGCAGCGGCCACGCTGCGGCAACTTGGTTTCACGCGCGCGGCCGCGCTCGACGGCGGCATGAAAGCGTGGAGGGACGGCGGTTTCCCGGTCGAAACGGCGAGCAATTAACCCCTCTACCGTCAGGGTGTTAAGCAGCCGCTGGCAGTGACGTTGACACTTCGCCAACGCATCCTATGTTCGTCTGTCTTGTTTCGAACGGCTGAGGCAGATGAACGACCCCCGCGACGTCTACATGAACACGCTGGTTCCGATGGTGGTGGAGCAATCCTCCCGTGGCGAACGCGCTTACGACATCTATTCGCGCCTGTTGAAGGAGCGAATCATCTTCGTCACAGGCCCGATCGAGGACTATGGCGCCAGCCTCATCACCGCCCAGCTTCTCTTCCTTGAGGCCGAGAACCCCAAGAAAGAGATTGCGATGTACATCAACTCGCCGGGCGGCGTGGTGACGGCCGGGTTGGCCATTTATGACACGATGCAATACATCCGCCCCGGCATTCAGACCTTGTGCGTCGGCCAGGCCTCCTCGGCCGCGACACTTTTGCTGTGCGCCGGGAAAAAGGGCGAACGCTTTACCCTGCCCAACGCGAGGGTATTGGTGCACCAGCCCTCGGCCTCCTATTACGGCCAGGCGGCGGACATCGCCCGCCACGCCCAGGAGATCCTCAAGCTCAAGCGCCGGCTGAACGAGATTTACGCGAAACATACCGGCCAAAGCCTTGAGGCGGTTGAGAAAGCGCTGGATCGCGATACCTATATGACCGCCGACGAGGCCAAGGCCTTCGGACTGGTCGATCAGGTGCTGGCGCGGCGGCCGGAGGTCCCGGAAGCGGCCAAGCTTAATGCCTAGTTCCCAAGCAGGGACAGGCACTTGGAGCCAACTTAAACAAATCTTGATCCGCCGGCTTCTATCGTGGTCGTATGTCGGGGGTGCTTCGAATTCCGGGTTGGCGTGGTTCGTGCACAAAGGCGGTCCAAGGGCCCTTTCGAAGGGGCGGGTGTCTCAGGAGAGACCATAGGTCATGAGTAAAGCCAGCGGCGGCGACTCGAAGAATACGCTCTACTGCTCATTCTGCGGCAAGAGCCAGCACGAGGTGCGCAAGCTCATTGCGGGTCCGACCGTATTCATCTGCGATGAATGCGTCGAACTTTGCATGGAAATCATCAAGGAAGAGAACAAGAACACCTTCATGAAGTCGAAGGAGGGTGTTCCGACTCCGCAGGAAATCTTCAAGGTTCTGGACGATTACGTCGTCGGCCAACAGCACGCCAAAAAGGTGCTCTCGGTCGCCGTCCATAACCACTACAAGCGAATAAACGCGACCGGCAAAAATCAGGACGTCGAACTCGCGAAATCGAACATCATGCTGATCGGCCCCACGGGTTGCGGCAAGACTCTGCTCGCGCAGACATTGGCCCGCATTCTCGATGTGCCGTTCACGATGGCCGACGCCACGACATTGACCGAGGCCGGTTACGTCGGCGAGGACGTCGAGAACATCATCCTCAAATTGCTCCAGAACGCCGACTACAATGTCGAGCGCGCCCAGCGCGGCATCGTCTATATCGACGAAATCGACAAGATTAGCCGCAAGTCCGACAACCCGTCGATCACGCGCGACGTATCGGGCGAAGGCGTGCAGCAGGCGCTGCTGAAGATCATGGAAGGCACGGTTGCGTCCGTGCCTCCGCAGGGCGGCCGCAAGCATCCGCAGCAGGAGTTCTTGCAGGTCGATACGTCGAACATCCTGTTCATCGTGGGCGGCGCGTTTGCCGGTCTGGACAAGATCATCTCCCAGCGCACCCATGGCACGTCCATGGGCTTCGGCGCGACGGTCCGTTCGCCGGATGAACGGCTGACGGGCGAAATCCTGCGCGAAGTGGAACCGGAAGATCTCTTGAAATTCGGCTTGATCCCGGAATTCATCGGCCGTCTGCCGGTACTCGCCACGCTTGGCGATCTGTCGGAAACCGCGCTGATCGAGATCCTGACGCGTCCGAAGAATGCGCTGGCGAAGCAGTATCAGCGCATGTTCGAGATGGAAGGCGTGAAGCTGCGCTTCCAGGACGAGGCGATGCACGCCATCGCAAGGAAAGCCATCGCGCGCCGAACGGGCGCTCGCGGCCTTCGTTCGATCATGGAAGGCATTCTGCTCGAGACGATGTTCGAACTCCCCACGCTCAACGGCGTGCAGGAAGTCGTCATCACGGCGGATGTTGTCGAAGGTCGTTCGCGGCCCCTCTACACCTACGCCGACAAGCCGGAAGCGCAGAAAACCGCGTCGTAATCGAGAAAGTTGACGCCTGCCGTCACGCGTGCGGTTCCATCGCACGCGCATGTGATCGCGGCTCTGCGCCGGGCGAATCTTGCAATCTTGAAAAGGCAGTTCCGGCACCCCACTTTTGTTCCAACAGATAGCGGCTTTAGGCGCTATCGCAGCCCTTTTGTCACAGCCTGTTAGGGGGTGATGGGGGCATAATCCGGGTCCCGGGATTCGGGCCCGGCAGGAGAACAGAATGTCTGAGAAAGACCTGAGTACGGGAACGGAAGAAACAGGTGGCCAGTTGGCGCCGGTTTTGCCGCTCCGAGATATCGTTGTTTTCCCTCACATGATTGTCCCGCTCTTCGTAGGCCGCGAGAAATCCGTGCGCGCGCTCGAAGAGGTGATGAGCGAGGAAAAGCAAATCCTGCTGTTGACGCAAAAGAACGCGGCCGACGACGACCCGTCGCCCGACGGCCTGCACCGCATCGGCACGCTGGCCACAGTGCTCCAGCTTTTGAAATTACCCGATCAAACCGTTCGCGTCCTTGTCGAAGGCAAGGGTCGCGCGCGCGTGACCGGCTTCACGCCCCGCACCGATTTCTTTCAAGCCACCATCGAGAAGATTCCCGATGGCCAGGGCGAGACCAAAGAAGTCGAGGCGTTGATCCGCACCGCCAAGGCGAACTTTGAGCAGTACATCAAACTGAACAAGAAAGTGCCGGCAGAGACGCTGGCGTCGGTCGCGCAGATCGACGATCCCGCCAAGCTCGCCGACACAATTGCCTCGCATCTCTCGGTTAAGATCGCCGACCGGCAGCAATTGCTGGAGACGCTCGACACAGCCGCGCGCCTTGAAAAGGTGCTGGCGCTGATCGAATCCGAAGTGAGCGTTCTGCAGGTGGAGCGGAAGATCCGCAGCCGCGTGAAGCGCCAGATGGAGAAGACGCAGCGCGAGTACTATCTCAACGAACAGCTCAAGGCGATCCAGAAGGAACTCGGCGAAGGCGACGAAGGCCGCGACGAGATGAATGAGATCGAAGAGCGGATTCGCAAGACCAAGCTCTCGAAGGAAGCCCGTGAAAAGGCACAGGCCGAAGTGAAGAAGCTTCGCTCCATGTCGCCGATGAGCGCGGAAGCAACCGTCGTGCGCAACTATCTCGACTGGTTGCTCTCATTGCCCTGGGGCAAGAAGAGCAAGGTCAAGAAGGACATCGTGCACGCCGAGGAAATCCTCGCGAGCGATCACTACGGTCTGGAGAAGGTCAAGGAACGCATCCTTGAGTACCTCGCGGTGCAGCAGCGTGCGGGCAAGATGAAAGGCCCTATCCTGTGCCTCGTCGGTCCTCCGGGTGTCGGCAAGACCTCGCTTGCGAAGTCGATCGCCAAGGCCACGGGCCGCGAGTATGTCCGCATGTCGCTGGGCGGCGTGCGCGACGAGGCGGAAATCCGCGGTCACAGGCGGACCTATATCGGCTCCATGCCCGGCAAGATCATCCAGTCGATGAAGAAGGCAAAGACGGCGAACCCGCTTTTCCTGCTCGACGAAATCGACAAGCTGGGTGCGGACTGGCGCGGTGATCCGTCGTCAGCGCTGCTCGAGGTGTTGGACCCCGAGCAGAACCACACCTTCAACGACCATTATCTGGAAGTCGATTTCGATCTTTCGGACGTGATGTTCATCACCACGGCCAACTCCTTGCGCATGCCGCAGCCGCTGATGGACCGCATGGAGATCATCCGCATCCCTGGCTACACCGAGGACGAGAAGGTCGAGATCGCAAAGCGCCACCTGATTCCGAAAGAGGTCAAGGCGCACGGTCTGCGCGATGGCGAATGGTCGATTACCGATGCGGGTCTGCGCGACCTCATCCGCTATCACACCCGTGAAGCGGGCGTTCGTAATCTCGAACGCGAGATCGCGAACCTTGCACGTAAGGCCGTGAAGGAGATCGTCTCCAACAAGGCCAAGACCATCGAGGTCAAGCCGGACAATCTCGGCACCTATGCCGGCGTGCGGAAATTCCGCTACGGCGAGGTAGAAGGCGAAGATCAGGTCGGTGTTGTGACCGGTCTTGCCTGGACCGAGGTGGGTGGCGAAACGTTGCAGATCGAGGCCGTGATGCTTCCGGGCAAAGGCCGGATGCAGACCACTGGCAAGCTCGGCGAGGTGATGAAGGAGTCCATCGACGCGGCGCGGTCTTACGTCCGCTCCAAGGCGACGACCTTCGGCATCAAACCGCCCACCTTCGACAAGGTGGACATCCACGTTCACGTGCCGGAAGGCGCAACACCGAAAGACGGTCCGTCTGCCGGTGTCGCGATGGCGACGTCGATCATCTCGGTGCTTACCGGCATTCCGGTGCGTCGCGATGTGGCGATGACAGGCGAGGTCACGTTGCGTGGCCGCGTGCTGCCGATCGGCGGCTTGAAAGAGAAGCTGCTGGCCGCTCTGCGCGCGGGCATCAAGACGGTTCTGATCCCGGACGAGAACGAAAAGGACTTGGCCGAGATCCCGGACAATGTGAAGTCCGGTCTGACCATCGTCCCTGTGAAGACTGTCGGCGAAGTGCTCAAGGTGGCGCTCACCCGCCAGCCGGAACCGATCGACTGGTCGGAGCCTGAAATCGTGCCGCCTCCCATCGCCGATAGCGATGCTGACGCGGTTGTCACGCATTAACCAATAATCGGACCCGGTTCCCCACAGGAACCGGGCCCATTTTCTTTGAAAATTGGCGGAAAAGTGAGCTTTCTTGCTTTGACCGGCCCCCGGGGCACACCCTAAAGTCCGCCCCCTCGGGAGACGCAATAAAGGAGCCAGCCTCGTGAACAAGAACGACCTGATCCAGCAACTGTCCGACCGTACGGGGCTTGCCAAGAACGACGCGGCCAAGGCTGTCGACGGCGTCTTCGATCTCATTCAGGACGCGCTGAAGAGCGGCGACGAAGTGCGCCTGACCGGTTTCGGCGTGTTCGTGGTGGCAACCCGCGCGGGTGGCAAAGGCCGCAACCCGCAAACTGGCGAAGAAATCACGATCAAGCCGTCAAAGCAGCCGCGGTTCCGTCCGGGCAAGCAACTCAAGGATGCGCTGAACTAACGGCGGCCATATTCTTCCGGCAACAATTTGAAATTCGGCCGGTTATAATTCGCGCATACGGTTCTGGGGCGGTTAGCTCAGCCGGTAGAGCATATCGTTTACACCGATAGGGTCGGCGGTTCGATCCCGTCACCGCCCACCAGTCTCCGCCGCGCAGCAGCGGAGACTGCCACGGCGTAGCCGTCCTAGCGTCAGCGTGGGACGGGCGAAGCCGGGCCGGTACTAGGTTCGCGCAGCTTCGCCTTGGCAAGCCAGCTTTGCTGAGTGCGCGAAGGCGGGGCCGGTTGCCGCGATCTACGGCTCGGCAAGCCAGTCTTCGCCAAACACGCTACAGTAGCCATCGACTAAGGAGACCATCGCCATGGCCAAGAAAAAGTTCGTCGCCCTTTTCATGGGTTCTCCTTCTCTGCAGCATCCACCGCCGCCCGACGAAGCAACCATCGCGAAAGGCATGGCTGCCTGGCACAAATGGATGGCCGATCACGCAGGCATTGTTACCGACACCGGCGGTCCGCTCGGCAAGACGAAAAAGATAGGTCCGAAAGGCATCAGCGACATCCGCAATGCCGTCGCAGGCTATGTGATTGTGGAAGCGGAATCGCACGAAGCCGCCGCGAAGTTGTTCGAAGGCCATCCCCATTTCTCGATCTTTCCGGGCGATAGCGTCGAGATCATGGAAGTGTTGCCGGTTCCAAGCCGATAAATCGCCAGATGTCACGACATTTTGCGACAACTGCGCTGTTCGCGAGCGCAGTTGTGCAGCTTAGGATGTGCCGCCTCGCTATGCGGTATATCCGATGAAACTGCGTTTCCCCATTCTCGTCCTTGCCTGCTGCGCGTTGTCGGCTTGTGCCTCGCATCATCATCGCCGGATGCCCGAAAACGAACGCCCGAAAGAGTGGCATCCATCGCGCGACCTGCTCATCAAATACGACGCCAATCACGATGGCACACTGACCAAGGCGGAAATGGAATCCGGACTCAAGGCCGAGTTTGCCGTCGCTGACGTCGATCACGATGGATGCCTGAAGGCCGACGAAGTTCGCACCATCAACGAAAAGCGCATCCAGGAACTGGGCTCCACCGCCACGCCTCTGATCGACTGGAATCAGGACGGCTGCGTCGACTTCAACGAGTTCGCCGGTCCCATTCGCTCATTGTTCACGGCAATGGACCGCGACGAAGACGGCAAACTCGATCCCAAGGAACTGAACCCTCGAGCCGCCACACAAGGTCATAAGGGGCACCGGCAGGGCGATAGCGATGGCCGCCATCGTCACCAACGCGGCGGAGATGACGGCGGCGATCAAGGTCCGCCGGACGACGCAAGCGGTCCCGATGGCGTCTCGAATGCAAATCCCGGTGGCGGCTAAACCCGTTGCTTGACACCACAGGGGCCGGGCCCTACATCGGCCCCCTTTCGCGGATTGCCGCCAAGGCAGAACGCGGGGGCGTAGCTCAGTTGGTTAGAGTGTCGGCCTGTCACGCCGAAGGTCGCGGGTTCGAGCCCCGTCGCTCCCGCCATTTTTACCCAGGGTTTCCCTGGCTTTTCGGAATCCGTGGGCCAATTACGGGCCAATTCCGGGTAAAAATGGTGTTCAGTTTGCTGGCTTCGGTGCCCTTGTCGGCACCGTCGATCCACCGCGCATAGTGCTTCAACAGCATCGAAACGTCCTTGTGGCCCAACTGCCGGGCCACATAGGCCGGATTGACCCCGCCCATCAGCGCCATCGTCGCGTAAGTGTGCCGCGTGTTGTAGGCCCGGCGCTGACGTATCCCCAGCGCCTTCAGCACCGGATAGAAAAACTCCTCACGCTGCTTGCGGTCGCTTGTCCACGGCCGGCCCGCGGGATCTGCAAAGATCGGCTCGTTGAGCCCCTTCAGGAAGGTGTGCGCCTTCATCACCTGTAGAGCCGCCATCGCCCGCTCGTTGAGGTCGACCAGGCGCACGCTATGGGTCTTCGTGCCCTTGACCTTGTGCCGGACGCGCGCCGCCGCGATCTGCGCCGTGTTCTGCCGCCAGTCCACCGCGCCCCAACGCATCGCGATCTGCTCGCTGGGCCGCAACCCCGTGTTGAACGCGAACTCGTAATAGGCCCACACCACCCGCGGCGATCGCTCCTCCATCCGGCTAAGGATGGCCGCCATTTCTTCCGGCAGAAAAGGATCGATCTCCGCGCGCTGGTGGCGGCGATTGTGGACCCTGGCGGTCGGAAGCCGCTCGACATGCCCGTCCGCCTCAGCCGCCGCGAAAAGCTGCCTCAGCGGAATCAATAGATTGTTGGTGGTCTTGGCGCTGGCCGTCTTGGCCTTCGCCGCGATGGCCGTGGCAACATCGGTGTGGGTGATCTCGTCCAGCCGCTTCCCGGCAAAGGCAGGCGCCCAGAAGTTCTCCAACGTGGTCCGGTAGCCGTCCGCCGTCGACTTCTCATGGGCGAGGGTCGCGAGCCAGGTCTTGACGTATTCGGAGAACGGCGGGACCGGCGCTTTGGGAACAGCGGAATTGGGGAAGGTCTTGGCATAGTCGAAGACGCCCAGGGCGATCTCCTGCCTGATCTTCGCGGCCAGCTTGATCGCGGCCTTTATGTTGGCGGGCGTCGGCTCTAATTCGACGCGTTCGCAGCGGCGCTTGCCTTGGTATGTGAATCGGATGCGGAGGGAATGCTCGCGGACCTCGACGCCGCTACCGATTCGCCCTCTACCCATCGCTCGTAGGCCTCCAGATTCATCAGGATCGCGCCGTCAGGTGCCCGGCGATAGTGTTTGCCCTCAAGCCACACACCTTCGGCGATCTTACAGCGCACCGCCTTGTCCGTGTAACCGGTCAATTCCACGAACTTCGACACGCGGACGTAGATGACTGTGGATAGTTTCGTCATTCCGCCTTCCCATTTTCGGGTTGGAGTTGTGCGCGCGCGTTCCCTCCTGACAGACCCAACGCGCGTTGTTTCGGCAGATAGGCCCAGGTGTAGCGGCCTTCCTGCTTCGAGACGGTGTGTTCTTCGAACCAAGAGAGATAATGGCGTCGAATTAGATCAATCGCGTCCCAACTGACGCGGATCGTATCTTTCCGGCCCCGCAATTCCCAATGACCCGGCAGTGGGTCTTTCGAGACGTGCCACAACTCAGAACCGCGCTCGATTTGCGCCATGACTTCTTTTGCGTTGGTGATGACATTCATCCGTTTGCGATCTCCAGCAGAACCGTCGAATGACAGGGGGCGCAGTCCGCGCATTCGGTGCCAAGCGGCAGACCGCTCCGTTTATGAACCTCGCAGAGGTGACAGACACAGGCGAGGTTCTTGCCGCGAAGATTCTGCTTCACGTCCTCGACGGTCGTGAGTTGCGCCGGGATTTTTCCCTTCGGCCACGGCAGCGGCACAGGAAACCAGGCGCCTTCCTTCTCGACCATAGACTTGAAGCTCGCAACGGCGACCTTCGCCGACATCGGCCGTCCGATCTCAGAGCCGGGATGATGAACCACAAACGGATTCCCCCACCGCCCGCGCCGCGTGACATTCACCGCAGGGAGGCCATTGATGGCCCGGCTCAACTCCTGAAGGTTGAAGCCGCGCTTGCGGGAGAGTTGCAGGCGGACAGGCTTCGTCATCCCTTCACCTGTGGGGATGGAAGGGCGCGGACGATTTTAAGGCCGTGTTTCTTCAGGTAGTGAACAATTCGGCTCGGCGTTCGTGTTGCCATAGGTTCTTCGGTGATTGCGGCTACAATTTCTTCATCGCAGGCGTCCGCAGTAGCTTCCTCCAGCGCCTTGCG
>DASZYI010000003.1:0-2006 GCA_035545475.1 Rhizomicrobium sp.
GAATTTGAGATCGGCATTGCGCATCAGCGCGCCGGGCAGAAGATGGGATTCTGTCAGTACCTGAAAACCGTTGCAGATGCCGAGCACAGCGCCGCCGCGTTCGGCGTGCGCCTTGATCTCGCGCATGATGCGCGATTGCGCAGCCATCGCTCCGGAGCGCAGATAGTCGCCGTAAGAGAACCCGCCGGGCAGCACGACAAGGTCGACATCGGGCAATTCGCTGTCCTGGTGCCAGACCATGTGCGGTTTGGCGCCGGTCATCTGCGTCAGCGCGGTGGCCGCGTCGCGGTCGCAATTGGAGGCGGGAAAGACGATGACGGCGGATTTCAAATCTTCACTCCTTCCTGGCGCAGGCTTTCCAGCGCAGCTTCTACCGCGTGCGCACCGGCCATGCGGCCCCAGCTCTGTGCAAGCGGCAACATCTCGGTGAAAATCTTCGGCTGCTCCACGATCATCTTCTGGCCCACCGAAGTGCGATAGAAGGCCAGAAGGTCGTTCAATTCTCCTTCCGAGAAATGGATCGCGTAAAGCCGGGCTTCTGCGTGCAGCATTTGGGGCAGGCTCTTTTCGACTTCTTCCCGAAACACCCTCTTGAACTGGTTCAGAGCGGTGTCGGACACGTCGGGCATGCGCTTTTTGATGGCGTCGATTGCGGTGGGAACGACAGCATCGACCATTTTCAGGGAGTGTTCCCGCGCGCCCGTCACTTCGATGATCTGTTCGGCAACCGCCACCGCTTCGGGCGACGGCTCGGCGGATGATGGAGCGGCAGTTGCCGGCTGTTGCGACAGGGGCGTCTGGTCTGCCGCCAGACAGGGCGCCGCCGTCACGGCGATGGCGACGGCAACAACAGCTATCCGCAACATCGTTTGTCCTATTGCCGCAGTTCGATCTCGTATTTTTCGATGACCGTATTGGCGAGAAGCTTCTCGCACATGTCCTTCAAACTCGCGCGCGCTTTGGTTTCGTCATTCTCTTTCAATTCGAGATCGATGACCTTGCCCTGACGCACATCGCCGACGGAACCGAAACCCAGGCCATGAAGCGCGTTGGCGATGGCTTTTCCTTGAGGATCGAGAACGCCGTTTTTGAGAGTGACGAAAACACGGGCTTTCATAATTCATCCTTCGAGGGCCGCTTCGCGGCCACCTCAGGATGACGAACTCCCGCGGAATGGAAGGCGTCAACCAGTTGCCGTTTTGAACGTCGCGACCCAGATTTGGAGTTACCAGACCTGCGCTTGGAAAGTTGAACCAAGGCTTCGCCATTCTCGTTGAGAAGTGCAATTTTCTTTGCGCAACTCCAACCTTTGACTTGGCGTTCCGTGGCGTGCGCGGCTCGCAGATCGACAAACCATTTGGACCAGACGAGACTCACGGGACGCCTTGAGGAAGTGTAGCCGATGTAGCGAGCTTCATTGTGTTCCATGACCCGAGTGTTGACGTCGTCATGCGATGTCGAACCTACATAGAAGCTGCCATCGGAACAGCGCAACATAAAAGCCCATCCGCCCATCAGGACTTCGTCATGCTGAGGTGCGAGCGTAGCGAGCCTCGAAGCATCATCTCACCAGCACCGGACCTTTCGTCTCTCCTTGCCCCGATTCGGGCATGATTCCCAGACGTTTTGCGACTTCGCTGTAAGCCTCGACAACGCCGCCCAAATCGCGGCGAAAACGGTCCTTGTCCATCTTCTCGTTGGTGGTTGCGTCCCACAGCCGGCACGAATCCGGGCTGATCTCGTCGGCCAGCACGATGCGCATGTAATCGTTTTCCCAAAGCCGGCCGAATTCGAGCTTGAAATCGACCAGCTTGATGCCGACGCCGAGAAAAAGCCCCGAGAGGAAATCGTTGACGCGGATCGACAGGTTCACGATGTCGTCGAGATCCTGTGGGCTCGCCCAGCCGAACGCGGTGATGTGTTCTTCGCTCACCCACGGATCGTGCAGCGCATCGTTCTTGTAATAATATTC
Source organism: Rhizomicrobium sp. (assembly GCA_035545475.1). Taxonomy (GTDB): domain Bacteria; phylum Pseudomonadota; class Alphaproteobacteria; order Micropepsales; family Micropepsaceae; genus Rhizomicrobium. Next base: position 1,973 of record DASZYI010000003.1, read on the forward strand.
GATGATGGAGCGCGGCAGCGCCGTTCCTTCCTCG
>DASZYI010000004.1:0-6914 GCA_035545475.1 Rhizomicrobium sp.
CCCTGGATCAAGAATGCGTCGGACGTGACGCTGTGTTCGGCGACGGCGCAGGATTTGCTGGATGCGGCGGCAGAATTGGTGGCGCCGGGCGGCATTCTGGTTTTCGCGGTGTGCTCGCTGGAGCCGGAAGAAGGGCCTGAACAGGTGGCGGCGTTTCTGGAGGCGCACGAGGATTTCAAGCGCGAAGCGATCCGCGCCGATGACGTGTTCGGTCTGGATGCGATCACGGCCGATGGCGATCTTCGCACCTTGCCGTGTCACCTCGCCGAAAAAGGCGGGATGGACGGCTTCTATGCGGCGCGGCTGCGCAAATCAGGTTAAGCGGCCGAGCGCATAGGCGAGAGCGAGATAGATTTTTCCGGTATCGGAACTCAGCATCGTCGACGTCAGCAATCCGCCGCCATCGCCTTCCTTCGCCTTGTCGAGCAACACTTCGAAGTCGGCCATATAGGTGTCGGCGGCATCGCGGAATTTCGTGTTCTCGCGATAGAGATTGACGATGCGGTTCATCGCATCGGAATCGATGGAGTCGGCAAGCCTGCGCGCAAACACCGAACGGTCGCCCGCGATATAGCGGCGCCATTCGTCCGCACCGGGTGCAGGCCCCGTGTCGAAGGCTGCAAGATCGATCGCCAGATCGGCAAGTGCGGCTTCGAGCGCGCCCAATGCGGCGGCGGAGGCCGGGCGCAGTTCCTTTTCCTTCGACTCCCCGCTTTCGACAGCGGCGAGCAAGGTGCTCATGTTCCAGCCCTTGGGATCGTTCATTTCCGTGGGGCGCTGTTCGATCTTGCGCTTGGGGCGCTGAGTGAGCTTGCGGGCGCGGGCGAGCAGGTTGTCCGGATCGTCTTTCGCTGTTTCGGCTTCGCTGCGCTGCTGTTTGATGCTGGTGCGCGCGTGAATGGTGGAAATGGTGCGCGCCGAAAGATCGAGGATCTCTTCGGTTTCGGTGCGCAGCATTTCGCGCACGCGCCGGGCTTCCTGCTGGGCGATGCCGGGCAGGGTGGCCATATGGTTTTGCACATCGCCCACGACGCGGCCGAGATCGGCGCTCACTTCCTTCGATTTGTGCGAGAGTTCGCCGGCCGCGCGGATCAGCCTTTCGCATTCGGCCATCGCTTCGCCCACGAGTGCGGCCGCGTTCGCCTTGGCGGTGGTTGCCGTGTCGCCGATCAGGGCGTGGGCGCTTTCGCCTGCCTCGCGCAACGTGTGGGTGATCTTGGCGAGACTGTCGCTGGCAGCGTTACTGATTTCGGTGAGCCGCGTGGCTTCGCCCGCAAGCAGCCCCGCAATGTTGCCCGCACGCGCCGCCGCGTTGGACATGATCGTTTCGATGTGGCGTTCGGTATCGGCGGCAAGCGTTTCGAACTTCTTGGTCTCCGGCGAGAGTCCCGCAATCGCCTTTTCGAGGGCCGCTCGTTCGTTCTGGATCGCGGTATCGAAGGCCTGGCCTTCGTCGCGCAATTTCTGCAGCAGGTCGTTCATCTGCGCGCGGTGGCGTTCGTGACGGCCGAGCACGAATTCGGCGCGCGCCATGGTGGCGTCAGCCACCTGCTCGATCTGCTTGGCGTGTTTGTCGAGTTCGACGGCGACATTGTGGGGCGCCTGTGCCGCCGTTTCGACGGCGTTGCGGAATTCGCCCGTCTGTTTTTCCAACGCGCGGCTGGCGGCGTTGAGCTTGCCTTCCGCGGTTTCCATGATCGTCTGCAGTTGCGCGACGCGTCCGGCCAGATGTTCGCTCGCTTGCCCGGCGGCGCGATCGAGCACGCCTTCGGTGGATTCGATCACCGTCTTCATATGCGTCACGCGCGTGGCAATGAGGTCGTTGGCGCGTTCGGTACGTTCGGCGAGCAATTCGTGGGCGCGGATCGTGCCGTCGAGCAGCACATCGCCTGCCGATCCGATCATCTGCTTCAACTGATCGACCTGGCCCGCGAGAATGTCGTGCGCACGCCGGGTGGAAGCGCTGAAAGAGTCCTCGGTCGATTGCACGGTGGCTTTCAGCTCCTGCGTGCGATCGGAAAGAGCGTCCTGCACTCCGGTGGCCGATGCGGCAAGGGCTTCTTGTGCGGAGTCGATAACGGCTTTGAGATCCTGCGTGCGCGCGATGAGCGTCGCATGGACATCTGCAACGGAATTGGCGAGCGCGCCCTTCGCGCTTTCGATGGCGGCGCGCAACTCGCTGCTGCGGTCCGACAGCACGTCGCCTGTTTCGGTCGCCGAAGTGGCAAGCGCGCCTTGCGCGGATTCGATCGTCGCTTTCAACTGCGAGGCGTGCGCGGTGACGGTTTCGCCGGCGCGGGTGGCGGCTTCGCCCAGCAAACCGCCGATGGATTCCAGACGTTCGCGTTCCTGCATCAGTCGCGTGGCGATGGCTTCGCCGCGCACATCGGCGCGGGCGCCTGCCTCGTCGAGCGCTGCGATCTGGTTCTGCAATACGTTTTCGAGCGCGCGCAGGCGCTGGAAGGCGCCATCGATACCAGCATTCAAGGCGTCGAGTTCGTGACGGACGGTGCGGCCAAGCTTGGCGGCCGTCTTTGACGAAGTATCGTCGGCGGTGACGAGCAGTTCGACGCGTTCGGACAACTGACCGACCAGCTGCCCCATCGCCTGTCCACGCGCGAAGGTCCAGGCAATCGCAACGAACAGGACCGGCGGTGCGAGAATGATGGCGGCAAAAAGCGCAATCTCCTGCACGTCGAGGACGCCCCAGCCGCGCGGGCCGACATAGCCGAACAGATAGGCCGCGGCGCAGCCGATCCAGAAGGCGGCGATGATGATCGCAAAGACGAGACCGCCGAGGCCGGTCTCCTTGCGGGCGGGTTTTTTCGGGCGTTCGGGCGCTTTGACCGGCGGCTGTGTTTCGGAAACGGCGGCAGGCTCGACCTGCTCGGTGGCGAAGTTACGCAAAATACCCTACCCCTCAGCGGAAGCTAAGCGCCGGACACTAGAGCCCTATTTACCATTTCGGTGGCCGATCCGCGAATCTATCCACAGTCAGGCTTAACGGTATTTTCTTGCGGACAGCTCTTTTGCCGCTGGTGGCGAAGCTATAATTTACAGCGTATGGAATCTACCCGTCCGAGCCTGACGGCCTATGGCGCAGCCCTCCACCGAGCCGCGCACCAGATTGTCGATGCGCCACCTATCTTTGCCGACCCTTTGGCGCTTCGGATCGTGGGGCGGCAAGCCGCCGAAGACATTCGCGCCGGGCACGACCGTCACGCCCAGTTGGCGGCCGCCCGGATGCGCGCCTTCGTGGCGGTCAGAAGCCGCTACACCGAAGACTGTTTTGCCGAAGCTGCCGCCCGGGGCGTCGACCAATATGTCGTGCTGGGTGCGGGGCTCGACACCTTTGCCTATCGCAACGACAGGCCGGACTTGCGCATCTTCGAAGTCGATCATCCCGCGACGCAAGGCTGGAAACGCGAGCGGCTTTGCGATGCCGGTATCGGCATTCCCGAAACGCTCACCTATGCGCCGGTCGATTTCGAACGGGAGACTTTGCACGACGGATTGGCCCGCGCCGGTCTGGAATTCGGCAAGCCTGCGTTCTTCGCCTGGCTCGGCGTCGTCCCCTATCTCTCGCGCGAGGCGATCGATACGACGCTCGGCTTTGTCGCGCGCGACATGAAACGGGGAAGCGAAGTCCTGTTCGACTACGCCGAGCCCCTGGAAAGCCGCAACGCCGCGCAGGGCAAAGCTCTTGCCGAACTTGCCCGGCGCGTTGCCGCAATCGGCGAGCCGTTGCGGAGCTTTTTCCGACCGGAGGACTTGCAGCGCGATCTTCGCGCGCTTGGGTTTTCTTTCGTCGAGGATGCGGACGCTGGCGCACTCAACGCACGATATTTCTTACAGCGCAACGATGGTCTCGCATTGGGCGGGACCGCTCATGTCATGCGCGCACGCGTCTGAACTCGCCGCGCGCGGGAGGGACAAAATGGACATGCTGTTGGCCGCGGCGGCGATTTTTCTTGCAATTCATTTTCTCGTTTCGGGCACGCGATTGCGCGATCGTATCGTGAGCGGAATCGGCGAGGGCCCTTATATGGGGCTGTTCTCGCTCGCGTCGCTTGCAGCGATCATCTGGCTTGTATTTTCCTACAATCACGCGCAGGCGGATGCCAACAATCCCTTGCTCTACGATCTCGGCGCCGGGATGAAACATCTGGCGATGCCGGTGGTGCTGCTCGCATTTCTCATTGGCGTGCCGGGGCTTCTCACACCCAATCCCACATCCGTCCGGCAGGAAGGCGTGGCGACCAAGCCCGATGCGGTGAAAGGAATCGTCGCGGTGACGCGCCATCCCTTCCTTTGGGGCGTGGCGATCTGGGCGGCGATGCATCTGGCGCTCAATGGCGACGAGGCCTCGGTGATCCTGTTCGGGACGTTCCTCATCCTGTCGCTTCTGGGGCCGCTTTCCATCGATGCCAAACGCGAACGCAAGATGGGCGCGGACTGGGACGGTTTCGCCGCGCGCACCTCCAACGTGCCGTTCGCCGCCCTGCTTGCAGGACGCGCCAAACTCAACTGGCGCGAGTTGCTCGATTGGCGCATGGCGTTAGCGGTATTGCTGTTTGCAGTGGTGCTGTTCTGCCATGCGCGCCTGATCGGCGTTTCGCCCTTCCCAGGGGGCTGGCAGCCATTCTGATTCAATCCGAAGCCAAGCGTTAACGCGGCCTTGACGGGTGCGGGCGGATCATCTGCCGGGGTCTTCGAGGTGCATCGTCATGCTGGCAGCAGAACGCGCAAGCGTCGTCGATCTGGAACATTTGAACAAATATACCGGCGGCGATCTTGCCCTGAACGGAGAGATCCTGCGGCTGTTCCAAAAACAGGCCACCGACATGACCTTGCGGCTGCAGGCTTCGATCGAGGCGGGCGACAATGAAGGCTGGTTCGATGCCGCGCACACATTGAAAGGCGCTGCAAAAGGCATCGGCGCATTTGCATTGGCCGAGACGGTGGCAGAAGCCGAAAAACTTCAGCCGCAGACCGATCGCGCCAAGGCGCAGGCAGCGCTTGCGACCATGAAAAGCCGCGCGGGCCTCGTGCATATGTTCATCGACAGCTATCTGCGCTGACGTTTTAGCCAACCCGTTTGCGATCAAACGCCTCGAATTCGAGCGCGATGCAACGCGCGATCAGTTCGCGCCAGACCGGTTCGGCAATCGCGGGGCTTAGGCCCTGGCGTTTGGCTTCGGCGATCACTTTTGAAACGACGTCTTCGATGCGGGCGCTGTCATGCACCGTGTCGCGATCGGTCTTCAGCACGGCGGCGCGTTCGATATAGGTCTGGCGCTCGGCCATGAGGCCGACCAGTTCGCGGTCGATGCGGTCGATCTGGGCGCGCAGATCCTCCATCGAACGGCAATTGGCGGCTGGAATGACCAAGGTCATGGGAAATGTCCGCAGGTCGCGATTCCCTCTTGCCGCCCCCGGCTCGGCGGGGGCAAGAGAGCGCGCCGCGACACTTGCGCCCCGGTCCTGCCAAAGCCGGGGATTGTCGGGCCCGGCCTTTTTACATATATACACGTTAGTTTTCGGGTTCATACACTAGAAAATTGTGGAATAGAGCATGACCGCGCCCATCGAAACCGACGTCGCCATCATCGGAGCAGGGCCCATCGGGCTTTTCGCCGTGTTCGAGCTGGGTCTGCTCGACCTCAAGACGCATCTGGTGGACATCCTCGACCGGCCGGGCGGGCAATGCACCGAGCTTTATCCCGAGAAGCCCATCTACGACATTCCGGCCCTGCCTATCGTCACCGGTCAGGAACTGACCGACCGGCTGATGGAACAGATCAAGCCGTTCAGCCCGACTTTTCATTTCGGACAGATGGCATCCTCGCTTGTCAAACTCGATGACGGCCGCTGGAAACTGACGACTGATACAGGCACCGAGATCATCGCGCCGGTCGTTGTGGTGGCGGCAGGTGCGGGCAGCTTTGTGCCGAAGCGTCCGCCGATTGCCGGCATCGAAGAATACGAAAACAAAAGCGTGCATTATGCCGTGCGCAAGATGGATCATTTCCGCGACAAGGATGTGCTCATCGCGGGCGGTGGCGATTCCGCACTCGACTGGACATTGAACCTTGCGCCGATTGCGCGTTCGCTGACGCTGGTGCATCACCGCGACGGATTCCGCGCGGCGCAACACAGCGTCAATCAGATGCGCGAGCTGGCCGATCAGGGAAAGATCAAATTCCATGTCGCCAGCGTGAAGGCGCTGCACGGCGAAGGCGGCAAGTTGGAGCAGGTGACTTTGGCCGGCGCCGACAAGCAGGAATTCAAGATCGACGCCAACATGTTCCTGCCGTTCTTCGGACTCACCATCAAACTGGGACCGATTGCGGAATTCGGACTGAACCTGCACGAGAATCTGATTCCCGTGGACACGGAGAAATTCGAGAGCAGCACACACGGCATCTTCGCCATCGGCGACATCAACACCTATCCGGGCAAGTTGAAGCTCATTCTTTCGGGCTTCCATGAGGCGGCACTGATGTCCCAGGCCGCGTTTCATATCGTGAAGCCGAACGAGAAGCTGCGCTTCCAATACACGACGTCGTCTTCCAGCCTGCAAAAGAAACTGGGCGTGAACTAATGAAAATCATCGCGACCGATAGAAACGGCGACGTGCGCGAACTCGAAGGCCGCGACGGCTGGACGGTGATGGAAATCCTGCGCGATGCCGGACTGCCGATCACGGCAGAATGCGGCGGCGCGTGCGCCTGCGCGACCTGCCACGTCTATGTCGATGAAGACTGGCTTGCGAAGCTGCCCGCGAAATCCGACGCCGAGACCGACATGCTCGACATGGCGCTGGCGGTGGAATCCAATTCGCGCCTGTCCTGCCAGATCGTGTGCTCGCCGGAGCTGGACGGGATCAAGGTCACCGTCGCGCCGGAATAGGC
>DASZYI010000005.1:0-44451 GCA_035545475.1 Rhizomicrobium sp.
TTGGCCGCGAACGCCTGCCACGGATTGTCCTGCGTCTGCTTGAGGCCGAGGCTGATGCGGCGCTTGTTGGAATCGACTTCCAGCACCTGCACTTCCACGTCCTGACCCGGCGTGACGATCTTCGACGGGGCGACGTTCTTCTTGACCCACGACATTTCGGAGACGTGCACCAGACCTTCGACGCCCGGCTCCAGTTCCACGAACGCGCCGTAATCGGTGACGTTGGTGACCTTGCCGGTGAACTTCGCGCCCGGCGGATATTTCGCGCCCACGCCTTCCCACGGATCGGTCTGAAGCTGCTTCATGCCGAGCGAGATGCGCTGCGTATCGTGATTGATCTTGATGATCTGCACGGTGACCGTCTGGCCGACCGAGAGGACTTCCGTCGGATGGCTGACGCGGCGCCACGCGATGTCGGTGACATGCAACAGGCCGTCCACACCGCCCAGATCGACAAACGCGCCGTAGTCGGTGATGTTCTTGACCACGCCTTCGACGACCTGCTTCTCCTGAAGCGAGGCGACGAGCGAGGTGCGCTCCTCGGCGCGGCGTTCTTCCAGAACGGCGCGGCGCGACACCACGATGTTGCCGCGGCGGCGATCCATTTTCAGGATCTGGAAAAGCTGTTGCTGGTTCATCAGCGGGCCGACGTCGCGCATCGGGCGAACGTCCACCTGCGAACCGGGAAGGAACGCGACCGCGCCGTCGAGATCGACGGTGAAACCGCCCTTCACGCGGCCGAAAATCACGCCATGCACGCGCGTCTGCTCGTTGAAGGCGCGTTCCAGACGAATCCAGCTTTCTTCGCGGCGGGCCTTGTCGCGCGACAGCACGGCTTCGCCCATCGCGTTCTCGATGCGCTCCAGATAGACCTCGACCTCATCGCCGACGTTCACATTTGCCGGCTGGCCCGGCATGGAGAATTCCTTGAGAGAGACGCGGCCTTCGGTCTTCAGGCCGACATCGACGATAGCGAAATCGTTTTCGATGGCGACGACAGTGCCCTTGATGACATTGCCTTCGGCGGGGGCCTGGGTCTGAAAGCTGGCGTCCAGCATGGCCGCGAAGTCGTCGCGGCTGGGAGTGGCGATAGATTGAGTTGCGGCGCGTGCCATTTAAGTCCTTCGGTTCGTACGTTCGTGCCAACCGCATTCGCGGCGGACTTCCTTGACGAGCATGCGCCCGCAAGGCGGTGGTTGAGATTTTCGAGGTTTCGCTGACCCGCTCAGGATGCGCCGCCGGGTTTCCAACCCCTGTGGCTAGCGCTTGAGCGCGGACCTGACCTTGGCTTCGACCAAGGACAGGGCGGCCGCGAAGGCCGCGTCTATATCCAAATCGGTGGTGTCGAGCAAGGCGGCGTCAGGGGCCTGTTTCAGAGGTGAGACAGGGCGGCTCCGGTCGGCGGCATCCCTTGTGTTGATCTCGGCCAGCACCTCGGCCTCCACCCGCGCGATCCCCATTCCCTTCAGTTCCAGCCAGCGCCGGTGGGCCCGCACCGCGGGCGCCGCGTCCACAAACAGCTTGGCCACCGCGTCGGGCGCAATGACCGTGCCGATGTCCCGACCGTCCATCACCGCGCCCTCGGCATGGCCGGGCGGGTTGGTGAGGAAATCGCGCTGGAAATCGAACAGGGCCTGGCGCACCGCAGGGATCGCCGCGACGTTCGAAGCCGCCTTGCCCACCACGTCGGTCCGGATCGCGGGATCGCCCGCGCGCGACAGATCGATGGCGCGTGCGCCCTTCACGGCATCGGCTTCGTTCTTCGGATCGCCCTTCTTTTCAAGAACTGCGAGCGCGGTGAGCCGATAGAGCGCGCCGGAATCCAGATGCGGAAAATTGAAATGCCGCGCCAACTTCTTGGCGAGCGTGCCCTTACCCGAAGCGGCAGTACCATCGACGGCGATGATGACAGGTTTGGACATCGGCGAGTTCCCAAGCGCGAACGTCTCTAACGCGCGAAGCGAGCCGGCTCAAGCTTCACGGAAACACGGCGCCCTGCTTGATGCCGTGACTCGTCTCCCGGTCGTAAACGCGGTCATGCGCCCTTATCTCGTCCAGCACGCGCTGCACGGCGGCGTTGATGTGTTCGCAGCGGGTTGTTTTCGCCGCAGCGAGCACGTCGGCTTTGCGCGACAGGGCATAGGTGATGTGACCTGCCTCATGCGTTCTCAGATTGGCGATATAGCGATTCCAGTCGCGCGCGATGTCCGGCGATGTCGAGCCGATCAGGCGCGGCAGGATGACGTTCGCCGTGAACATCACTTCCACCAGCGCCGGATCGCAGCCGCCATGTCCGTCCGACCAGGTGCGCCAACTGAAATGCCAGGTCGTCAAAGCATCGACGGCGCGCGCGCCGTCCCGGGGACGTTCGGGCGAACGGTCGATCGAATTGCGGATCGCGTTCTCGCTGTCGCCGGATACGTCGTAATAGGAGATGTAGACGTCGGGAAGGGTCGAAAGCCGATCCGCATCCGCGTCGGCATGTGCGGACGATATGGCGCCCACGGCAAACGCAAACGCAACAGCGTTCTTCAACATGCAGAACCCTTCGATGTTGCAGTCGTAGCGTTCCGCCCAGATCCACTCAATGGCCGGCAAGCATCCTTTGCTGAAGAACGCCGCCCAGCCACGAACATGGAATAGCGGTCACCACCAGCGCCAACGGATACCAGGCGGGTCCGTAGTTCAGGTTGCGGGTCGCGAAATAACCGAGCAGCGCTAGCACAAAGCCGATCCCGCCCAGCACCAGCGCATGAGCAATCGGTTTGAACGGCGCGAATTTGGCGGCGATATAACCGCCCAATACCGCATAGGCGCAGCGATAGAGGAGCGCGACCGCATTCTGAAACGGATCGTGCAGGCCTTCGTTCCAGGGCGGATAGAAGCCCGACTGATGCAGGATTTGATCGGTGCCGAGCGAAAGAACGAATACGGCGAGCAGGCCCACGAATATCGCAGCCGCACTTCTGAGCCAGAGCATCCTCCCTCCTTAAGCGAAATCCGCGCCCAATCCGCGCATCAGCGGTTCGAACTCCGGAAAACTCGTGGCGATCATCGACACGTCATCGACGGCGACGGGTGCCTCCGATGCCAACCCCATCACGAGAAACGACATCGCAATACGATGATCCATATGCGTCGCGACCGTGCCGCCGCCCTTCACGCCGCCCTGCCCCGTCACAATCATGCCGTCAGCCAACTCTTCGACTGTCGCGCCGTTGGCTTTCAAACCGGCAACAATGGCCGAAAGCCTGTCGCTTTCCTTCACGCGCAGCTCGTCCAGACCCGTCATCGTGGTCCTGCCATCGGCAAATGCCGCCGCGATTGCCAGCACGGGATATTCGTCGATCATCGACGGCGCCCGTTCTGCCGGAACATCGACGCCCTTCAACTTCGAATGCCGCGCCGCCAGATCGCCGATCATTTCCCCGCCGCTCTCGCGCACATTCGTAATCCGGATGTCCGCACCCATTTCCTTCAGCGTATCGATCAATCCGATACGCCGCGCGTTCAACAGCACCGATGGAATCATCAACTCGGAACCGGGCACCACCAGCGCTGCCACCAGCGGAAACGCAGCAGACGACGGATCGCGCGGCACTTCCACCGCGCAGGGTTTCAATTCCGCCTCGCCCATCAGGAAAATTTCTTCGCCCCCCTCGTCCAGCGCGTTCACCCGGATATCCGCGCCGAACGCCTTCAGCATCTTCTCCGTGTGATCGCGCGTGAGCGCGCGTTGCACGATGCGCGTGCGTCCCGCCGCGTTCAGCGCCGCCAGCAGCAAGGCCGATTTCACCTGTGCCGAGGCCACCGTCACCTCGTAATCGATGCACAGCGCCGGGTTCGCGCCTGTCACCGTCAACGGCATCGTTCCGTTGTCATAGGTGGCGCCGAACGTCGTCAGCGGATCGAGCACCCGTTTCATCGGCCGTTTCCGCAACGAGGCATCGCCCGTGAACGTCGCCGCAATCGGCGTCGTGGCCATCGCCCCCATCACCAGACGGGAGCCGGTGCCGGAATTGCCGAAATCGAGCACGCCCTCGGGCGCGGCGAAACCGCCGACACCCACGCCGCCCACCCGCCAGGAACCGGGTGCGTCGCGGGTCAGTTTGGCACCGAAAGCCCGCATGGCCTCTGCGGTGTTCAGCACGTCCTCGGCTTCCAGAAGCCCCGTGATCCGCGTCTCTCCGACGGCAAGCGCCCCCAGGATCAGGGCCCGGTGGGAAATCGACTTGTCGCCCGCGACAAGGGCCTCGCCGCGCAAGGGGCGCGAACCTCGCGCCGCGAGCGGGCGAAGGGATGAAGACGTGCTCATAAAGCTCCTTTGACAGCCGGGGCGGGAAGTGGCAAACGACCCCCCCTTACGAAACCGACTTCATGCGGGAAGATTGACCTTGGTCAAGGCGGATCTGGGAACGAAGCGCGTGTGCCCCAACTGCACGGTGCGCTTCTACGACCTACAAAAGCGGCCCATCGAGTGCCCGAAGTGCCAGTTCACTTTCGAGCCGGAGGCGCTTTACAAGCAACGCCGCCCACGGGTGGCCGAACCTGCGACGGCGCAACCGGTCGCGGAGGAAGAAGAAGACGAAAACGAGAGCGCCGAGACAGAGGACGCCGAGACCGAAGACGAGGTCGAGGAAGAGGAAGCGGTGGTCGATGAAGCACCGCTAATCGTGCCCAGCGACGACGACGAGGAAGAAGAAGCCGCAGAGGCCGAGGAAGAAGATGCCGGGATGACGGTTGTCGATGCCGATCCCGAGATCGAGGATATTGAAGTCGAAGACGACGAAGACGACGATGCCGCGGGCCTTCTCGAAGAAGAGGATGACGAGGACGACGTCAGCGACATCATCGACGCAGACATCGAAAAGGACGACCGGTAACGGTTCGTCACCCAGGGTTCAGGGGCCATAGCTCAGCTGGGAGAGCGCCTGCATGGCATGCAGGAGGTCAGCGGTTCGATCCCGCTTGGCTCCACCAGCCTTCGCTGCGCAGCAGCGGAGGCTGCCGTGCCGAAGCCCGCAGGGCAAAGGCGGGTCGGTGTCTTGGATCTCCGATCCAGAGGCCGCAATCGCCTTCGAGAAATATTTGAAATCCCCTCCGGCCGCGCCTTTGCCCACAAACGCCTGCAATCTTGCCACTGGCAAAATCACCCCCATGAATTGGCAGCATCACCCTCTTATGCGGGCTATACTGCCTATGGCCTAGTCTCCCTGCTTAATGGAGGCACACATGCTCAAACGCTATATGATCGAACGTGATATCCCCGGCGTCGGCGCCATGACGCGCGAGCAGCTCAGGGGCGCGGCCGACACATCCAATGCCGCCCTGTGCAAGCTGGGGCCGGCGGTGCAATGGCAGCAATCCTTCGTGGCGAAGGACAAGACCTTCTGCATCTACCTCGCCGAGAACGAAGACGTGATCCGCGAACATGCAAAGATCTCCGGGTTCCCGGCAAACAAGATCACCGAGATCGGCGGCATCATCGATCCGACGACAGCGGCAGCTTGAGAAGCCGATGGCGGGCGGACCACGCATGCTCAATGTAACCGTCGTCCTTCTGGACGACGGTTACGCGTCGACCGCCATCATGCCCATCGAAGTGTTTCATTCCGCCGGCGCATTGTGGGCCGAACTGGTTGGCGAACGGCCCGAGCCGCGTTTCAAGGTCACCACGGCATCCGTTACCGGCAAACCGGTCCGCACGCCTTACGCGGGACTGAGGATGACGCCGGAAAGCGCCATCGCCGACATCCGAAACACCGACATCATCGTGGTGCCGACTTCCGGCCTCACCATCGAACAAAAGCTGGTCGACAATCACGCGCTTGCACCGTGGTTGCGCAAACATCATGCGAACGGGGCCTATATCGCAGGTGCCTGCATGGGCTCGCTTTATCTCGCAGATGCAGGCCTGCTCGATGGCCGCAAGGCCACCACGCATTGGGCGGTTGCGGGCGATTTCGCGCGCCGTTATCCGAAAGTCGATTGGCGATCCGATAATGTCGTCACCGAGGACAACCGTGTGCTGTGCAGCGGCGGCGTGATGGCATCTGCTGATGTCAGTCTTTATCTGGTCGAAAAACTCTGCGGCCACGATGTCGCCGTGCAGACGGCAAAAGCCTTGTTGCTGAACATGCCGCGCACGCATCAAAACGGTTATGCCCTGCTGCCGCTTTCGCCGCCGCATGAAGACGATCGCGTGCGCGAAGTGGAAGCATTCCTGCAGAAGAACTATCGCGACACCCATGCAACGGAAGACCTTGCGGAACGCGCCGGAATGAGCCCGCGTACCTTCCTCCGCCGCTTCAAGGCCGCCACAGGACGTATGCCGGGCGCGTATCTTCAGGCCGTACGCATGGAAGCCGCGAAGTCGCTGCTGGAACACGACAACGCGCCGGTCCAAACAGTCAGCGTCAAGGTGGGCTATGACGACGGCGCCTTCTTCCGCTCGCTGTTCAAACGCAGCACCGGCATGACCCCCGCTGAATATCGCGACCGCTTCGCCACAATGGACGTCCGAAGCCTCGCGGCCCAGCCGCAAGCCTGAGCAATCGAACACCTCCAAAGCTGGGTTAGAATGGGGCGATGAAACGCTCTGACGCCTCAACCCATGCACTTACCTCCCCCTTGTGGGGAGGTCGAACAAATCTGAGCGCAGCGAAGATTTTTCGGGTGGGGGACGGTGTTGGACGAATGCATTCGCATTTTCGACCTCCCCCCAAGGGAGAGTTCACAAAATGAGGTTCAAAGGAACTCCGGGGGGAGGGGGGGTACAGCAATTTCGAAAAACGACTAACCCGATGGAATCATGCCATAAACCGATAACGCACCTCTCACGGACCCACCCTTGAACAGCTTCATCGACGCCCGCTCTCTGCCTTCCGGCACGGCCATCGAAACGGACATTCTGATCGTCGGCGGCGGCCCCGCCGGGATCACGCTGGCGCTGGCCCTGAAGGACGCGCCCATCCGCGTAACGCTACTCGAAAGCGGCGGAATGGAGTTCGATGCGGCGACGCAAGCGCTCTACGAAGGACCGGAGACCGGCACGCATTACCTCCCCCTCGACGGGTCGCGCATGCGCTTCCTCGGCGGCAGCACCAATCATTGGGGCGGGTGGTGCCGGCCGCTGGAGAGGATCGACTTCGAACAGCGTGACTGGCTCGCCCATTCCGGCTGGCCCTTCGGACGCGAGGCGCTTGAAGCCTATTACCCCCGTGCGCAGGAATTGGTCGAAGCCGGCCCCCTCATCTACGACGACGCGCCGAACAGATTTCCCGTTACGACGCTCGCCATGGGCAAGGGCGGAATCGAGACGGTGTGGTTTCAATTCAGCAAGATGCGCGGCAGCGTTCTGCCGACGCATTTCGGCGAACGTTATGCGGATGACCTGAAGCAGGTTTCCAACCTGAAACTCTACACTAACGCCAACGTCACCGGTTTGCGGCTTTCGAAAGACGGCAAGTCGCTGAAACACGCCGATGTGGCGACGCTGTCCGGCGTGAAATTTTCCGTGGTGCCGAAATATGTCGTGCTGGGCGCGGGCGCGATCGAGAATGCGCGGCTGATGCTGGCCTCCAACGACGTGATGGCGGCAGGCGTCGGCAATGCGAACGATCTGGTCGGACGCTATTTTTCCGATCACCCCATACCAGGCAACAACGCAACCCTGGTGACGTTCGGCGGCAAGCTCTCGCCCTATTATCTCGGCACGCAGAACGCGGCAGGCGCGCGGATGCGGGCGGCCTTTGCGCCGACGGAAAATTTTCGGCGCACCCGGCACGTTCTGGGATCGCTGATCACCGTCGATGGCGGTGCGAAATTGGATGCATTGGCAGAAGCCGCAGTTCGCACAGCGGCGGAGACGCTGGGCTATGACGCGGATAAGGCGCACGCCTATACGATTGGCTGCGGCTTCGAGCCCGCGCCGGATCCCGAACGGCGCATCACGCTGGACACCGCGCGCGATGCATTGGGAATGCCGCGCGGCAAGTTGAACAACACGATTTCCGATGACGACTTCGCGCGCTACCGCGCGACGTTGGAGGAATGGGGACGGCAATTGCTGTCCTCCGGCGCAGGCCTGCTGCAAATCCACCACGCGACGCGCGCCGAATGGCTCGAAGGCCTCGACTGGGGCAATCATCATATGGGCACGACGCGGATGCACACCGATCCGAAACGAGGCGTCGTCGATGCGGACGGGCTTGTGCATGGCATGAGCAACCTGTTCGTGGCGGGCAGCGGATTGTTCCCCACTTACGGCGCGTCGAACCCCACGATGAATCTCGTGGCGCTGACCTTGCGGCTGGCCGACCATCTGAAGGGATTGTTCAAATGAGCGTGACGCGCAGACCATTGGTGTTGAGCGCTCTGGCGCTGATCGGCGTCGGCATCGCGGGCGGGATCGCGGTGGAAGCCCCTCGCCTGCTTAGAAAACGCATCCACTCCCCCTATGACGACATCACCGACCAGTTTTCCGATCAGGAACAGGCGGTCAAAGTGGGGGACGCGGTGATCGCGACGCTGGGAACATTCGATGTCGCCAAATCCGCGAATGCCTTGCGCGTGCGCAAAGGCTCGTTGACGGATATGGCGAAAGCCGACATCGCAGCGGGCAGGATGCTCGAAGCGAAGGGTTGGGTTCTACCGGAATCGCTGGCGCTGGCTTGTGCAATTTTGGCGGATCAAACCAGGCGTGTTGGTTGAGCCGGGATCAGTCCACGCAGCGAATTGCCAAGAAAGACCTCGCCTTTTTCCAGATCGCCGAGCGTGAGAACACGTTCTTCGCATTCATTTTTCGCAAGCAGTTCCTGCCGCAGACAGCCATTCAGCAATCCAGCCGATAGCGGCGGCGTGAACAGCTTTCCGCCGATACGAACGAAGATGTTACTGCGGCTTCCTTCCGCAAGTTCGCCGCACTCGTTGAGGAACACCACTTCGTCACAGCCGGTCTCACGCGAAAGTCTGGCGTGTTCCTCCTCGTACATCTCTCGCCATGTCGTCTTATGGCGCAGAAGCACGTCCGCGCTGTTCACACGGTGCGAAGAGATCGCATATGTCCAAAGCTTCGGGCCTTCGTCCAGCAGCGCAATCGTGCAGGCGAATTGTCCCGCTTCGTCTACGGTCAGCCGCACGCGCAACGCTTCCCTTGCATCGGATACGCGTGCTTGCAACGTGCGCAGAGCAGTCGAACGCTCAAACGGGATCGCAAACGCCTTCGCGCTGGCTTCCATCCGAGCCAGATGCAGATCAAGCCGCGTGAAGCCTTCTCCTGGCGCATAACGCAAGGTCTCGATCAGCTCGATGGGCTTGCGGGCTACCTCGTAATAGCGCGCCTTCAGCAGGCACTCGTCATATTCCGCCTCGGCGCGCGAATCCCAGACTATTCCGCCACCGATACCGAGTTCGCCGTCCTGTCCGCGCAGGGTGATCGTGCGGATGGCCACGTTGAAGCTGGCGCTGCCATCCGGCGCGAAATGGCCGATGGCGCCGCAATAGACGCCGCGCGGACTCGCCTCCAACTCGCGGATGATCTCCATCGCACGGATCTTCGGCGCGCCCGTGATGCTGCCGCAGGGAAACAGCGCGCGTACGATCTCAGGGATCGTCGCGTGCGGCCTGAGTTGCGCCGTCACTGTCGAGACCATGGTGTGCAAGGTCGGATAGGTTTCCACAGCGAACAGGTTCTCCACAGCAACACTTCCGGTCTCGGCAATGCGGCCGAGATCGTTGCGCAGCAGGTCGACGATCATCAGGTTCTCGGCACGATCCTTGGCGCTCATGGCCAGATGTGCGCGCGCTGCTGCATCGGCCGAGGGTTCGTGCGCGCGTGGCGCTGTTCCCTTCATCGGCTTGGCCCTTAGCGCGCCGTTCGCAGACACCTCGAAGAAGAGTTCGGGCGACAGACTCAGTATCTGCCGCTCGCCATCATCGAGATAGGCCCCGTGACCGGCGGCAGATTGCTCCCGCAGGGTCAGCCACAGCGCCAACGGATCGCCCACGACACGGAAGCGGGAGCGGAAGCTGAGATTGGCCTGATAGATATCGCCATCCGCAATATAGCGATGGGTGCGGTCAAAGCGGCGATGGTAGTCCTGGCGCGACCAGTCGTGTGCAAGTGGACCCGCATATGCCCTGCCCTCTGCGGCCAGATCCGCCGCCGCCACCTCCTCCCAGTCCTCGAAGACCCCGAACCACAGGAGTGGCCCCGAGGTGCCCTCCGGCAGCAGGGCTTCCAGCCGCGTCTCCAGCGCATAACCGAGCTCGTAGGCGAAGTACCCTGCAAGGTAGCCGCCTTGGGCACGCGCCTCCTCAAGAGCGGCGAGCGCGAGCCCCACATCCGCCGGATCGCAGGCCGATATCGTGGCCAGCGGCCCCACGAAGCGCCGCAACCGGCCGCGCTCAGGGCCGTCCAGAAGGATGATGGGATCGCTCACAGGGGGCTTTTGCCCGGTTCCCGCAGGGGGGGCAATCTGGGGACATAAAGTTGCGCAAACGCCGCCGCGCACACCTTGAAACGGACCGCCAAAATCCCATCTCATTATGTGGAAGCGGCGCTCCTTGGAGGCCGCGATGTGGAATTTCCGGTGGCCGTTTTCGGGACCGGCAAAGCGCCTGGAGGGCTTTGGGAATGAATCGCAACGTCTATTTCAATAGCCCATTTCTCTTGGGCTTCGACCATCTTGAGCGATTGCTCGAACGCACGGCAAAAGCCGCGACCGATGGGTATCCGCCTTACAATATCGAAGAATTGGCGAATGATCGGCTGCGCATCACGCTTGCCGTGGCCGGCTTCAGTCGCGATGAATTGAACATCACAGTCGAAGACAATCAGCTCGTCATTCGCGGCAAGCAGGTCGACAGCAACGAGAAAACATACCTCCACCGGGGTATTGCAGCCCGGCAATTCCAGCGCGCATTCGTACTCGCCGAAGGGATCGAAGTCGCCGGTGCTTCGTTGGAGAATGGACTGCTTGTTGTGGAACTCAAACGGCGGAAACTGGAACCGGATATCCGCACCATTGAAATCCGTGGCGGAAGCGCCACATCTGAGTAGGGCGTAAAGGCGTCCGAAGGAGGTCAAGATGACCGATAGAAACGAATTCGACGAGACAGAGAACGAGCACGCGATGTTCGATCCGTCCCGCATTACCTACATCAAACCCACGGGACTTGAAGAGGCCAAACGTCTCGGTATCGTCCCGCACGGCATCAAGCTGCCCAAGGAGACCATGCTCTACGTGCTGCATGCTATGGACGGTAGCGTTCTCGGCTTTACCGATGCGTGGGACAGTGCATATGGCGCGGCCGTGCAGAACGACATGACGCCGGTAAGCGTACACTAACGTCTTTGCGAGCGCTGAAATGAGAAGGGCCGAAGCGGTTGCTTCGGCCCTTGCGCTTTTCCTGGACGTAAGTCTTATTATGCAGCCTGTGTGTTCGGGCCTGCGCTTGGTTCGGTGAGGATTGCGTAGAGCGCCTCAGGCTTGCTCGCCGCCCGTAACTTCTCGCAGACAGTCTGATTGCGAAGGAGACGCGAAACGCGCGCCAGAGCCTTCAGGTGATCTGCGCCTGCCTGTTCGGGCGCCAGCAGCAGGAAGACAAGGTCGACAGGCTGGTTGTCTACTGCGTCGTAATCGATGGGGGTATCGAGACGAGCGAACAGACCCGTGATCTTCGTGAGCCCCGCAAGACGCCCATGCGGAATGGCTATGCCCTGCCCCACGCCGGTCGTGCCGAGGCGCTCACGCTCCGTCAGCGTCTCGAAGATCCGCCGTTCCGGCAAGCCGGTAAGAGGGGCTGCCTTGGCGGCCAATTCCTGCAGCAATTGCTTCTTGCCTTGAGCCTTCAATGCCGCAATGACGGAATCCGGCGTGAGCAAATCTGTGATTTCCATGATGTCGGGGGCCTTGATTAGAGAAGCGCGCCTTTTTGCGGTCTGCCCTTCTCGTGATGGTTCTTCAGCTTGCGTTTGTAACGGCGCGCCTGCTTCTCAAGCCTGTCGAGCGCATCGTCGAAAGCCCGATAGGCATCGTTTGCTTCTCCCATCGCCGTCAGCATTGCACCCGAATCCAGGTGCACTTTGCAATCGGCGCGATAAAAAGCCCCCTCGCGCGAAAAAACGATACTGGCACCGGCACCTCCGTCGAAGTGTTTTTCGATGGCACTTTTGATACGCGCCTTCACTTGCTCCGGAAGTGCTTCCCCAATTTCAATCTGCTTTCCTGAAACGCGAACCTGCATGTTTGACCACGGTCCCTGGTAAGCCGCTTAACTATAACCCTTTTGGGGCCGGGCCGTTTCAAAAAAAGCGCCCGCCGTGTAAGCGGGTCGGCCCTGAATGTCAACGATGGCAGATTTCAGGGGTGCGCGGGAGCCGAAATATCGCTTGACTTGAGGCGACGCCTTTCCACCGAGGAAGGAATCCGCATGGCCTCGCGGTATTTGGCGACGGTGCGGCGCGCAATATTCACACCGTCCGCCGTCAATAGCGCCACGATCCTGTCGTCCGACAATATCTCGTCGCAACCTTCGTTGTCGATCATCTCTCGGATGCGGTCGCGCACAGATTCGGCCGAATGCGCTTCCGAACCATTCACCGCCTGGATGGCCGCCGTGAAGAAATATTTCATCTCGAACACGCCCCGCGGCGTGGAGATGTATTTGTTGGAGGTGACGCGGCTCACCGTCGACTCGTGCATTGAGATCGCGTCCGCAATGGTGCGCAGATTGAGGGGGCGGAGATGGCGCACACCGTAGGTAAGGAAGCCATCCTGTTGCCGAACGAGTTCGGTCGCCACTTTGAGTATGGTGCGCGCGCGCTGATCGAGGCTCTTCACCAGCCAATTCGCATTGTTCAGGCAGTCGGTGAGATAGTTCTTGGCGTCCTTCTCGCGCGCCTCCTTCGAAATCTTCGCGTAATAGCGAGAATTGACCAGTAAGCGCGGTAGCGTGTCGCCATTGAGTTCGACGTGCCAGCCGCCATCGGGCCCTTCACGGACGAAAACGTCGGGCACAACGGGTTGTACCGGTTCGGAGCCGAACGCGAGACCGGGCTTCGGTGTCAGCGCGCGGATTTCCGCAATCATGTCGTTGATGTCTTCTTGATCGACGCCGCAGGCCAAACACAGTCCACTGATATCCCGACGCGCGACGAGATCGAGGCGTGCCAGCATCATCTCCATTGCAGGATCGAAACGGTCCTTGGCACGAAGCTGGATAGCGAGGCAGTCGGCGAGATCGCGCGCAGCGACCCCTGGCGGATCGAAGCCCTGAAGAACCCCTAGAACTTCATGGACCTGTTCGAGCGTCGTGCCCAAACGTTCCGCAATTTCCTGCAAATCACCGCGCAGATACCCCGTCTCGTCCACGCAATCGATCAATGACAAGCATATCATGCGCCGTTCGGGATCGAACGCCGCAATGGCGAGCTGGTCGAGCAGGTGATCCTTGAGCGACTCGCCGGCGCCCAATATGTTTTCGAGACCGTCTTCGTCGCCTTCAAAGCGCGCGCCGGACGAACGCACAGTCGACCAGTCCGTCAACGGCTGCGAACTATCAGGCTCTCCGCGGTCGGGCTTTTCGTCGGGATACAGGTCGTCGCGGCCGGCATCCATATCCTCCGCCTTAGAGAAATCTTCCCGGGTGAGCACTGTGTCGAGCGCTTCGTTAGCAGGCGGCACTTCTTCAATTTGCTGGCGTTCGGCTTCGGGGGACGCACTGTCATCGCGTTCCAGAAGTGGGTTGCGCTCCAGTTCCTGTTCGACATAGTCGGCAAGTTCGAGGTTGGACAATTGCAGCAGCTTGATCGCCTGCTGCAATTGCGGAGTCATCACAAGGGATTGCCCCTGCCTTATCTCCAAACGTTGTGAAATCGCCATGACCTACGCCTCACCTAACTCCGGTCACAACGAGAATCTTTCGCCGAGATAAACCCGACGCACGTCGCGGTCGCCCACAATGTCGGACGGAAGGCCCTCCTTCAGGACATGACCCTCATGAATGATATATGCACGGTCGATCATCTCGAGCGCATCGCGCACATTGTGATCGGTGATGAGCACACCGATGCCGCGATCCTTCAGATGCTTCACGAGATCGCGGATTTCTCCAACCGCGATGGGATCGATGCCGGCAAGCGGTTCGTCAAGCAAGATGTAAGATGGATGCGTGGCCAAGGCGCGAGCGATTTCGACGCGACGGCGCTCACCGCCCGACAACGCGATGGACGGTGTATGGCGTACATGCATCAGGCCGAATTCGACGAGCAGGTCTTCCACCATGGCTTCCAGGCGACCGGGATCCTGCTCAATCAGTTCGGCGGTAGCGCGAATGTTCTCTTCGGCGGTGAGGCCGCGGAAGATCGAGGCTTCCTGCGGCAGGTACCCGATTCCAAGCCGCGCGCGGCGATACATCGGCAGGTGGGTCACATCGTGGCCGTCGACTTCGATGGTGCCGCTATCCGCAGGGATAAGGCCGCTTATCATATAGAAGCAGGTTGTCTTGCCCGCGCCGTTGGGACCGAGCAGCCCGACGACCTCGCCGCGTTTCAGCGACAGGCTGACCGAGCGCACCACGGGCCGCTTCCTGAAACTTTTCCCGATACGTGTCACCACCAGCCCTTGGCTTCCCTCGACCACGCGCGGAACTTCCGCGCGGGGCGTCTTGGTGCTGATTTCCGTGGCGTTTGTCGTCATGGGCAAGAACTGTGCCTAGTTGTGCTTAAGGAAGCATGAATGGTTACGGATTGGTTGGCGCAGGTTTTAACGATTGAGAATTCTTCTGGGGCGGCGGAGTAAACAATCCCTGAACGCGACCGCCGTTTGCCCCCTTGGACTGCAAGGTCGCGGCGCCCGTCACCAGGTTTACGACCAGCGTGGTTCCACGCATCACGTTCTTGTCTTTTGCCAGGACAACATGACCGTTCAGCGTAATAGTGCGCGGCGCGATGTCATAAACGCCAACGTCGCCCTGTGCCGTTCCAGATGCCGAATCAAACACAACATGGCCGGTGGCCTCGATCTTATCAGGCTTGTTGTCTCTCACGTTCACACGCACCTTGTCGGCGCGCAGTTTCATATTTCCTTGTGTGACGATGACATTGCCGGAATAGGTGCCGGTCTTGCCCTTAATGTCCGCAAGGAAAGCATCGGCAGAGACATTGATCGGCTCGTTGGCATTGTGCTTACCGAAATCAAGCGGTGTGTTTGCGGCGTATGCCGGCGCAGACAGCAATAGCAGAAGCGCGGCCAATTGCATTTTCATGTCTTGCCCGCCGCTTTTTGGAAGGACGTCCGCACATTGCCTTTGAGGCGAATCTGCTGGGTGGTTTTATCGACCTCGAATGCGTCAGCGCTCATGGTCCCAAGCGGCCCCTGCCCCGTGACCTTCTGTTCGCCGTGTACAAAACCTCTTTTCAGGTCGAAATGTGCGGCTTTTGTGTGCAGTTCGTAGCCATTATCGGAGAACACAGCGATTCCTCCGCCTAGCACCAGCGTCCGCGCATCGGCATCGAACAGGCCATTGGCGGCTGTGGCGTTGAGCCAGCGCTCTTTGTCGAGCGTCATGTCCGCGTCGACGTTTTCCAAACGCGCGCGGCGCGAATTGCGGCCTTCCTGCACAGCCCGGTCTGCCGTGATGACAAACGGATTCCCTTTTGCGTCGGTGCCGGAAAGGCGCGGCTTGATCATCGCAAGGTCGTTGGCAACTTCGCCGACGCGCTCGAAGGTCATAGCCATGCGATCCTGCTGGCGCGGCTGAAAAGCATAGATTCCCACGGCCGCGAGCAGCACCAAGGCGGCAATCGGCAAGGCACGCTTCATCAACGTAACGAAGCGCGTATAGCGCTCGGCATCGAGCATAGTGCCGCGCGGACGGGCGCTCCAATCGCGGCGGCGAGATTTGAGCGTGGTCGCGCGCTGCGCCATCAGCTTACTCCCGCGCGCAGACAATCGTGCATGTGCAGAATGCCTTGCGGGCGACCGGACCGATCGAGAACGAACAGTTGAGTGATCTTATTCTCGTTCATCAACGCGAGCGCTTCGGCGGCGAGACGGTCGTCGGCGATAACTTTGGGCCCGCGAGTCATTATGTCGAGCGGCCTGCGATCGAGAAGATCGCGATCCATATGGCGGGCCAGATCGCCGTCAGTGATGATGCCCGCCAGCGCTCCCTTCTCGTCGGTGACACCCACACAGCCGAAGCGGCGCGCGGCCATGGTGAGAACAACCTGCTGCATCGATGCATCTTCGCCCACCAACGGCAGTTCTTCGCCCGTATGCATAAGGTCGCTAACGCGGATCAGCGCCTTGCCGAGCGACCCGCCGGGATGGAAGTCGCGATACTGATCGGCGGTAAATCCACGCCTTTCCATCAACGCAACAGCGAGCGCATCGCCCAGCACAAGCATCATTGTGGTGGAGGTGGTAGGCGCCAATCCCATCGGACAGGCTTCGCGCGCGCTCGGTAAGACCAGTGCAATATCGGCTGTTTGCAGCAATGTTGAATTGCGATTGCCCGCAATGCCGATCAGAGGAATGCGCAACCGTTTGGCATGGGTCATCAGATCGCCAAGTTCGGGCGTCTCACCGCGATAAGAAAGCATCAGCACCGCGTCTTCGCGCGTGACCATGCCAAGATCGCCATGGCTGGCCTCGCCGGGATGCACGAAATATGCGGGCGTACCTGTAGAAGCGAGCGTCGCCGCAATCTTGCGCCCGATGTGGCCGCTCTTGCCCATGCCGCTCACGATCACGCGGCCTCTGATGGACACGATGGCATCAAGGGCGCGGCTGAAATCGCCGTTCAGCGACTTGCCGAGAGCCGCGATGGCCTCGTCCGCCATGTTGAGCACGCGGCGCGCGGCCTTGAGGTCCGCGGTCTCATCGGGGGAAGCCGCAGCATTCACGGCTGAGCGCATCAGGTACCCTTTGGTTGCTCGATTTTGTCCCGCAGGCGCGAATAACCGCCCACGCGAAAATCGTGCCAAATGTGGCCGATCCCCTCTGGCGCATCAAGTCTTAAAATTTTTCAAGGAGTTAACGAGCCCAGTCAGGGCATTAACCATTTAATGCGCGAAAATATCGACCTCATCCCAACCGGCCAGGTCGAGTGCAGCCCGAGCGGGCAGGAAGTCAAAACAGGCCTGGGCCAGGGCCGTGCGGCCTTCCCTGGCAAGCATGTGGTCCAGCGATTCTTTCAAGCGATGGAGGTAGGCCACGTCATTGGCGGCATAAGCAAGTTGACGCTCCGTGAGCTCCGGGGCCCCCCAATCGGAGCTTTGCTGCTCTTTCGAGAGATCGACGTTCAGCAGCTCCTTCACCAGATCCTTGAGGCCGTGCTTGTCGGTGTAAGTACGCACGAGTTTCGATGCGATCTTGGTGCAATAGATCGGGGCGGTGACGACTCCGAGATGACGCAGGAACATCGCCACGTCGAAACGGGCAAAATGGAAAATCTTGAGCACCTTGGGGTCGATGAGCAAGCGTTTCAGATTGGGCGCGGCGTATCCCCCCGGTGCGAATTGCACCGCGTGACAGACATCGTCGCCCGCGGAAAGTTGCGCAAGACACAGCCGATCCCGAACGTAAGAAAGACCCAGCGTTTCAGTATCGATGGCAACCACCGGCCCAAGGTCGAGGCCGTCGGGTAGATCGCCTTTGTGGAGTTTGATTTTCACGCGATGCTCATATCCCTCACCCCAGGCAGAGTAGGGCCGGGATGCAAAAAAATCACTCCCTTATTGCCGGATATAGGGCCCATCGCGCAAGCTTGCAGTAGGCTATCCCTGAGGAATTTCATGATCGACCTGCACTATGTGGCCACACCAAACGGCCAGAAAATCAGCATCATGCTGGAAGAAGTGAGCTTGCCCTACAACGTGATTCTTTACGACATTTTCGAAGGCGATCAGCACACAGCAGAATTCGGCAGGATCAATCCCAATCATAAGCTTCCAGCCATAGTCGATCACGATCCCCCGTTCGGGGGTGGTCCACATGCAGTGTTCGAGTCAGGCGCTATTCTGCAATATCTTGCCGAGAAATCCGGAAAGATGCTGCCCCTTGATCCGCGCAAGCGCAGCGTGGCCATCCAGTGGTTGACGTGGCAAGTGGCAGGCCTTGGTCCCATGGGCGGCCAGATGGCACATTTCGTGCGCTATGCGCCGCACGAAATCGACTACGCGATCCAGCGTTACACCAAGGAAGTGAAACGGCTTTTGCGGGTGCTGGAACGGCGGCTGGGCGAAGCGGAATATCTCGCTGGTGACGAATATTCGATTGCGGACATCGCCATCTGGCCTGGGCGTAGTGCTGGCGGCTCGATGAATATCGAGATTGCGGACTATCCCAATATTCATCGTTGGTTTAACGCGATTGCGGAGCGCCCTGCCGTGATTCGCGGACGCTCCGCGGAGAAACTTGCGATCCCTCAGAAATATCTAAACCGCAAGCAACAACTGTCGCCGGAAGAATGGTCGAATATGTTCGGGGACAGAATGCATAATGCCGTGAACCTGTGAATGGCTGCCGTCGAAACTGAACATCGCGATCCCAAGCGGCACGTCTTAAAAAGCGTGTTCGGCTTCGACGATTTTCGACCCGGTCAGGAAGATGCTGTTGCTGCGCTTTTGGCCGGGCGGCACCTGCTGATGGTGATGCCGACGGGTTCAGGCAAATCCCTTTGCTTTCAGGTTCCCGCCTTGGTGATGGGCGGGTTGACGCTGGTGGTCTCGCCGCTCGTAGCCCTGATGCAGGATCAAGTCGCGGCTCTGAAACTTGCAGGCGTGTCGGCAGATGCGATCAATTCCTCCCAGGATCGCGACAGCAATGTGGCGGCGTGGCAGCGTGCAGCGCGAGGCGAGACGCGCCTCTTATATATGGCGCCGGAACGCCTCATGACCGAACGGATGCTTTCGGCGTTGGCGAAACTGCCGGTAAAACTGATCGCCATCGACGAAGCCCATTGCATCTCGCAATGGGGTCCCGCCTTCAGGCCCGAATACGAAGCGCTCGCACGTCTGCGCGAAATTTTTCCTCGCGTCCCGATTGCGGCACTGACGGCGACGGCTGACGAAACCACTCGTGCGGATATCGCAGAGAAATTGTTCGGAGGCGACGTCGAAGCATTGGTGATGGGCTTCGACCGCCCGAACATCCGGCTGACGGTTGAACCCAAGAAAGACAGCAAAAAGCAATTGCTTGCGTTCGTGAAAGCCCGACCTGGCGTGAGCGGCATCGTCTATTGCCTGTCGCGCAAGAAGACGGAAAGCATCGCTTCGTTCCTGTCGGAGCATGGTGTGCGTGCCCTTCCCTATCATGCCGGCATGAGCAAGGAAGCGCGAGAAGCCAACCAGAACCGTTTCATGTCGGAAAACGGGATTGTGATGGTCGCGACCATTGCGTTCGGCATGGGCATCGACAAGCCCGAAGTACGTTATGTGTTTCACGCCGACCTGCCGGGAAGCCTGGAAGCCTATTATCAGGAAATCGGCCGCGCAGGCCGCGATGGCGAGCCCGCGGAAGCGGCCATGCTGTTCGGCCTCGGCGATATCCGCATGCGGCGCATGTTCATCGATGACGAAGAGTCGAGCGAAGATCGCAAGCGGCGCGAACATCAGCGGCTGAACGCACTGCTCGCATATTGCGAAGCGCCGGAATGCCGCCGTCAGCTTCTGCTTACCTATTTCGGAGAGGAAGCCGCGCCTTGCGGAAATTGCGACATATGTCTCGATCCGGTGGCTATGGTCGATGGCACTGACGACGCGAAGAAGATTCTAGCGGCGGTGCAACTGACAGGCCAGATGTTCGGCGCGGCCCATATCGTGGATATCCTGCGCGGTAACGAGACCGAGAAGATTCTAATCAATCGTCATCACAACAGTGCTGCCTTCGGGGCAGGTGCGGGCCGCAAGCGTGAAGAATGGCAATCGCTGATCCGACAACTGGTCGGCGGCGGCTTCCTTCGTATCGACATCGGCGGCTATGGAGGACTGCGAATTACCGCCAAAGGCGGCGAACTGATGAAAGGAAACGAAAGGTTCCGTTATCGTCCCGTGAGCGCCGCGACGCGCAAGGAAAAGCGTGCGAAGGCGGCTGAGAACGCAGCATTATCGCAAACGGAAACATCGCTGCTCGATGCGCTTAAGCAACTTCGCATGCGACTCGCCAAGCAGCGGCAGGTCCCGGCTTATGTTGTATTCTCCGATCGGTCATTGATCGACATGGCTCAGAAGCGCCCCCGCAACGAATACGAGTTCGGCGAAGTGCACGGCGTGGGCGCCGCGAAATCAAAAGAATTCGCGGCCGCCTTCCTGGACACGATTCAGAAGCACAAGGCTTCCTAGGCGCATATCTGTTTCCTTGCAGCGTGATATTCGCGTTCCAATCGCGCGATCAGGTCAGCAGCAGGAAGCACGCTCTTCACCGAGCCAATACCCTGGCCACAGCCCCAGATGTCTTTCCACGCCTTCTTGTCGGTGTTGCCGCCCGAACCGAAATTCATCTTCGACGGATCGGATTGCGGGAGATTGTCCGGATCGAGGCCAGCGTTGACGATGGAGGGCCGAAGATAATTGCCGTGAACGCCGGTGAAAAGATTGGAATAGACGATATCTTCCGCAGCGCTTTCGGTGATCATCTGCTTGTAGCCTTGCGGAGCGTTGGCTTCTTCGGTCGCAATGAAAGCCGAGCCGATGTAAGCGAAGTCCGCGCCTATCGCGCGGGCGGCCAGCACACCGCGACCAGACGCGATAGAGCCGGAAAGCGCCACAGGACCATCAAACCATTCGCGAATTTCCTCGACCAGTGCGAAGGGCGATGTCGTGCCCGCATGGCCACCGGCACCGGCTGCAACCGCAATCAATCCGTCAGCGCCTTTTTCGATGGCTTTGCGAGCGAATTTTACATTGATGATGTCGTGCAAAGTGACGCCACCATAGGAATGGACCGCATCATTCACATCGGTGCGTGCACCGAGTGAGGTAATAACGATCGGCACTTTGTGCTTCACACAAAGTGCGAGATCCTGTTCAAGCCGGTCATTGGACTTGTGGACGATCTGGTTCACGGCGAAGGGCGCCGAGGGCTTATCCGGATTGGCACGATCATGAGCCGCCAGTTCTTCCGTGATGCGCGCGAGCCATTCGTCCAATAGTGAAACGGGGCGCGCATTGAGTGACGGAAAAGAGCCGATCACGCCGGCCTTGCACTGCGCAACGACAAGCTCGGGATTAGAGATGATGAATAGCGGCGAACCGATGACCGGGATCGACAGCGGTTTGGCAAGCGCGCCCGGCAGGACGCGCGACGGCTGAGTGTGAATGGTCATTTGTGACTCCGTTTCGGATTGACGAGAGATTTAATTTTGGTTGAAGGCGTGCGTGCACCACGGAATGTCAGACGCATGGTTTCGAAATAAAGGGCACGGACATCGGTGTCCTTCGGCAGGCGGCCCGCAAGATGCAGCACGATCACCCCATGGGCGGCAGCCCACAATGCGCGGCCGATTTCCTTTGAATCTCCAGAGACAATTCCCGCGGCGCGCAAATCGTCGACGTGACGCGTGACAGTGCGCGTGGCACGTGCACTGGCTTTGGCCAACTCATCGTTGCCCTGCTCGTCGGGCTGACTGAGATCGAACATCAAACGGTAGTCGCCGGGGTTTTCGAGTG
The DNA here is from genome assembly GCA_035545475.1 of Rhizomicrobium sp. GTDB lineage: Bacteria > Pseudomonadota > Alphaproteobacteria > Micropepsales > Micropepsaceae > Rhizomicrobium. The sequence goes on from DASZYI010000005.1 coordinate 21,677, forward strand.
CGAAATCGAGATAAGCGCGGCCCACTGCGCGAGCGCGCGCAAACGGATCGCCGCCGGCCGCGAATGCGGTTTCGAGAGCGTGCGCGAATTTGTTGAAAGCAGCGGTCCGCAGATATGCAATGATCTCGTCGCGATCGCGAAAATAACGATAGAGGCCCATCGGGCTTGAACCGAGCGCACGCGCGATCTGGCGCATGGTGATGGCGCCCTCTCCACCCTTGGCATAGAGCGCAGCCGCAGCCTCGCCGACACGGGCCCGGAAATCCTGGACGTGTTCTTGGCTAAGTTCGCGAGGCATTTGTTTCGTACATCGTACGCGTACAATGTACGAAACAGGATATTCCGTCAATCTGAAAACTTGCGCCGTTCGACTTGACTCCAGAAGCGATCGATCGTATTTCACCATCAAGTTAATTAACCTTCTGGTTTAATACAGATGAGCGACCGCCTAAGTGCCACCTTCGCAGCCCTCGCCGACCCAACGCGGCGCGCGATTCTCGCGCGTCTGGCTCTCGGCGAAACATCGGTGAAGGAACTGGCCGAGCCGTTCGAAATGAGCGGCCCCGCCATTTCGAAACATCTCAAAGTTCTGGAGAAGGCCGGCCTCATCAGCCGCGGGCGCGATGCGCAATGGCGCCCCTGCAAGCTCGAACCGCAAGCGCTGAAGGGCATCGACGAATGGCTCGAACGCTATCGCCGTCTCTGGGAAGAGCGTTTCGATCGCCTCGAAGAATATCTGCGCGAACTGCAAGCGAAGGAGAAGGCCGATGACCGCAAGCGCAAGTGACACATCCACGGACGAACGCACGCTTGTCATCACACGCATGTTCGATGCGCCGCGCGAACTGGTGTTCAAGATGTGGAGCGATCCAAGCCATCTCCTTCAATGGATGGGCCCGCGCGAATATCCCGCGATGAAGGTCGACAATGATTTTCGCGTCGGCGGCAAATGGCGCATCGGATTGCGCTCTGTCGACGGCACGGAAGATCTCTGGCAAAGCGGCATCTACCGCGAAATCGAGGAACCTCGGAAACTCGCGTTCACATTCGCGTGGGAAGGCATGAAAGGCGGTACGCCGCCCCATGAGACTTTCGTTAGCATCGAACTTGACGATGCCGGCGGCAAGACGCGCATGACATTCAAGCAATTCCTGTTCGACACGGTGAAGAACCGTAACGGTCACAACTACGGCTGGAACAGCGCGTTCGACCGCTTCGACGCCTATCTGGCAACACTGTGAGGCAGGCTATGAACAATTCACTGCAAGACGAAGCAGAAATCCGCAGCATCCTCGATGATGGGGCCAAGGCGCTTTACGCCAAGGACGCAGATGCAATGGTTGCGCATTATGCCGAGGACATCGTCGTCGCAAATCTTGCGCCGCCCTTGCGGAATGAAGGCTTCGAAGGCCGCAACCGGGCTGTGATCGAACAATGGTTCGATAGCTGGATTGGGCCGATCGATCTCGAAATACGTGATCTGCATGTGGAAGTTTCCGGCGATCTCGCCTTTGCGTATGGCCTAAGCCACATGAGCGGCACGAAACGCAACGGCGATCGTCCAGACCTTTGGACACGCGTCACACATTGTTTCCGCAGAGAAGACGGCAAATGGAAGATCGTGCATTTGCATGACTCCGTTCCGTTTTACATGGACGGAAGTTTCCGCGCCGCAACCGATCTCAAGCCTTAAGGATGAAAACAATGACCGCCAACGACAATAGCACCCAAGATTTCATCTATTCGCGCACTTTCGATGCCCCCCGCGAGCTGGTGTGGGAGGTCTACACGACGCTCGAACATCTTTCGAAGTGGTGGGGACCGACGGGTTTCACCTGGCTCTCGGGTTCGCTCGATTTTCGTCCGGGTGGCGTTTTCCACTATGGCATGCGTGGGCCGACCGGGCAGGAGATGTGGGGCAAATTCAACTACCGCGAAATTTCGAAGCCCGACCGCATCGTCTTCACCAATTCGTTCTCCGACAAGGATGGCAATACAACTCGTGCACCGTTCTTCAACGACTGGCCGCTGGAAGTTCTCAACACGGTGACCTTTACCGAGGAGAACGGCAAGACAACCGTCTCCTTGCGTGGCAGGCCATTCAACGCAACCCCGGACGAGAACGCACGTTTCGAATCCATGAAGCCGTCGATGAATCAGGGCTTCGGCGGCACGTTCGATCAACTCGAGAAATATCTTGCGGAGCTGCAGGGCTAACGAAGATGCTGAGCGAACCAAAAATTGTCGAGCGTACAGCGCAAGCATACGCCTGCGTTCGTCGCACAATCGGCATGAACGACATCACCAAGGTCGCTGACAAGATGACGGAGGAATTCTTCGCCCGGCTCAGCCAGCTTGGCGTCGCGCCCGCCGGCGCCCCGTTCTTCAAATACAACAATTTCGACGGCAACGGACATATAGAACTGGAATGGGGCGCACCAGTTGCCGCGGATGCGAAAGGCGACGACCTCGTGAAGACCGGCATGCTGCCCGCCGGGCGCTATGTGAGCGCCATGCACACCGGGCCGTTCAGCGGATTGCGGGAAGCCACTGCGAAAGTCCTTGCCTGGGCCGAGGACAACAATCTGGAACTCGATCAAAAGACCACGAGCAATGGCGAGAGCTTCGGGTGCAGGCTGGAAGTCTATCTCACCGACCCGCGCACGGAACCGGATCCGCGCAAATGGCAAACGGAAATTACCATGCGTCTCGCGGACGAGGCGTGAAAACCAAGGAGAAGAAAAACATGCAAGTAGCGCCCTATCTCAACTTCAAAGGCAACTGCGCGGAAGCATTCCGCTTTTACGAGAAGTGCTTCGGCGGCAAGATCGAAATGATGATGACGCACAATGATGCACCGCCTGACATGCAAAACAATCCTGCATGGAAAGACATGATCATGCATGTGCGGCTTAACTTAAAGGGAGCGATTATCATGGGTTCGGACGCGCCCGGCGATTACTACAAGCAGCCTCAGGGCTGGCATGTGTCGCTGACTGTCGACAACGGGGCCGACGCCGATCGGATATTCAAGGACCTGTCCGAGGGTGGAAACATCACCATGCCGCTGCAGAAGACCTTCTGGTCGGAGAAATTCGGAATGGTCAACGATCGTTTCGGTATTCCCTGGATGATCAATTTCGAAGGTCGCTAAACAACACCGATCGCCCGGCGACGTGGCGCTACCGGGCGATGGAAAAGAGAAAGGCAAGTGTCATGACGAGCCCCAAAATGAAACGCGACCTAACGCTTACGCGCTCGATCGATGCATCGCCCGAAATTGTGTTTAAAGCGTGGACAGATCCGCAGCAACTGGCGAAATGGTGGGGGCCGCAGCACTTCACCAATCCGGTTTGCGAGGTCGACTTGCGCGTCGGCGGGACAATGTACATTGTGATGCGCGGGCCGGATGGAAACGACCACCCTATGAAGGGCGTCTATCGCGAGATCATTCCGGCGCAGAAGCTTGCCTTCACGAACATCGCGGTCGATCTTAAGGGCAATCATCTGCTCGAGGGATTCACAACCGTCACCTTCGCCGAGGAGAACGGCAAAACCCGGCTAACGGTCGTGACAGGCGCCGTGGGTCTCGTGCCCATCGCCGAGCAGATGCTGGAAGGCATGGAAGCCGGTTGGGGGCAGACGCTCGATTGCCTCGAAGAATTTCTGGCAAAGAAACAAGGAGAAGCAACATGAAGCGTTTTTTTATCGCTTGCGCCCTGCTGACCGCGACAGCGGGCGCATTGCCGACCTATGCAGAGACGATCGCGCCGGCAGCGACGAACGCTCCCGGCGGCACCTACACGGAAGACAAGGCGCATACGAGCCTGATTTTCCGGCTCAATCACCTTGGCTTCTCGCATTTCACCGCGCGATTTACGGGGATCGATATCAAGCTGGTCATTGATCCAAAGCATCCGGAGAAAGCAACGCTGGATGCCACGATCGATCCCAATACGTTGGCGAGCGACAACCCGCCCACAGGCTTCCTTGAAGAACTACGCGGTGTGCAGTGGCTGAATACCGTGAAGTTCCCGAAGATCACCTATCATGCCACCAAGATCGAGCTGACGGGACCAAAGACAGCAAGGATCACCGGCGATCTTACATTGCTCGGCGTCACCAAGCCTGTGGTGCTGGATGCGACGTTCAACGGCGGATATCCCGGATTTGCGATGGATCCCAACGCGCGAATCGGATTCTCGGTGCACGGATCGTTCAAGCGTTCGCTGTTCGGCCTGTCTTATGGCATTCCTGCACCGGGCACGACGATGGGTGTGGGTGACGACGTCGACGTGACTATCGAAACCGAATTGACCGGACCTGCCTGGCCAAGTGCGGCGAAAGCACAGTGAGGAAATCATGTCTCTGAAATTCTACTATCATCCGCTTTCGTCTTATTGCCACAAGGCGCTGATACCGCTTTACGAGAACGACACGCAGTTTGAGCCTGTCCTCGTCAATCTCGGCGATCCGGTGTCGCGCGCGGAGTTTCTAAAAATCTGGCCGATCGGCAAATTCCCCGTCATCGAGGACACGGCGCGCGGCAATTGGATGGTGCCGGAGTCGAGCATCATAATCGAATATCTCGATCAGCATTATCCGGGCAAAACGCGCTTCGTCCCGCTCGACCCCGATTTGGCGAGGCAGGTGCGGATGCGCGATCGCTTCTTCGATCTGCACATCCACACGCATATGCAGAAGGTCATGGGTGATGTGTTGCGGCCGGAAGACAAAAAAGACCCATTCGGTGTGGATCATGCCATTGCGGCCATGCGCACCGCGCTGGGATTGATCGAGGGAACGATCGGGAATGCCTGGATTATGGGCGATGCGTTTACGCTCGCGGATTGCTCGGCAGCCCCTGCTTTGTTCTATGCCAACCGCATCGTCCCGTTGTCGGAGGAGTTTCCCAAGACAAGTGCTTATCTGGCGCGTCTGAAGGAACGGCCCTCCTATGCGCGTGTCCTAAGGGAAGCGGAACCTTATTTCCACATGCTGCCGCGCTGAAAAAATACCAAGCGTAGCTTTCATCACGCGACATTCACCATCGAACGCAAGCTCGATGACGCACCCTTGTGTTCACAGCGTGGCCGACCAGGAAGCCAAAAGGGCGCAGGTTCTGTCGGGAGGTCAGACTATGCCTTCAGCCGCGCGACGATTTCTTCCGCGCTGAAGCCCAAGGCTTCCAATCTTCCCGAACGCGCCATGACAGCGAGGCCGGTTAGCGTTGCGGCGAGCAGGACCGTGTCCAATTGCGAGTCGCGGCTTTCCATTTTTATGCCCGCGACATCTGACAGCGATCGCAAGGCTGCGATCAGGCGGCCGTTGAAGATGCGTTCGGCATCCGGAGCCTGGCCGCCGGACAGGGCTGCGGGGGCGGTGGCGATTGTCTCGGTTTGCTGAAGCAATCTTACGGCGGCGAGTGCGGCGGCTTCGAGCTTTTCCGACGGAGCGGCGTTCAATCCCGCTTCGCGCATCGCACGCGCTACGAGCGAGAGATCGTCGGCAGCGAGCGCCAGCAGCAATTCGTCCTTGTTGCGGAAGTAGCCGTAAAGGGCGGCCGGAGCAAAACCGGCTTCGGCAGCGACGGCCCGAAGCGAGAGGTGGCGGGCGCCTTCACGCGCGCCCACCTTGCGCGCTGCCTCAAGAATGGCAGCTCGCGTGGCGCCCTGCTCTTGCGCGCGGCGCCTGGCGCGATTCTGTGCGATGGCCTGCCCGCCTGTGGTCATGCGGGCGATGATAGGTGATTCGGGCGATCCGTTCCCGCCTCAGCCGCCGGGATGCTTCTTTTTGTAGATGATGGCCGCTGCGTTGTATTCGCCCCCCACCTTTTCCTTCTCGGCCTGATTGTCCTTCACCTTCTGGTTCACCGCATCTTCGATGGAAGAGGGAAACGGCTTCTTGTTCTTGTTGGCTTCCATCTTCTGCATTTTCAGATCGGCGTACAGGCAGGACTGATAGTCGTCCGAGGCCTTGATGAAGTGCACGGTGTCGTCGCGCGCCTGGGTCATCTGCTCTTTGGTCGCGGTGGAACCGTCGACCGCCGCGGGCGGAATCGGTTCGGAGCACTGCTCGGCCAGCGCGGGAGCCACCGACGCCGCAAGGAACGCGGCGGTCAGAAAATATTTCAACGCCATGGGAGAGCCTCTTCCTGAAGATGTCTTGTGGGACCGCCCCTCGATATCCGGGGGCCGATCCCGATCAAAACATATTCATTGAGGCGGAAGAAAGGCTTTTTCAGACCGCAGCCGCATAGGGCGGCGCGGGGTCGTATTCCATGGCGCGCTGCACCGAGCGGGCAAATTCCGGACTGTGCAACTGGCCGGTGAGCCAGAGCGCCATATCGATACCCGCCGAAACGCCGGCTGCGGTGACAACATTGCCGTCGCGGACATAGCGCACGCCGTCCAGGACTTCGGCAGCCTCTTTCCGTCCCCGCAGCGTTTCGACAAAAGCCCAATGGGTGGTGACGCGCTTTTCCTTCGCCGGACCGGCGGCGGTGAGCAGCATTGCGCCGGTGCACACGCTCGTCACCCATTGGCAATCTTTGGCGACGCGCGCGATCCAGTCGAGCATCGGCTTGTTTTCGACTTCGCGGCGGGTACCCTGCCCGCCCGGTATCAGCACCACATCGAGTTTCGGGCAATTTTCGAACGTCACGTCCGGCAGCACGCGCATACCCTTGGCGCAGCGAACAGGCTTGTCGCTCTCGGCAACGAGCATCACCTCATGCGCGTTGGGCTTGAGATTGCTGGCCATGGTGAAAACCTCCCACGGGCCTGCGAAGTCGAGTTCTTCCGCATCGTCGAACACGACGACGCCGATCCTGATAGTCATTGCACGTCTCCTTGGGCACGAAAGCGTCCGCGGAAATCGCTGGGGCTGATCTTGAGGTGACGCTGGAAGACCCGGCGCATCCGCTCTTCCGAGCCGAAGCCGCTGCGGCTGGCGACGGAAGCGACGGGGAGCGCCGAACCCGCGAGCAGGCGGCGAGCGCCATCGAGGCGCATCCGCTCGACATAGTGCGCGGGCGTTTCGCCGGTCTCCTGTTTGAAGATACGCGCGAAGCTGCGCTCGCTCATATTGGCGCGCGCGGCAAGGGCCGCGATGTCGAGGTCGGCGGAAATGTTTTCCGGTATCCAGCGCAACAGCGATGTGAGGCGGGCCTGCGGATAGGCTTCGGGCGCGAGATGGGCGCTGAACTGCGATTGGCCGCCCGGACGCATGAGGAACATCACATGGCGGCGCGCGATTCTGAGCGCCATCTCGTCGCCGAAATCCTCCCGCACCAGCGCAAGCGCCAGATCCATTCCGGCGGTGACGCCGGCGGACGTCCATATCTTGCCGTCACGGATGAAGATGGCGTCGGGATCGACCCTCACGTCGGGATAGAGTTTCGACAACAGATGTGCCGACGACCAATGGGTGGTGGCGCGCCTGTTTTTCAGCAGACCGGCTTTGGCCAGCAGAAATGCGCCGGTGCAGACCGATGTCACGCGGCGCGTTTTGGGCGCGGCCTTGCGGAGACTTGCGATCAATTCCTTGTCGCGCGCGGCCTCCGCCGTCCCCTCGCCGCCGGAGACAAGCAGCGTGTCGATGCCGGTGAAGAAATCCTTGGGCGGCTTTGCGTAAGACACATCGGCCACAAGCCTTATGCCGGATGAGGTCCGGAATTCGCCCTTTGCGCGCGCGGCTATCTCGATGGCGTAGGCGGGTTGATCCTTGGGCCGCTCGTCATTGACGGCGGCGAGGATTTGCAAGGGGCCGGTGACATCGAGAAGTTGTGCGCCTTCGAAGGCGAACATGACGACGCGGCGCGGGCGGTGTTTGGACATAGGCGCATATTAGGCCGCGCCCGGCTTGGCAGGAATGACAATCAGCCCACTTTTCCTGCCAATGGTCGCATCCATGTCGCTTTCAGGGCGGAGGCAAACCGCACGAACAAGGCGCCGAGCAGCAGGAACAGGCCGATACCGAAGGAATAGTCGGGAATATGCGGTCCCGAAAAATGTGCGGCATAGGCGAAGGTGTAAGCCAGCCAAAAGAACCAGAGAGCTGCGGTATGAATCCGCGCCCAGGCTGCGATCATGGCAATGAGAATCACGAACTGAATGGCGATACCGGCGACCTGCGGCAAACCTAGGCGTTGGCCGGCTGCGGCGAACGTCGCCGTGACAAGATAGACGGCGTAGGCGGCAGCGAAAGCATAAGCGAGGTGGCGTCGATCAAGCTGCAAGTCGTTTGCAAAACCTTTGGGAAAAAGATGCGAGACTGGCTCTGCGACAAAGGCCAGGAGAAGGAGCAGTCCCGCAAATTCATCCGTCGTGCGGATAGCGAGCGCCCAACCTTCATAGGTCGAACCAAGGAAGGCCAGCGGCAGGCTTGCGGCGCAAATGCCCCCCAGAAACGCGCCCGCGATCAATACGACAGACGAATTGAATCGAATTTGCGAAGGCGCTCTTGCGGCGCTGTCTAACGCAACCATGGAGAAAAGGTCCCCGCTTGATGTCCGCGAGAACAACGCGGCAACGGGAATTTTGTGCCTAAGAAATTTTGCGCAAGGCGACGGCGAAACCGGCGACCGGTTGTCCCGCTTCGGTGCGCGGGCTGGCGGCGAGGAAACCTGCAATCTCGTAACCATGTTTCACGGCAAGATCGCGCAAGTAAGATTCAGAATGGCGCCAGCGGCGTTTGGGGCCGAGTTCGAAACCTGCCTCGGCCTTCTCCACGGTAAAGAGGAAAGTTCCACCGGATTGCAGCGCAACCGCCGCCGCGGCGAACACCAGTTCGAGATCGCCCAGATAAACCAGCGTGTCCGCAGCGATAAGGAGGTCGTAGCCGCCGGGCATTTCGACAAGCGCGGTTTCGAGATCGGCGACTTTCAGGTCGTCGTAGATTTGGCGGGCGCGGGCTTTTTCGATCATCGCTGGACTGAGGTCGATGCCGTCGAGACGTGCCGCGATGTCTTTGAATGCTATGCCCGCCAATCCGGTTCCGCAGCCGAGATCGAGAATGCGATGCCTGGCAAATTGCAGGCCGATAAGGTCGGCCAGCCCGCGCAGGATTTCGGGTGCGGCATAGGCGAGTTGGCCGCGCATGCGCTGGTCATAATCGGCCGAGAATTGATCGAACAGATGGCGGACATAGCCTGCGTCGGAGCGTTGTTGCGTGCGCATCGCGTTGGCGCGCTCGATCAATGCGGCCCGGGCGGGTTCGTCTTCGAGGGCATTCAAAATATCGAGCGCCTTGTCCGGTTCGCCGCCGTCCAGCCAGGCTTGCGCGAGTTTCACACGCGCTTCGTCCAATGATGGATCGATGCGCAGGGCGCGCTGGAACTCGGCGATGGCCGGTGGAAGCAGTTGCGCCGCCAATAACGCCTCGCCCAGCGAAAGGGCTGCCTGCGCGATACCGGGATAGAGTGTGGAGGTGTCGCGCGCGGTCTCCAATGCGGTCGCGATGTCGCCGGAGGAGATAAGGGCGCGGGCAAACAGAAGGCGACTCATCAGGCTGCCTCTGTTCTCTTCTATCAATGTGCGGAGTATGGCGGCCGCTTCGTTGGGGCGGCCTTGGTCAAGCAATTCGTGAGCACGGTCCAGCGGCGAGCCATCCATGCTTACCGCCCCCCACGCGGGGCGGTCGACATTGCGTCAGCGATGGCGGGTGGGGGCGGCCGCAACAAATTCCGTGCGCGAAAGCCCCACCCGGCGTCGTGCCGATGCACGACGCCGACCTCCCCGTGAAGGGGAGGTAAGATGGTGTTCACGCCGCAAGAATGCATTTGCCGTTGTTGAGGACGACGACGTCGCGTTCCTTCAACTTGCAGCGGAAGGAGAGCACGTTTCCGTCGACCCACATTTCGGTGACGATGGTTTCGCCGGGGAACACAGGCGAGGAGAAGCGCGCATCGAAGCTCGTGATCTTCGTCGGATCGAATTTGCAGACCGTGGAGATCACCGAGCGGCAGGCCGTGCCATAGGTGCAGAGGCCGTGCAGGATCGGACGCGGGAAGCCGGCCATCTTCGCGAAATTGGGATCGCGATGAAGCGGATTGCGGTCGCCAGACAACGCGTAAAGGAATGCCTGATCGGGGCGCGTGTCGGCTTCGTGGGTGAGATCGGGCGCACGCGTGGGCAGCGTGTGCGGTTCGGGGGCGCCGTCTTTCGGGCCGCCGAAGCCGCCGTCGCCGCGGGCGAAGATTGTGGTCTGCAGCGTGCAAAGCTTGGCGTTGGAATTCTTCTCGCGGACGGTGCGCTCGGTGATGATGATGGCGCCTTTCCCTGCTCCCTTGTCGAACACGCCGGCGACGTGTTCATCCATCAGAACGTCGGCGGTGTCGGGAAGCGGCTTGTGCAGCGTCAGCCGTTGCTCGCCGTGGACGACCATCATGTAATTGATGTTGGAACGCGCCAGCGTGTTGGTGGCGCCCCAGCCGATAACCGTGGCCATGGTGGGAACGGTCTTGAGCCCGTTCTCATAAGCGAAGGGAAGTTCGTCGGCGTTCATGGGATCGCGCATGAAGCCGATGCCGAGCGCATAGAGCATGGTCTCGCGGTCGCCATAACGCGCCGGAACGTCGGTCGCCTTGGCCTGCATGAGTTCGTCGTAATTGATGGGCATTCGGTCCTCCCGTGGCTGGGCGGGAGTGAAACGAAAACAGCGGCTGCGGGCAAGCGGCTTAAAGCGCGTCAAACCGCCTTCTTCTGAGGGATCGCGACGGCGGGGCCTTCGGTCCAGACGTCGGTCAGGGGGACGCCTTTTTGTTCGATGGTGGCGACGGCGTGGGCGTAGCCTTCCTCGATGGCGCGGTCGAAGGCTTTCCAGTCGCGCAGGCCCACATCTTTCAGCGGCGGCTCGAACAGATAGTCCGCCTGTTCGCGGACGACCCGGCGCTGGGCTTCGGAACCAACGGTGCCGGAGCGCATCAGGATCGAAACGATGGAGGGCGATCCGCGCATGCCTTCTCGGATCAGCCACCAGAAGGGGCGTTCGCCATATTGATCGTCGGTCGCCTTGAGATCGAGTTCGCCTGTGACATCGGACGCGATGATGGGACCGCTGGCCTGTTCGGCCATTACGTCCACGGGAAGGTTGTTCATCACGCCGCCGTCGACCAGCAGATGGCCGTGGAAGGTGACGGGTGGAAGAATTCCCGGCAGCGCAACGCTCGCGCGCAGCGCACGCCAAAGCCTGCCGCCGCGGTGAGTGTGGATGCGGCCGGTGGTGAGGTCGGAGGAAACGCAGAAGAAAGGTTTAGGCATCTCTTCGATGCGAATGTCGCCGAAACCGTTTTGCAGAAGTTTGGAAACCTTGCGGCCACGCACCAAAGCGATCAGCGGGAAGGTGTAATCGTCGAGCGGATTGGATTTGACGAAGGCTTCGCGCAGGCGCGCGGTGAGTTCGTCGAGCGACCATTCCATTGCGATACCGGCGGCGACGATGGCGCCCATGCTGGTGCCGCCAAGGTGGTCGATGGGAACGCCTGCTTCATAGAGCGCCTTGAGGACGCCGATATGCGCGAAGCCGCGCGCACCGCCGCCTGCGAGCACCAGACCCACAGCGCGGCCAGCCACGAAGCGGGCGACGCGGCGGATGTCGGCGCTGTTGCCGATGCGGATGTGGTGATGAGATTCGAAAAGGCCGCTGCGCAGCGCGAAATGTTCGGGCAGGTCGCGCGTCTGTTCTTCAGGATGGAGAAGAAGAAGCTGCGGCAATCCCGTCGCGCGTTCCTTGAAGGCGGGCATGTCGAGTGGGCGCAAAGGAAGTGGACGGTCGGAACGCGCCAATAGAAAAATGCGGTCGGCTTGGCGCAGGCAGAGATGCGTCCATGCACTGTCGGGCGCGTCGCCGCGATAGAAGACGACATCGTGATCGGCTTCGAAATTGGTGAACCATTCCGCGGATTGATCGGACGCGTTGTGGTCGAGCACAGCGGAATGCGAGCCCATGTCGCTCAAGGCAGCGGAGAGGCGGTGCGCGATGGGTTCGGAATCGAGACCCTCCTGCAACGGTATGACCGCGAAGGTCTTGGGGCGGGCCTTGCTGTCGCCGCCGCGCGTGGTGTTCTGCAGGCGCTTCACCATGATGCGCATGAGATTGAGCATCACACGGGGATACCGCGAGATCAGGCCGTCGAAAGCTTCGGGGCTCACGCGGAGCAATTCGCTGTCGCGCAAGGCCACGAGTTGCGCGGAATGGGCTTCGCCGGAGATCAGCGACATCTCGCCGACGGTTTCGCCCGCCGGGATGTGTGCCACCAGTTTGCGGTTGCCGTGTTCGTCTTCAACGAAGACGCCAAGCGAACCTGTCACGACAAGAAAGAGCGCACGCGAGTTTTCGCCGTCGCGTTGCAGTAACATGCCGCCGGGAAGGCAGAACCAGTTCGCTTCGCCGAGCAGGCGCTTGAGGCCACTGTCGCCGACTTCGGACAGGAGCGGAAAATTGCGCAACTGGGTGCGCAGGGATTCCGGATAGACGGTTTCGCTTCCGACTCTGAAGGACGACAGAAAGGCCATGTTCATCGGCTAGGGTTTCCGTCTTCTACCATGCCGTCCAGCCGCCATCGACAGCTAGTGCAGAGCCGGTGACGAAGCTGGATGCGGTTGAGGCGAGGAATTGAACGGGGCCCGCGATCTCATTCGGCGCGCCGAGGCGGCCCAGCATTGTTTTCGCTGCAAGCCGTTCGGCGAATTTCGGATCGTTTGTGTGCACCTCAGGACGGGGAAACGGGCCGGGGACGAGTGCGTTGACGCGAATGCGTTCGGGACCGAGTTCGGCGGCGAGATGGCGCGTGAGCTGGATCAAGGCTGCCTTCGCGGGACCGTAATGAAAGGGACTTGCCTGCTCCGGCTTTGCATAGATGCGCGCGTCGGGCGAGACCGTTGCGTACATCGAGGCGATGTTGATGACGCTGGCATCGCCCGATGCTTTCACAGCATTGCGAAGCGCGGGCAAAGCGGCGCGTGTGATCTCGAAGGCGGCGGTGACGCTGGAACGATAGGTCTGGTCGAAATCTTCGGGCGCGAGTTGGTCGCGCGGTTTGGGCGTCATCGAGATGGCGTTGTTGACGATCACGTCGATGCGGTCGCGGCTTTCGAAGAATTTGCGCACCGCCGGAAAATCGGCCACGTCGAAGGCGGCGCATTCGGCGGAACGCAAAGTTTTTGCGAAATCCCTGAGGCGGGATTCGTCGCGGCCGTTGAGGATCAGATGGGCACCGGCTTGCGATAATGCGTGCGAGATGGCGCGGCCCAGATGGCCCGCGGCCCCGCTGACAAAAGCGATGCGGCCATCGAGACGGAAATCGGGAGTCACTTCGGCCATTGAGCGGGATCTAGCAGGCGTTCGGGAACGCGTGGAATCATCTTTTCGATCCAGGCGCAATCCTCCGGCGACAGCGGCGGCTTGATGGAGAGGCGCAAATTCGCGTCGAGCTGGGCTTCGGTTTCCATGCCGATAACGGTGCCGTCGATCCAGTCCTGACCGCGCGCATAGGCAAGACAGAGATCGGCAGCACTTTCGCGGCCGAATTCCCTGGCGATGTTGGCGATCAGCGCGAGCAATTCCTCCGCATTGACACCGGCGATTTTCGGCCAGGTTTTCGGATCGTCGGTTGCGAGAAGTCCTTGCAGGAAAATGCTGCGTGCGTGAACGGTCACGTCGGCGCGTTTGCGGATGGCGGCGATGACGCCGGCTTCGCGCCAGCGCCAATCGAGAATGTTGAAGGCAAGCTGGATGTGATCGACATCCTGCGAGGCGAGCGCCATCAGAGCTTCGGACGGCGATTGGATCGAGACGCCTAGGCTTGCAATGGTGCCCTTGCGGCGCAATTCGAGAAGGCGTGCCCATACGGCACCGTCGAACGCGGTCATGTGGGCTGCGCGATGCAACAGGACGCAATCGAGCTTCTCGCGCTGAAGCGCGAAACGGGATTGTTCGATGCTCGCATCCACAGCGGCAGTGACGGCGTGCCAGCTTGGACGTTCGCTGAGATCGGTGAGCGGACTCAATTTGGTGATCGTGCGAACCGGTTTGGCGACGGCAAGCGCCTCGCCGAGCCGTTCTTCGCTGTCGCCATAGGCGCGCGCGGTGTCGAAGGTCTTCACGCCGGATTCGGCGGCGCGCCGGACAAGCCGCAGGGCCGCTTCGTGGCTGGGTTTGCCCGTGCGGTTGGCGGCGCCGTAGTCGAGGCCAAGTTGGACCGAACCAAGCACAAGTTCGGCCGGACGCTGGCTGCGCATGGAGACTCCCTTCGAGCCTTCAGGATCGCTCCCGTATGGTAAAGGCGCGGTTAGGATGTTCCGCAGCCGGGGCGGCAGGGGGTGGGTTCACAATGTCAAAGAGCAAGTCGGGAGAATGTAGGTTTGTTCGCCTACGATATCAAGGATAATTTTGCTCTTTTTCTGTTTTTTTACCTATATCGTTGATTTTGAAGGATTATCTTTTAGCCGAGGTTGCTGCTCGGCCCCGCCCGCCGTCGCTTTCGCGACGTCGACCTGCCCGCGTAGGGGGAGGTAAGTCGTTAGGCCCCTCGCCAGGCGCCGGGGCTGACGCCCATCACGCGTTTGAAGGCGCGGCTGAAGGCCGCTTCGCTTTCGTAGCCTGCTTCATGGGAGATCTGGGCCAGCCGCTGGTTGCCGCCGCGCAGGCGGTCGGCGGCGAGCTGGATGCGCCAGTGGGTGAGATATTCCATCGGCGATTTGCCGAGCAGGCGGTTGAAGCGTTCGTTCAGCACGGTGCGCGACGAACCTGCCTCGTCGGCCAACAGTTCGACAGTCCAGCGGCGCATCGGCTGGCTGTGCAGCAGCGACAATGCCCGGCTTACGACGGCATCGCCCGTCGCCGCGAGCATGCCTTTGGAATCCGGCGGCAGACGCGTCGCGTAATTGCGCAGCACTTCGAGGAACAGCATTTCCATCAATCGCGACAACAAATAGGTGGCGCCGGGATCGGCGCTGTCCACGCGCTGGAAGATTTCCTTGACGATGCCCGCGATGAGCTCCGACACGGTGTCGTCCGAGGTGCGCACGATGAGAAGCGGGGGAAGCGAGCGGAACAGCGGCGCGGCCATCAATTCGGCGGATTCGATAAAGCCGCAGACGAAGCGTGTTTCATCGCCGCCGCCGCCGTAACACAACCGGTCCACTCCCGGAATCGGCCCGTTCTGCACAAGATCCGGCGCAAAGGCGAAATCGTTTGTCTGTCCCTGCCAGAAACGATGCTCCGCCGTGAACGGCAAAAGCAACACATCGCCCGCACCGACATCGTGGGTCTGACCGTCGCGGGTTTCGAGCGTGCAGTGCCCGCGCGCAATGAGATGGAAGGTGCTGACATGGCGCAGATGCGCCACCGCCTCGGTACCGTCCCAACGCTGCGGGCTGATGACGCCGAACGGCGCGGTGAAGCGGCCGTCAAGAAAGACGGAACCCGTCAGCCGCACGGCGCGCAGGACTTCCGACAGCACATCGTTTGCAGGACTCGGCGTCTCGGCAATGTTTGACGGTATCGCAGTCATCGCAATGCGCGGGCATCCGGCACACATACCGGGGGCAAAACGCGCTCCTCCCTTGAGGCGGCGAGCATAGCGTTAAAATGAAATATTGGAGAGTTGCATGAACGTGCGAGCTGTTATTCCGGGCCAGACAAACCACACTGCAAATCAGGCAAATGCGGAGAACTGGCAGGAAATCCTTGAAAAAATCGGACCCGAGCTGGAAAGGCGGGGCCGCGACTGTGACCGCATGGGCACATTCGTATCGGCAAACCTCAATGAGTTGCAGCACCACGGATTCTTCGCGCTGGGCGTGCCGGCCGACCTTGGCGGCGGCGGACTCGATTTCGCGGGCATGTGCGCAATGCTTCGCGCGCTGGGACGCTGGGACGGCTCGACCGCGCTCACTTTGTCCATGCATACGCATCAGGTGATGGTGCCGGAATGGAAGCGCCGCGTGATGGGCGCGCCGACCGAAGGACTTCTGAAACGCGTGGCCGAAGAAGGCGTGCGGCTTGTTTCGAGCGGCGGTTCGGATTGGCTTCCCGGCTCGGGGCGCGCCGAGAAGGTGGACGGCGGCTACCTGATCACGGCGCGCAAGGTGTTCTCGTCGGGTTCGCCGGACGGTCACCTCCTGATGACGAGCGCGGTCTACAACGATCCGGTGAAAGGTCCGCAAGTGATTCACTTCCCGCTGTCCCTCAAAGCGGACGGCGTGAAGGTGTTGTCGAACTGGGACACGCTCGGCATGCGCGGAACAGGTTCGAACGATGTCGAAATCGACGGCGTGTTCGTGCCCGACAGCGCGATTGCCGCCACACGCGACCCCGATGTGTGGCACCCGCTGTTCCACCTGATTTCGATGATCGCAATGCCGCTCGTCTATTCGGTCTATGCGGGCATCGCCGACGGCATCCGGCAGAATGCGCTCGAACTCGCGCGCAAGAAGAAGGGCGATCCGGCGCTGCTGATGGCGGTGGGCGAAATGGAGAATGCATATGCATCGCTCAACCTGGCCCAGACGGCGCTGACGGCTTGCGGCAACGACAAGCCGTCGGAAGAAACCACCAACCGGGTGATGACCTTGCGCCAGCTTGTCGGCAAGGCGGCACTCGAAGTGGGATCGAAGGCGCTCGATGTCGGTAGCGGCGCGGGCTTTTATCGCGCGGCGGGATTGGAATTGCGCTTCCGCGATATGCAGGCGTCGCGTTTCCATCCGTTGCAGGACCGGACGCAGCAGTTCTATGCGGCACGCATGGCGCTGGGGATGAGTGTGAATGGGTAGTTGAAGTTCGTCACGCGGAGGCGCGGAGGACGCGGAGAGGGAGAACCTCCGCGCTCTTCGCGTCTCCGCGTGAGTCTTTAGCTCGGCAACAAAATTGGGTCGCCCGCACAAAAGGCGGGCGATGACGAGTCTTATATAAAGGAATGCTCCGCTCTAAGCGCCCAACAGCTTCCACACGCTCGATGCGGTCATCACGATTTCGCCGTTCACGGTGAAATCTCCCCGGATGAACAGCATCGAGCGGGTGCGGCGCGTCAGTTCCGGTTTTACTTCGATGATCTGTCCGAGCGGTGCGGGCGCGAGGAATTGCGATTGCATGTTCAGGGTGACGCTGGTGAAGCCGGTGCTCAGGTCGGCGGCGAACGCGCCGAGAGTCGCGTCTGCATAGGTCATCATCATGCCGCCATGCATGACGTTGCGCCGGTTGACGTGGCGTTCGTCGATCTTCATGGCAAAACGGCGGTCGGGTTTCTCGCCCGTCTCGAAGATCGGACCGAGATAGATCTCGAAGGGGTCGGCGAGTTTCGTCTCGCGGTAGCCGGGCAAGGTCATGCGATTTTCCAGACGCCGGAGGCCACCAGCAATGTGCGCTCGCCCGATACGATGTCGGCGGAGAGGAAGACGATCGTGCGGGTGCGCCGCGTGACGCGGACACGCGCTTCGATCAGGTCGCCCAGCCTGCCGGGGCCGACGAAATCGCACGACAGCGAAACGGTGCTGGAATTCTGGGCGTCGGTGCCCGCGCGCGCCGCCCGGCTCATGGCGATGTCGGCGAGGCTCATCAGCATCCCGCCATGGACGGTTCCAGCGCAATTCATGTGCCGGTTCTCCACCCGGAAGCAGAATCGGTGGAGGCCGTCCTCAACCGGCAGGCCATACATGGGGCCGATATATTTATTGTAGCCGACGAAGGGGATTTCCTCGGCCCCATCGGGCAGTGCGGCAACGGTCATCGGATACTCGAAATAGCGGGTCCCCGCCTCGATAGGGGGTTTCTTAAGTCGCGGCAATAATCCCCGTTGGAAACGGAAATCGGCCACACTAAAGTTGCATTTCCATTCCAGAACAGCGACGTGGCCCTATTCCTTCGGCCCATAGTCCGATCCAAAACGAGGAACGCCTTATGAACAAGAAGATCGTCCGTGCTGCGTTTGCTGCTGCCCTTCTGAGCGCCACGGCGAGCGTCGCTCTGGTGGCCGTCCCGGCCGTTGCTGCCGACAAGGACAAGAAGCCGCCGGAGAAAGCCATCAGCCGTGCCGTCACCAAGCCGATGTTCGAGGCGCAGAAAGCCGTACAGGCCGGTGACTGGACCACGGCAATGGCCAAGCTGAAAGAAGCGCAGGCCGTTCCGGAACGCACCCCCTTCGACGATTACAAGATCAATCAGTTCATCGCGTATGCCGCAGTGAACCTGAAGGACTATGGCGCGGCCATCGCAGCCTACGAGGCCATGGCGGCGTCGCCCGAAGAAGATCCCGCCGACAAGGCCGGCACGCGGCACAATCTGGTGCTGCTCAACTACGATGCGAAGGACTACGCCAAGACGCTGAAATACGGCGAGCAGCTTGTGGCACTCGGCGCGCCCATCGACATGAAGATCGCGGTGACCCTGGCCCAGGCTTATTACTTCACCAACAACTATCCGATGGCCGAACAGTGGTCGAAGAAGGCGATCGATGCGGCGGTCGCCGCGAACCAGTCGCCGGATCAGGGCGCCTTGAGCGTGCTGCTCTCCGCCCAGGCCAAGCAGGGCAAGCAGGCCGATGCGGCCAGCACGCTGGAAATGATCGCCGCCAATTACGGCAAGGCGAGCGACTGGGGTCAGTTGATCGACGTGGCGCTCGGCACGCCGGGTATCCAGAATTCAGACGGTATCGACCTTTATCGCTTGCGCGACGCGACCGGCGCCATGCAGGACGCGGACGACTATGCGCTGATGGCGACCATTGCGTTGCAGCTCGGCTATCCGGGTGAAGCCAAGACCGTCCTCGACGAGGGGATCGCTGCGGGCCGTCTCACCACGACGGGCAAGGCGGCGAGCCAGTACAAATCGGCGACCGCAGGTGCTGCGTCCGACGACAAGACGCTGCCGAAATTCGCCAAGGACGCCGAAGCGCGCAAGACCGGCGACTACGACGAAAAGCTGGCCGAAACCTATTTCGGTTACAGGCGCTACGCAGAAGCCGAAACCGCCGCACGGCGCGCGCTTAGCAAATCCGGCCTCAAAGATGGGCTGCAGACCAAGATGGTTCTCGGCATGGCGCTGGCGCGTCAGGACAAATATCAGGACGCGATGGCGGTGTTCAAAGAAGTGGAAGATGCGGGCGGACGCGCCGCACGCGTGAAGGCGGCGCATCTGTGGGCGTCTTACTGCCATTCCAAACTGCCGAAGACCACGGCTGCAGCAGCACCGGCGGCCCAACCGGCCCAACAGCCGCAGCAATAACGATGTGACAAGGCCCCTTCCTTCACCGGAAGGGGCTTTTTCGTTTTCGCGAGAACAGCAGTAGGAGGGGGCTCTGATGCAAATGCTTCTCGGATTTTCGCCGATCCTTTTGTTCGTGATCGTCAGCAACGTCTCGATCAGCCTGGCGTTGTGGATCTCGTTCGCCGCGGCGTTCGCGGTCGGCATCCGCACCTTCCTGCAGAAACGCGAAATCCGCACCCTCGATGCGGGCAACATCGTGCTGTTCGGCGGCATGACGCTGCTCACCGCGGTTGCGCAGGTGAAGAACGAAGCGGTCATGCTGACCATCCACGCGGGCCTGATGCTGGTGGTGCTCTATTCGCTCGCGGTGAAGCGGCCGTTCACCCTGCCCTACGCCAAGGAACAGACGCCGGAACCGATCTGGCAGCTGCCGATCTTCCTGCAGGTGAACATGACGATCGCTTCGGCATGGGCGGCGGCATTCGGGGTCATGACCTTGGCCGATCTGGCGGCGTTGCTGGGCTTCCTGTCGCTGCCGCTCGCCATCGCCATTGGGCTTCTGGCGCTGATCGGCGCCATCGTCTTCTCGGTGCGCTACCCTTCCGTGGTGCGCAAACGCTTCGGATTGCCCGGTTAATTCCTAGGAAATCCGTCGCAGGTACCTACCTCTTTTCGCGCGACCCCACGCCGGGCTAGGGTCGCCCGCTTTTTTGCCCGCCCATCTGGAGGACTGAATATGAAAGAAGCCGTCATCGTTTCGACCGCCCGCACGGGTCTCGCCAAATCCGTCCGCGGCGGATTCAACATGACGCATGGTGCGGCCATGGGCGGTCACGCCATCAAACACGCCATCGCACGCGCGGGCATCGAGCCGGGCGAAGTGGAAGACGTGTTCATGGGCTGCGCCCAGCCGGAAGGCGCCACCGGCATGAACGTCGCGCGCAACGCGGCTGTGTGGGCGGGATGCCCGGTCACGACGGCGGGTACGACCGTCAACCGCTTCTGCTCCTCGGGTCTGCAAGCCATCGCGATGGCAGCGCAGCAGATCATGACCGAACAGACACCGGTCGCCATCGGTTCGGGCGTCGAATCCATCTCGCTGGTGCAGATGGGCGGCATGAACCTGAAGAACATCACCGAAGAACATCTGATGCAGGTCAAGCCCGCATTGTGGATGAGCATGATCGAAACCGCGGAAGTGGTTTCGGCGCGTTACAACATCCCGCGCGAGCGGCAGGACCAATACGCTCTGGAAAGCCAGCGCCGCACGGCGGCCGCCCAGCAGGCGCAGAAGTTCAAGGACGAAATCGTCCCCATGCAGACCAAGATGAAGAAGGTCGACAAGGCGACGGGCACCGAGACCATCGTCGACTACACGGTGGATCGCGACGAGTGCAATCGTCCCGACACGACGCTGGAAGGCCTGCAGGCGCTGCAGCCGGTGTTCCGCGGCGGCATGGAAATCCGCGAAGGCAAATACATCACGGCAGGCAATGCCTCGCAGTTCTCCGACGGGGCATCGGCCTGCGTGGTGATGGATTCCAAGCTCGCCGAAAAGCGCGGGATCAAACCGCTCGGCATCTTCCGCGGTTTCGCTGTGGCCGGTCTTGAGCCCGACGAAATGGGCATCGGTCCGGTCTATGCCGTGCCGCGACTTCTGGAACGCCATGGCCTGAAGGTCGACGACATCGACCTGTGGGAACTGAACGAAGCCTTCGCCTGCCAGGTGCTCTACTGCGCCGACAAGCTCGGCATTCCGCACGACAAGCTGAACGTCGACGGGGGCGCGATCTCCATCGGCCACCCTTACGGCATGTCGGGTGCGCGCATGACGGGCCATCTGCTGCTCGAAGGCCGTCGCCGCAAAGCCAAGCTCGGCGTCGTGACCATGTGCATCGGCGGCGGCATGGGTGCTGCCGGTCTGTTCGAGATCCTTCAGTAGGACGAAGGCCGTGAGGCCGGTCTATTGAGGACACAAACAAAGGCGCATTCGCCCTCCAACTTGCGGAGGGGGATGCGCCTTTTTGTTTTGCTGCCGCTGATCGCGGCGGCCACGGCAGGTTGTGCGACACGGCAATATGCCGGGCACGGGCCGCAAACTTCGCAAATCGCGGTTGTCGATCCGGCGACGCAGATGCGTCCGCTGGAAGAGCGCGTGTTCGCGCTGGTGGTGAGCGAGCGTAAAGTCCTCGACCCCGCCGCGAAGCCGTTAGTGCTCGATCCGATCCTGATGGACGTGGCGCGCAAACGCAGCGTGGACATGGCGGCGAAGGGTTATTTCGCCGACCGCGCGCCCGACGGCACGACCTCGGCCTCGATGGTGATGGATGAGGACGCCAAGTTTCAGGGGCTGCTGGGCGTGAACATGGCGGCGCAGCACTACACCCAACAATCCGGCGTCGATGTGAACGCGTTCGCCAAACGCTTTCTCGACACCTGGCTCGCAAGCCAGAGTCACCGGCAAAACCTCGCCTTCCCCGACTACAACCGGACGGGCGTGGGCTGTGCGATCAACGGCGACACCGTTTATGTGACCCAGTTGTTCGCCACCGATCTCGGCCTGCCTCCCCCCAAGGAGGCGACCAAGAAGGACACGGTGGCCTCGATGCCGAGCCCCCAGGCCGCCAAATCGGCCATGCAATCCAAGAAACCGGCGCTGCGGGCCATGCCGGATTGGCCGGAAAACTGAGGGTTTCCCCTCTGGGGGCCTTTGGTGTATACTTTTTAGTGTAGAAGTATACACGGCGTGGTGTAGACCATGGCATTCCATGTGAAGGACCCGGCGACCGACCAAGCCGTTCGGCGGCTGGCCAAGATCAAGGGCAAGTCTCTGACGGAGACCATTCGCGAGGCGGTGGAGAGCGAGTACGAGCGCGAGCGGGAGAAAATACCCTTCCTCGAACGGGTGAAGGCTCTTCAAGACGAAGTTGCGCGCCTTTCGAAGCCAGGCGGTTTGCCAGCTGACAAAGCGTTCTTCGACGAGTTGTCGGGCGACGTTTAGGTGTTTGTAGACGCCTCGGCCATCATCGCGATCCTCGCCAACGAGAAAGAAGGCCCCGCGCTTCTCGCCAAGCTCGACGGGGCGACCGCGAGCTTCACGTCGCCGGTGGCAATCTATGAGGCAAGTCTTGGGCTAGCGCGCTCACAGCGCATTTCAATCGAGGATGCCGAACGAGTAGTAACTACGCTTACCAAAGATAAGCGAACCGACGTCGTTGCGATAAGCGCCAAAACATCGGCCATTGCACTCAATGCCTTCTCCCGTTTCGGAAAGGGTCGCAATCCTGCGGGTCTGAACATGGGCGATTGCTTTGCCTATGCCTGTGCAAAGGAATTGGGCGTGCCACTTCTCTACAAGGGCGATGATTTCGCCATGACCGATATTGAGGTAGCCTGACGCCATGGCCGAAGCCCATCATCTCTCCAATTCGAAGATCGCGACCTATCGCGATTTCTGGCCTTATTATCTTCGCGAGCACGGCAAGCCTGCGACGCGGAGGATCCATTTCTTCGGGACGGGACTGGCGGTGGCATCGCTGATTGCGCTGGCGGTCACGGGTATCGGCTGGTTC
>DASZYI010000006.1:0-9234 GCA_035545475.1 Rhizomicrobium sp.
TGGGATTTGAACCATCGCGAACAATGGCTGCAGGAACGCGTCGATCGCGGACTGCAGGACGGTTCGCTGAGTTCGGATGAAGCAAGGCACGTCCGCCATGACCTCGAACAGATTCACGAAGAACAGGTGCGCCTGCAGGACGCCAATGACGGCGAACTGATGGAAAGCGACAGCGACCGGCTCGAACACAAGCTCGATCACGTCGCCCGCCAGATTCACTGGCTCAAAGAGGAAAACGACGAAATGCCTCCCTGGCCCATGTAAGGCCCGGACCTTGAAAGAAAGCGCATCCAGGTGGATGCGCTTTTTTTTCACTTACCTCCCCCTCGCGGGGAGGTCGACATCGCGTCAGCGATGGCGGGCGGGGGGGCGGTGGGGGGAACGTCCTTACCTTAAAACTCTTGCACATGAGAATGAGTTGCGGCTATGGTACGGCCGGTTCCCTGAGGCTGTCCGATGAGGCTTTTTCTGTCCGCTGTGCTCGTGCTTGCGCTGGCCGCTCCCGCAGCCGCCGCCGAATATAACCTCACCCTGAAGAACCACCGCTTCACGCCGTCGACCATCAAGGTCAAGGCGGGAACGACAAACGTCATCATCCTCAAGAACGAGGACGCGACAGCCGACGAATTCGACAGCGAATCCCTAAAAACGGAGAAAGTCGTCGCCGGAGGCGCAACCGGCAAGATCCGCTTGCGTCCGCTCGCGCCGGGCCGCTATCCGTTCATGGGAGAATTCCACGCCAAGACGGCGCAAGGCGTGGTGATCGCGGAATAACATGCTGTCGGCACTCGTCATCGTTTTCCGCGAAGTCATCGAAGCGGGCTTGATCGTCGGCATCGTAATGGCCGCGACCAAAGGTGTGCCGCGCCGCGCGTGGTGGGTTGCCTATGGCGTGATCGCGGGCGTGCTCGGCGCATGTGTCGTCGCGGCGTTTGCCGGACAGATCGCGGACCTGTTCGAAGGCGCAGGGCAGGAGCTGTTCAACGCCAGCATCCTGTTGCTCGCGGTGATGATGCTCACCTGGCACAACGTCTGGATGGCCGGTCACGGCCGCGCCATGGCGCGCGACATGAAGAATGTGGGCGCGGCAGTTGCTTCGGGCGAACGTCCGCTGACCGCGCTTTCGGTTGTCGTAGGTGTCGCGGTGTTGCGCGAAGGTTCGGAAGTCGTGCTGTTTCTCTATGGCATCGCAAGTCAGGGCGGCACGTCCAATCTTGCGATGCTGTCCGGCGGCATCCTGGGGCTTGCTGCGGGTGCTGCGATTTCGGCGTTGATGTATTTCGGATTGCTCGCCATTCCGGCGCATCGCCTGTTCAGCGTCACATCGGGGCTTATCACGCTGCTGGCGGCGGGCATGGCGGCGCAGGCCGTGTTGTTCATCCAGCAGGCGGGTTATCTGCAATTCCTGATGACCGCGGTCTGGAACACCTCGGCAGTGCTGCCGGAGGGATCGCTGCTTGGCCGCCTCTTGCACACGCTCGTCGGCTACACCGACCAGCCCAACGGATTGCAACTGATCGTGTATGTCGGCGTGATCCTGGGCGTGACGATGCTGGCGCGTTGGGAACGCACGCGCCATCCGCGCGGTCCGGCTGTGCCAAACCCGGCATAGCGCACAATCCGACCGACTTGCTAAACGGGTCGTTTACCAGCCTTACCAAACCATTGTTCACCCATTTCCCCGACACTCTTCACGATAAAACAGGTGGTGTCGGTGGGTGCGGGGCGAGAAGCGCCTGTAGCGGAAGACGGCGTCGGTACGGCGCCGGTTGAGCTTACCGCTGGAGAGCGCACGGAAATCCTGAGTTCGGCGCGGGATGTGATCGCGCAGGACGGCGTGGAGAAGTTCACGCTCAGTGCGGTGGCGCGCGCGGCATCGGTGGCGCGAAACGCGCTGTATGGGCATTTCCACAACAAGAACGAATTGCTGGTCGCGCTTGCGGCAGACGATCTGGCTCATACCGCCCGCTCCATGGCGGGCGACAAGTCGCCTGCACCCGCGCCGCTCTCGCATGCCGAATTGGTCTCAGCGCTGGTCGACAAGGTCGACCATCCCGACCGTCCCTATCTTCCCGCAGACACCATCGTTCCCCGGCACGAGCCCGTGCGGCCGGCGGAGGAGACCCCCATGCCGGAAACCGAAGCGGTCGTCCTTCAGCCGTCCCCCGAACCTGTGGAACTGATGCCGGCCATCGCCAAGAAAAGAGGCGAGGCACAACAGCTTTCCGAGATCATCAACCGCCTCACCTTGCCCCAGACGGAACTGGGCGAGGGTTCGGCCCAGGCCCTTGCCCGCGCCGACCGCCGGATGACCATGGTCGAGAAGGCACTGGCCGAACTGGAAGACCGATTCGACAAATTCATCAAAGGCGCGAATGATAGTTTCCAGACCACAGAGACGAGCCTGGAGAATCTCGTGCAGCGGGCTGAACGCACGGACCAGCGTATCTCCGAGACCGCTACGACTCTGCGCGGCGAAATGCTGGCCGCCTTCACGCGCATCGAAATCCCGCCGACCGAACCGCCGAAGGTCACCCCGCCTCCAACCGATGACGGGATCAAGGTCGACTCTCTGTCTGTGGAGCAGCAGCCCGTCGGGGATCTGCGCTCGCAACTGAAAAGCCAGACCGCCAATGACGACCACAATGCGCAAGGCCCCCAGTTCGCCGGTGAAACCTCTTCACAGAACGCAACGCCGTCCGTCCGCAAGCGCCGCAGGCGGAAGCATCTTCTGAGCAACGCACAATTGTTCGGCATCGGTGCGATTTCTGTTGCGGTGATCCTCGCCACCATGGGGATCGCGCTGAGCGAAGGCTTCATCGATGTGAGGCATGGCCATCTCGGTGCGCCGATGCCGCCGGCGACGCAAGCGCCGCAGCGTGTGGCCGTTGTTGCGCCTAACGCGGTGGTGCCGAAGCCGGTCGCGGTCACGGCGCCCGAACCCGCCGCTGTCGTTAAGCCGCCGGTGAAGCTTTCGCCGATGCAGCGCCTCGAAGCGCTGGCCAATGGCGGCAACGCGAAAGCCGCCGTGATACTGGGCGTCAAATATCTCGACGGTAACGGCGTTACTCGCAGCGAACAGGACGCGGCGCGCTGGCTCGAACGCGCGGCCAAGGCAGGGGAGCCCGTCGCCCAATATCGTCTGGGCACGCTCTATCAGCGCGGTGCGGGCGTCGTGCAGGACGAAACGCAGGCGCTGCATTGGTACGAAGCGGCCGCCGATCAAGGCAACCGCAAGGCGATGCACAATCTCGGTGTCTTCTACGCCGAAGGCCGCGGCACGACGCAGGATTATGAAAAAGCCGCGAGCTGGTTCCTGCGCGCGGCGAATATGGGTTATGTGGATTCGCAGTTCGATCTGGCCGTGCTTTACGAACGCGGCGCAGGTGTGCCGCAAAGTCTCTCCGACGCCTATAAATGGTACGCGATCGCCGCGCGCAACGGCGACGAGGTGTCGAAGGCGCGTATCGACGTGCTCGAAACGCAACTCGATCCGAACGAGCTTTCTTCCGCCAAGGCCGCAGCGCGCGCGTTTCGCGCAGCACCCGTCGGTCGCCAAGCGAATATGACGCCGTTGCTGGCCGACCTTTCGACCCGCTGACCGCCTGCTGGAAATTGTCTTTCGCACATGGAAAACTGGCCGCCGATCTGGCCGGGGACTTGCGATGACGCAGCTTCGCATCCTGTGGGGCATTGGTTTCGCGTGCTGGTGTTTGACGGCGATCCCGGCTCTGTGTGCGCCGGGCGACCATTTCCAGGTTTCGCCGGATACGTTGCCCAAACCGGGCACCACCCATCCCAACGACATCGAGCCCGCTTTTATCAGCCCGCCGGCGGCGAGCCTTCCGTTGGTGCCGAAAGGATTCTCCATCGCCCCCTTTGCATCGCACCTGAAGCATCCGCGTTCGCTTGCGGTCGCACCAAATGGCGATGTTTTCGTGGTGGAGGAAGGTCCGGGCAGCGTGCTTCGCCTGCGAGACACCGATGGCGACGGCAAGGCCGATGAGATCAAGAACTTCGCCGAAGGATTTCACGATCCGCACGGCATCGCGATCCATGGCGGACAGCTTTATATCTCCGACCTCATCGCGGTTTGGCGCACGCAATATGCCGGGCGCGACAATGCTCCAGCCGCTTCGTTCCAGCGCGTCACGCTGGCGCCCGATCTTCGGCCCGACGGCTGGCATCACACGCGCGACATCGCGATCGATTCCAAAGGACAGATCTATCTCGCCATCGGCGGGCGCAACGATGTCTCCGAGGCGATCGGGACGGATGCGAGCATCCAGCTCGTCAACGCAGACGGCTCCATGACGCCGTTCGCCACCGGGCTGCGCAACGTCGAGGGGTTGGCGTTCTATCCGGGTACGGACGATCTTTGGATCACAGTCAACGAACGCGACGCTTTGGGCGCGCGCTTGCCGCCCGATTATCTCGCCCACGCGCGTGCCGGCGATTTCTTCGGCTGGCCCTATGCTTATTCGGGACCGAACCCCGATCCGCAATTCGGCAAGCTGCATCCGAAGCTCGTGGCCGGCACAAAGAAGCCGGATGTGTTGTTCGAAGCGCATTCCGCGCCGCTGGGACTGGTGTTCTACACCGGCAAACAGTTTCCGCCGGAATACCGCGGCGACGCTTTCGTGGCGTTTCACGGCTCCGGGCCCTACGACAAACCGGACGGCTACAAAATCGTCCGCGTGAAATTCAAAAACAAAAAACCGGTCGGCGGCTATGAGGATTTCGTCACGGGCTTTTCGAGCGCGGGAGTCATCCGGCTTGCGGTTTGGGGTACGCCTTCGCAACTCGCCGTCGCAAAAGACGGGAGCCTTCTGTTCGCCGACGACAAGGCAGCCACGGTCTGGCGGGTGGCATATACAACCCATCCATAACTGTCGGTTGTAACATAATTACTTCGAACTATTTCTTTGGATCATAAAATTGATAATCTGATGGCCGTGACTCTCGCCGGGGGGCAGGAGAGCGAATGTCTTGGCGTATCGGTGCGTTCATAGCCTTGTTCCTACCATTGGCAGGTTGTTCCACTTACGAACGGATGTTTTCCGATCCGGCGCCACAGCCGGCGCAGGAAGTCGAACGCGATTCGCCGGCAGACCATAACTGCCGGCGTGTGGCGGCCGAACGTGCCGACGATGCGGTGATGGCGCTTTACGTCAGTGCCGGTTCGGCCGAGCAGCAGCAAATCTACCAGTCGACCTATAGGGACTGCATGGCGTGGCACGGCCGCTGAGGCGTTTTTTCATCCACCCGGTCCATGGCGCAACCGTCTGGCGCATCCTATCTTTGATAGGAGATGCCGCAGCGCGGAGGCCTCCATGTTCTGGCACTGGTCTTATTCGACCCCATGGTGGGGATGGTGGTGGTTTCCGTTCCACGGACTGATGTCGCTCATCTTCACCATTGCGATCATCGTGCTGGTGGTTTCGTTGCTGCGCCGGCGTCATCCGCCTTATCCCGATTTCGCTGCCCGTAGCCAGGCGCTTCAAATTCTCGAAGAGCGTTACGCCAGAGGCGAAATCCAGCGCGAGGAATATCTCCAGAAGAAGCAGGATCTGCAGGGCTGACCAACTGCCGGGGGGCGGATGACACGATCCTTTCCGGCGAAAACCGCTGTCACCGCGCTTTTGATCGCGCTGTGGCTCGGAGTGATCGCACTCAACTGGCCGGGACATTTTTCGACCGACAGCGTCATCCAGCTTCTTGAAGGCCGCACGGGACGATACGAAAGCTGGCATCCGCCCGTGATGTCGTGGTTGTTGGGCCTGGCGGATTCGATCCTGCGTGGCGGCGCCCTGTTCGCCGTGTTCGATGCGACGCTTTTGTTCGGGTCTCTTCTCTTGCTGGTGCGGATTCGGCGGCAAGTGAGTTGGCTTGCCGTTCCCGTGCTGATCGCGTGTGCGCTGACGCCGCAATTTCTTCTCTATCCGGCCATTGTGTGGAAGGACGTATTGTTCGTTCAGGCATCGGTCGCGGGCTTTGCCAGCCTTGCCGTTGCCGCCGCCCGCTGGGAGCGTCGCGGGCTGCGCGCGGTCTTTATCGTATTGGCGCTGATCTTTCTCACGCTTGCGGCGCTCGCGCGCCAGAACGGCATCGTTGTGTCGTTGGCTGGCGCGGCCGCATTTTCTTTCATTGCGCGTGCACACGCCAAATCCCCGATGGCTTATGGCGGCGCATTTCTCGCAGCAATGCTTTTCATCATCGCCGTCGCGATGACCGCGCTTTTGTCGAACGCCGATGGCGGCAAGGGCAGGGTGGACGAGATCAAGATGCTCCAGCTTTACGATCTCGCGGGCGCCACGGCGGCCAATTCTGCCTTGCCGCTTGCTGCACTCCATCGGGACGACCCGGCCTTCGAACGCCTGATACGAAAAGACGGCGCGCGCCTATTCACGCCGGAACGCGTCGACACGATGCAGAAATCGCCGGCGCTGGAATCCGCTCGCGATACCGCATCGCCGCTGTTGATGGCTGCGCAATGGCGCGATCTCATCCTCCATTATCCGTTGCTTTATCTGAAAGTCCGGGCGGCCATCTTCCGCTGGACTTTCCTCACACCCGACCTTGAGAAATGCGTGCCCTTCGTCGTCGGTTTCGACGGGCCCGAACGCATCCTGCATTCGCTCGGCATCGCAGCGCGCTATGATGCGCGCGACGAAACCATCGAAACATATGCCCGCCGTTTCGCCGGCACGCCGGTTTTCTCGCACGCCTTCTTTGCCGTTCTCGCCCTTGTCATGGGAATCGTTCTGTTCCGCCGCGGCGCGCCCGCCGACCTCGCCATCGCGTGGCTGCTTGTCGGCGCGGGTCTATTCACGCTGACGTTCTTCGTCATTTCGTTGGCTTGCGACTATCGCTATCTCTATCTGCTCGATCTGGCGGCCATGACCGGCGCATTCCAGGCCGCACTCGGATCCGACAGCCGCTTCGGACGTTCGCATGACGCAAGCAAGAGCGTTTCCCATGCCCCGGAAGCTTAAGGTCTATCGTACCCATCTCGGCTTTTACGACGCCATCGTTGCGGCGCCTTCGCAAAAGGAGGCGCTGGAAGCCTGGGGCGTGCACCAGAACCTTTTTCAGAAAGGCATGGCCTCGGTCGTGGGCGACGACGAGATCATCCGGCTGGCCCGGTCGAAACCGGGCGTCGTCCTGCGCCGCATGTTCGGCAGCAAGGAGGCGTTCGCCGAGAAACCGCGCCTGCCAAAGCCTGCCGATATACCGAAGCCGGAGCGGCAAAAAAAACGCTGACCTTTTCGCGATTACGCGGCGGTCTGGGCCGCTTTTCTACGCCGCACGAAACCTAGTCCAGCCAAACCCGCGCCAACGAGTGCAAGAGAGGCCGGTTCGGGCGCCCTTGTCGTGGTTGTGATGATGAAGGAGCTGCTGTTGGCCGTCGCGGTGCGCGTTTTTGTGCAGACCCACGTCTGGACCCTGTTGATCTTCTTATAGCCGCACGTATCCGTACCGGCATAGGCGGTGATGATTGTGCCGGCAGGAAAATCGAACAGGGTGGTGAACATCGGATCGGTTGTGTTGCTGAAATGGACCGAGCCGAAATCGAAACTGTAGACCGCATAACCGGTAGCGGCGGGCGCAATCGCCTGCGTCAAAGGCAGGAACGCTCCGATGGGATTGGAGGGGGAGGCTGACAGCCCCAGGAAAGCATCCAATTGCCCGCTGTTCCAGGCGGTCGAACTGACGAGCGTCAGATTCACCGGGAGCGAATAGCCGGTATTGATGCCCGTTACGTTGATGGTCTCCGCAAAAGCGCCGGCGACGCTGTTGGGAATCAGCACGACCAGATCGAAATCGTTGACCGTGCCGCTGTTCGGGCTGGCCTTGAAACCGAAATCCGGAGAGGAATTGTCCACTGGCGTGATGGAGCCGTTGTCGCTGCAGGACACAGGCGCGACACAAAAGCCATGCATGGCGTCCGCCATGGCATTGGTCGGCGCCACAGCGCCAAGAGCGAATAGCGATGCCGCAAGAAGAGAGCCACAGAACGCAGGCAGATTAACTTTCACGATACGCACACACGGTAATTTTCCACGGTGCAATCAAACCGAATGCTCGGTTGAAAGCATCTGCTTTTGCCGCGTATGGTTAATATCGCGGCGGATACGATATAATTTTCTTGCTTCTATAAAGTGCTTCGGCCGCGGGCAAACCGTAGAGCACGCTACGAGGCAGTGAGCGTCGAACCGCTTTGCGTCAATTTGTCGAGTTCGCCTTGAAGCCGCGCCAGGAACTGAACCTCTTCCGGCCGCGAAACCCCGTCCGCCGCGACAAGTTTCTGCGCGGCCTCAACCAGGCACGCAAACTCTCCATGCTCGCATTTGCCGAGCCGTTCGAGCGCCGGATCGAGTTGCATCAGCGAAGGCCGGAATGTGTCGACATAATCGCGGAAGGCTGCCGCCCGCGCGCCGCTGCAAGCCACGCCGCGCTGTTCCGCAAAGGTGAGGCAATGGGTGACGATCACGTCGAATTCGCTGGGCACGAAATTGCGATCGGTGCGTGCCAACAGCAGTAGCGGGATAAGATGATGGCCAACCGCTTCACGCAGATCGTGAAGATCGGCCGGAAACCCGACCTGCGCTTCCAGAGCTTCCGGCGGAATATGAATTTCGCGAACGAAATTGCCGAACGTCTCGACGAGTAGTCCCAACATCCCTTGCCCCAAGCCGCAACGCGTCAGGGCGCTATGTAATTTCAACGACGGAATGATGTCGAGGCAAGCCTACCGGACGCTCGCATCCACCCAGATGCGGCGAAGATAGGCGTGTTCGGTCGGCAAGGCGTTCATGTCGTAACGGGCGGTGAAGCGAAGGCCGTACTCCGGGGGGCGGTCCCAGGCCACTTCCGACACATACGCCGCGCCTTGCCGGACGTCGATCAGCATCACTGTGGCAGGAAGCGATATATGTGGTGAGGTCAGTTTCACGCGCGCACCCCCATCCGCGATGTCACGGATGGTGCACGGCGTCGAAAAGGCGCCATTCCCATATACGATTTTCCCGGCGAGGACCGTCCGCCGTCTGGCCGATCCCCTTTTATCGGAACCTGGATCTGACACTGGCTGGTGTGGTTTGAGCTCGTTAACGCTCTTATCCGGGGCAGGAGCGACGTGCAACATAGCCAGCCCAAACAGCTTTGGATCGCAGGCCGGAACTTTCCGTTGCCCACGAAAAAGGCCAGCCACAGCGACGTGGCTGGCCTCTC
>DASZYI010000007.1:0-24466 GCA_035545475.1 Rhizomicrobium sp.
CGACCTGAACACCATCCCGACGCAGCTCATCGACCGCGTTGAAACCACGACGGGCGGCGCCTCCGCGGCCTATGGTTCGGATGCTATTGCCGGTGTCGTGAACATCATCCTCAAGCAGGACTTCGAGGGCATCAACGCGACTGCTCAATACGGCGGCACATCGCGCGGCGACGGCGGCGATGCCTACGGCACGCTGATGGTCGGTGGCAACTTCCTCGAGGGCAAAGGCAACGTCACGGTCGTGATGTCCTATGAAGACTCGCAGAAGATTCTCTCCGGCGACCGCGACCTTACACAGACCGACGCTACCCACATTCCAGGCCTCTTCCCCTGTTACGGCACGCAGGACTGCTTCCTTACCGGCGGCTCGGCATACAGCTCGTTTGGGTTGGGTGGACGCTTCCGCTACGCGGCCCCAAATACGCTGGGCCAAGATTTGGCGACGGGCGGTAGCATGAACCCTGATGGCAGCGCCTTCAGTACGCCAGTCAATGGCTTCGACCGCAACCCGAACCGTTACATACAAGTGCCCGTCATTCGCCGAACCATTGCCGAGACCGGACATGTGGATGTTGCGCCGTGGCTGCGTTTCTTTGTCGAAGGTGCTTACGCCTACACCTCGTCTTCGCAGCAGTTGGAGCCATATCCTGGTTCTTCGGAAGACGGCTTGAGTAAGCCAACAGCTGCTGGTGGTACGGGCATTATTATTCCGTACAATACACCAGGGCACGACGATAACCCGTTCGCGGTTGCCGCCGGTATTCCGGCGCCGACCGGCACACAAGACGGCTTGTTCTTCTATCGTCGCTTTGCCGATCTGGGCGACCGTACCGGTCGCGTCGACCGCGATATGGCGCGCGTCGCACTTGGCTTCGAAGGCGACTTCGGTAGCTTGAAGAACGGCACGTTCTTGGAAGATTGGCACTGGAGCGCATCTTGGGTTTGGGGCCGCACGGCTGAAAGCCAGACAAACGGCGGCTACTACGACAAGATCAAGATGCAGAACGCGCTGTTTACAGCCGTAGCAACACCAGCAGAAATCGCAGCTGGTGTCCCGTACGTGAATGTCGGCGGTACCAACTATGTTTGCGAAGACCCCACTGCACAGGCCGCCGGCTGCGTACCGATCAACCTGTTCGGTGCAAACAGCATCACGCCTCAGGCTGCAGCCTATGTCGGCTCCCTGGTGACATTGCAGAGCCAGGCAATCGAACAGGTTGCCACGGTTCAGGCCAACGGCTCGGTCTTCACTTTACCGGCAGGTGCGGTGAAGGTCGCTCTCGGTGCCGAATATCGCAATGAATCCGCGAGATTCGTGCCTGACGCTGCAACGCAAGCAGGTACGGTGGCCGGCAACCAGATTCCGGCGACGAACGGCGCTTTTGACGTGAAGGAAGTCTTCGGCGAAGGCCTTCTGCCCGTGCTGAAGGATCTGCCGTTTGCAGAGTATGTCGAATTGAACGGCGCGGTGCGCTACGCTCACTATAGTACGGCAGGCGGCGCAACGAGCTGGAAATACGGCGCAACGTGGCAGGTCAGTGGCGATCTGAAATTCCGCGGATCGGAAGCTTCGGCGACGCGTGCTCCAAACATCGCCGAATTGTTCACGCCGAAGGCGCAGACATTCCCCGGCATTGCTGGTGATCTTTGCACGGCGCCCACCGACGCAAATGTGATTCAGAACTGCGCCAATCAGATAAATCAGTTGCCGCCGCCAAGCGTTGGCGAACCGGCGAACCCGATCTACACCGGTCCTCCAGGCAGCCTTCAGGCCGCCTTGGGGCAGGCTGCACGTCAGGGTGTCGGCGGTTACACATCCGGCAATGCGAACTTGAAGCCGGAAACGGCCTACACGTTCACGGCTGGTCTTGTGTATACGCCAAGCTGGTTGCAAGGCTTCCAGTTGACATCGGACTACTACGATATCCGTATCCACGGCTATATCGGCGGTCTGGATCCAAACGTGACGCAACAAGCGTGCTACGAGTCTAATCCGGCGGACTTTGCGTCAAACGTTTTCTGCCAGCAAATCATTCGGCAGCATGACCCTATCCTTGGTCCGATCATCAAACAGATCAACTTCCCAACGTTCAACTTGGGTTCAATCAAGACTTCGGGTGTCGACACGACAATCACCTACGCGTTCGATCTGGGTGATTTCGACGACTCCCTCAGGGACGCGGGCAGCTTCTCGTTTGTGCTGAACACGACCTACATCTCTCACTATGATACCGATCCAGGACTTCCGGGCACGTCGGTCATCAAGAGTGCAGGCGATGCCGGTCAGGAGATGTGGCGCGGTCTGCTTCGGATGACCTACACCAACGGTCCGTTGGAAGTGTCACCTGCCCTACGTTACATCGGTCCGGCCTATGTCTCGAAGGAGGCTGCTCTGTCTCCTCCGGCCAACACCACGGAGCTGGAAGGCAATCGACTGCCGGCCGTGTGGTATACCGATATCAACGTGTCGTATGACGTGACGGAGCAGGCTCAGGTGTATGTCGGCGCGAACAATCTGTTCGATGTCCGTCCGCCTGAAACCTTCATCGGCATCTTCGATACGACGGGTACCGGCACTATCACCGACGTATATGACCCAATCGGTCTCTTCATCTATGGCGGCGTCAACCTGAAGCTCTAAGCTTCACCGTCACGGAAAACGAAAACGGCGGCCCGAAAGGCCGCCGTTTTTCTTTGGACGGATCGCCGCTTCGTTCAGGGTTGCGGCAGGTTGGGCGCTCGCAACTCCACTCCGCCCTTCGGCAGGCTTTGCATCGCCTCCAAGGTGGCGCGGATCGGCGGCAGGTTGACGATGCGCACCAGTCCTTCCATCGCCTCCGCGCCGGCCTCGGTCGACCCGAACAATTCGTTCATCGCATCGAAGAAGCCCTTCTCGCGCGGATAGCGCTTGAAGACGAGCGGCTGTTTCGTATCCATCTTGGCGAGCTTGCGCGCGGTGTCTCCGGCTTCCCAAACGCCACCCAACTCGTCCACAAGGCCTTTTCCTTTCGCGTCCGCCCCGCTCCAGACACGCCCCTTGGCGATCTCGTCCACCGTGGCGAGCGGCAGCTTGCGGCCGACGGCAACCTTTTCCTTGAAGTCGGCATAAATCGCGTCGGCTTGCGCGTTGAGATTGGCGAGTTGATCCGGCGTGAATGGCTGCAGCGGCGAGTCGAACAGCGCGTTCTTGCCCACGCCAATCTGTTCGCCCGTCACGCCGATCAGGCCCAATGATTTGCCGAACGCCACCTTGCCGGTCAGCACGCCGATGGAGCCGGTGATCGTGCCCGGCTGCGCCACGATCTTGTTGGCATACGCCGAAATGAAATAACCGCCCGAAGCCGCCACGCCGCCCATGCTCACCACCACGGGCTTGCCGTTCTTCTGCGCCTTCTTCAGCGCGTCGAGAATCTGCTCCGACGCCGAAACCGATCCCCCGGGCGAATCCACGCGCAGGACGATCGCTTTAACGTCCTTGTCATAGGTCGCATCCCGGATCGTCTTGGCCATGTCGTCGCTGGCGATCACATCGGCCCCGCCGAACAATCCGCCGCCTGCCGCCGTTCCGTCCACGATCTCGCCCGCCGCCTGAATCAAGGCGACCTTCGGCCCGCCCGAATAGACGCTCGAACCTTCGCGCGCCTCGAGGAACTTGCCCAGCGCCACTTTCTTGGCGCCCTGCCCCGCTTTCTTCAGCGCGGCGAATTCCGCGTCGTCGTCATAAGCGAGCTTGTCGATCAGCCCTTCCTTCTGTGCCGCTTCCGCGAATTGCGGGCTCTTGTCGAGCGACGACACGATCAACTGCGTCGGCAATTTGCGCGCCGCGGCCACGCCCGCGGTTGCCGAGTTGTAGACCGATTGCAGAAGCGCGGTCAGTTGCTCGCGATCCTTGTCGGTCATGGATTTCTCCATGAAGGTGTCGGCGGCGCTCTTGTACTCGGCGCGCTTCACGATCTGGGGCTCGGCCTGGATCTTGTCGAGCAGCCCCCTCAGGAACACCTCGCCTGCGCCGGCGCCTGCCGGGCTAAAGGTGCTGTGCGGCTGCATCCAGATCTCGTTGGCCGAGGTCGCCAGCAGATAGTCGCCCAATCCCGTCGACAGGAAGCCGTGCGAATAGGCCGTCACGAACTTGCCCTTGGCGCGGAAGCGCGCAAAGGCTGCGCCCAGCTCTTCGGCCTGTGCCGTCGAAATCGCGCCGTTGCCCAACTGGACGATCAGCCCCTTCACGCGGGCGTCCCGCCCCGCCTCGTCGAGGGCCGTCTCGATATCCATCACGGTTGGATTGCGCCTGCCGATATCGAAGGGCGTGGGCCGCGCGGAATCGGCGACCGGCTTCCTCAGGTCCAGCGTAAGGACCATGTTGCGCGGCAGCCCATCTCCCCGGACGAGGCCGACGAGAAGCAGGACCACCAGGATCAGGACAAGGGCCAACGCGACCTTGGCTAGGCCGTTGAGGGCGCCAAACAGGATCGACCGCAACCAGCGCAGAAAAGCGACCATGAAATTTCCTTGCGTTTGTCCGCCGGGATCGGCGGGCTCCTCCGATTATTGCATATAGTCACCGGCTTGACCGGTTGCAGCCGGACGCCCCCAGCCCGCCGCTTGACGTACCGCGTTTCCAAGCCGATATACCCGATGGATTTAACAGGGTTTCTGTGGTGCTTTCCCAAAAGGCCCGCTATGCGCTGCGCGCGCTGATTGTTCTGGCGGAAAAGAACGACCGCGACCCCGTGATGATCGCCGATATCGCCGCCGAAGCGGATGTGCCGCGAAAATTCCTCGAACAGATTCTGCTGGAATTGAAAAAACGCGGAATTGTGCGCTCCACGCGCGGACGGCAAGGCGGCTATCAACTCGGAAAACCGGCGAAAGAGATAACCTTCGCCGATATAATCCGCGTCACCGATGGCCCTCTCGCGCTGAGCCCATGTGTCAGTGTCACCGCCTATCAGAAATGTGAAGACTGCTTCGACGAATCCATTTGCCCCATTCGCAA
The DNA here is from genome assembly GCA_035545475.1 of Rhizomicrobium sp. GTDB lineage: Bacteria > Pseudomonadota > Alphaproteobacteria > Micropepsales > Micropepsaceae > Rhizomicrobium. Next base: position 4,997 of record DASZYI010000007.1, read on the forward strand.
GGTGCTTCTGGCCGCAAGAGATGCGACCGCATCGGTCCTCGAATCGCGCACTCTGGCGGCGGCTGCCGCACAAATCAAAAAATCACGCGCGATCTAACCATATGAAATTACAGTATAATATTTGACATCCTCAGCTTGCGGCCGAATACTACTAAATCCCTATTGACTCTATAGAGTATATCTAAGAACGTTCTCCCGCGGTTGTAAAACAGCCGCGTTGAGAGAACTTTCCATCGAGGGATGAGGGGAATGACATTTCGCTTGAACGGTTTGCGCGCCGCTTTGCTTGCGGGCGCTGCGTCTTTGGCCTTTGCGCCTCACGCACAGGCCGCCGCAAAGAACGGCGACACAAAACTCGACGCGCTGCAACAGCAAGTGCAGCAACTGAACGCCGAGATCCAAGAACTAAAACAACAACGCGCAGACGATGAAGCGCGGAAGGCCGAAGAACCCGATGCGCAGGCGGCCATCGCAGATCTCAAGCGCAGCACCAGCGCCCAATATGCCGACATCCAGGCGCAACGCGCCAACGATGTGCAAATTTCGCTGAAGAACGGCCGCCCCACCTTCGCAACGGGCGACGGCAATTTCAGCGTCTCGCTGCGCACGCTCGTGCAATACGACACGGCCTATTACGGCCAGAGCACCGTTCCTGTCGCCAACACCGATTTCTCCAGCGGCAACAATTTCCGCCGCGCCCGTTTCGGCGCCAGCGGCACGCTGTTCAAGGATTGGTCTTACGAATTCATCTACGACTTTGGCGGTTCGGGTGTCGAAGCTTCGACCATCTCCAGCGCCTTCATCCAATATGATGGCCTGGGTCCGGTGCATATCAGGCTCGGCGCCTATGCACCGCCCGAAGGTTTTGAAGACCAGACCTCTGCGTCCGATCTCCTGTTCCTCGAACGCGCCCAGCCGACAGACGTCGCACGCAGCATTGCGGCCGCAGACGGACGCGACGCCGCAACGGTATTCGCCTATGACGATAATTATTTCGCCGCGTTGTCCTACACCGGCGGCGTCGTTGGCGATTCCGCGGTGTTCGACGAACAGCAGGCGCTCGTCGGCCGCCTTGCCTACCGTTTCATCAAAACGCCGGATGCCAATTTCGCCATCGGCGGCGACACAAGCTATGTGTTCAACTTGGCCGACACGGCGGCGTACCCGAATTCGCCCTCTGCGTTTCGTCTGCGCGAGCGTCCCGAACTGAATGTCGACAGCAACAATATCCGCCTGATCGACACCGGCACGATCGACGCCGATCATGTTTGGGAATGGGGTGTCGAAGCTGCGGGTAACTGGCAAAATCTATATGCGCAGGGCGGCTATTACGGCTACACTATCGCGCGCCGCAATAGCATCCTGCCCAATCCGTCGTTCAACGGCTGGTACGCGCAGGCAAGCTGGGTGCTCACCGGCGAAGCCAAACCCTACAAGGCGGACAAGGCGGCTTACGGCCTGCCGTCACCGGCCGATCCGCTCTCATTCGACACCGCCGGTATCGGTGCGTGGGAACTGGCCGCCCGGTACAGCGTTCTCGACCTCAACGACAACGCCGGGTTTGCAGGATTCCATGCACCCGCGGGTGGTGTCCGCGGTGGCCGCCAGAACATTTGGACAGTTGGTCTCAACTGGTATCCCAACAACGCCATCCGCTTTTTGCTCGACTACCAGCATACCAACGTGTCCCGGTTGAATACGGCAGGCGCAGACATCGGCGCCAAGCTCGATACCGTCGCGTTGCGTGCGCAACTTTCCCTCTAATCAGACAGGAGATCAGACCATGAAACGCCTGACCGCCCTCATTGTGACCGCGAGCATCGCGTTTGCGAGCGCCGCACAAGCCGCCGACGTCAAGTTGCTGAACGTCAGCTACGACCCCACGCGCGAACTTTACGTCAACATCAACAAGGCCTTCGTTGCCGACTGGAAAAAGAAAACCGGCCAAACCATCGATATCAGTCAGAGTCACGGCGGCTCCGGCAAACAGGCCCGCGCCGTGATCGACGGCCTCGACGCCGATGTCGTGACGCTGGCGCTTGCGGCCGACATCGACGCGATTGCCAAGAATGCAAAGCTTCTTCCCGCTGACTGGCAGAAGCGTTTGCCTCAGAATTCCACGCCCTACACCTCGACCATTGTGTTCCTGGTACGCAAGGGCAATCCGTGGAAGATCAAGGATTGGGGCGATCTGGTGAAGCCTGGTATTCAGGTCATCACGCCCAATCCGAAAACCTCCGGCGGCGCGCGCTGGGCCTATCTCGGCGCCTGGGTGTGGGCGCTGCATCGCCCCGGCGGCAACGCGGAGAAGGCAAAAGCCTTTGTCGCCAATCTCTACAAGCACGTTCCGGTGCTCGACAGCGGTGCGCGCGGCTCGACGACCACTTTTGCGCAACGCGGATTGGGTGACGTTCTGCTCTCCTGGGAAAACGAAGCGCATCTGTCGCTGGCCGAATTCGGCGCCGACAAATTCGATATCGTCTATCCGCCATCTTCCATCCTGGCTGAACCGCCCGTCGCGCTTGTCGACAAGAACGTGGACAAGCACGGCACCCGCAATGTCGCGGAGGCCTATCTGAAATTCCTTTATACAAAGGAGGCGCAGGAGATCGAAGCGCAGAACTTCTATCGTCCGCGCGACAAAGCCATTCTGGCCGCGCACGCCAAGGATTTTCCCGACATCAAGCTCTACGATTTCGGCGAAGAGTTCGGTGACTGGGCCAAGGCCCAGGCCGTCCACTTCGCCGACGGCGGCGTCTTCGACCAGATCTACAAACCGGGTCAGTGATCATGGCGACCCTCACACTCAGCGGGAGCTGGAAGCGCAAGAACGCTCTCCCCGGCTTCGGGCTCTCGCTGGGTTTCACCTTGTTCTATCTGTCGGTCGTTGTCCTGATCCCACTGGCGGCGCTCATCATCCGCCCGTGGGAATTGGGCTTTGACGGTTTCGTGCGCGCAGTCACCGAGCCGCGCGTGCTGTCCGCTCTCAAGCTTTCATTCGGCGCAGCCGCCATCGCAGCGGTTGTGAACACATTCTTCGGCCTGCTCGTCGCCTGGGCGCTGACGCGTTACCGTTTCCCCGGCCACCGCCTGATCGACGCACTGATCGACCTGCCCTTCGCACTTCCGACCTCCGTCGCCGGCATCGCGCTCTGCACGCTCTACGCACAGAACGGCTGGATCGGCGAATTGCTTTTGCCGCTCGGCATCAAGGTGGCCTACACGCCGCTGGGTGTGGTGGTGGCGCTGACATTCATCGGCCTGCCCTTTGTCGTACGAACGTTGCAGCCTGTTCTCGCCGAATTCGGCCGCGAACCGGAAGAAGCCGCCGCCACCTTGGGTGCGGGCCGCTTCCAAACCTTTCGCCGGGTTGTGTTTCCCGCACTCGCGCCTGCGCTCATCACAGGCGGCGCGCTCGCCTTCGCGCGTGCTGTCGGCGAATACGGTTCTGTGATCTTCATCGCGGGCAACCTCCCGATGAAATCGGAGATCGCGCCGCTGCTCATCATCATCAAGCTGGAACAATTCGATTATGCGGGGGCTGCCGCCATCGGCGTGGTGATGCTTGCCGCTTCCTTCCTGATCCTGCTCGCGCTCAACGCGCTGCAGGTCTGGACCGCCGGGAGACGCTGATGCGCGGACCCACCGAAGACCATCCGTTGGCGCGCTGGGCGCTTGTGGGCGTCACCATCGTCTTTGTCGTTTTGTTTCTGCTCTTGCCTCTCGTCACCGTGTTCTCCGCGGCGCTCGAAAAAGGCGTCGGCGCAGCATGGGAGGCATTGGGCGATCCGGATGCAATCTCCTCCATCAAGCTCACGGTCATCACCGCGCTCATCGCGGTACCGTTGAACACCGTGTTCGGTGTCGCAGCCGCATGGGCCGTTTCCAAATACGACTTCCGCGGCAAAAGCCTCCTCACCTCCTTCATCGATCTGCCTTTCTCCGTTTCTCCAGTGATCTCGGGCCTCATCTACGTGCTGATTTTCGGCCTCCAGGGCTGGCTCGGCCCCTGGCTGCGTGAACACGACATCAAGATCATCTTCGCATTGCCCGGCATCGTGCTCGCCACGATGTTCGTCACCTTCCCTTTCGTCGCGCGCGAACTCATCCCTTTGATGACCGATCAGGGCCGCGACGAAGAAGAAGCCGCCATGTCGCTTGGCGCATCGGGATGGAAGACCTTCTTCCGCGTCACCTTGCCGAGCATCAAATGGGGCCTGCTTTACGGTGTTCTTCTCTGCAATGCGCGCGCAATGGGCGAATTCGGCGCCGTGTCGGTGGTGAGCGGACACATCCGCGGCCAAACCAACACCATGCCGCTGCATGTCGAAGTTCTCTACAACGATTATCAATTCGTCGCCGCATTCGCCGTCGCCTCCGTGCTGGCGTTGCTGGCTCTTGTCACCTTGACCCTCAAATCCTTTCTCGAATGGCGGTACGCGGACGAGATCGCGGCCGTGCATCGCCACTGACGGAGATTTTCATGTCACTCGTTATCGATTCCGTGACCAAACGCTTCCGGGGCGGCGCAGCGGCGTTGCAGGGCGTCAGCCTCACAGCACCGCAAGGCGCGTTCGTTGCACTTCTCGGCCCCTCCGGTTCCGGCAAGACGACCCTGCTGCGCATCCTTGGCGGTCTCGATTTCGCCGACACCGGCTCGGTGCGCTTCGCCGATGTCAACTGGCTCGGCGTGCCCGCGCGCGAACGCAGGGCAGGCTTTGTGTTCCAGCACTACGCCCTTTTCCGTCACATGACCGTCGCCAAGAACATCGCCTTCGGTCTGGAAGTTCGTCCGCGCCGCTCGCGCCCCAGCAGGGCCGACATCGCGCTGCGCGTGAAGGAATTGCTGGCACTGGTGCAGCTCGATGGATTGGGCGACCGTTATCCGAGTCAACTCTCCGGCGGCCAGCGCCAGCGCGTGGCGCTGGCACGCGCGCTCGCCATCGAACCGCGCATGTTGCTGCTCGACGAACCGTTCGGCGCGCTCGACGCCAAGGTGCGCAAGGAATTGCGCATCTGGTTGCGCGAACTGCACAACCGTATGGGCATCACCACCGTCTTCGTGACCCACGACCAGGAAGAAGCCTTCGCGGTCGCAGATCTCGTGGCGGTGATGAACCAGGGCCGCATTGAACAATACGGCCAGCCCGAGACCGTCAAGCGCGCGCCCGGCACAGCCTTTGTGCAGGAATTCCTCGGCGCCGCTGTCTGACCCGCTTGCGGCATGGGCCCGCTGGCATTAACCAGAGGGCATGGCCACATTCACTTCCGGCAATGTCACCATCGCCTATGACGACATAGGCCCGCGCGAGGGCGGCCGCCCCATCGTGCTGCTGCACGGCTTCGCCTCCAATCGCAACGAGAACTGGCGCCGCCTCGGCTGGTATGGCGCCTTCGAACGCAAGAACATCCGCTTCATCGCGCCCGACATGCGCGGCCACGGTGAAAGCAGCAAACCGCACGAAGCTGAAGACTACGCGCGCGAGAAGCTGGTAGGCGACGTGTTCGCCCTGCTCGACCATTTGAACATCGAGAAAGCCGATGTGATGGGCTTCTCGATGGGCACGCGCATCGCGATGGGCGCGGCACTTGCCGATCCCAAACGTGTCGATCTTCTTATTCTAGGGGGTATCGGCGGAAGGTTGTTCGAGCCGCCGCTTGCGGGAAATCCCATGGCCGCAGCGATGGAAGCGGAAAAAATCGACGACATCACCGAACCGCTTCTCAAAAGCTTCCGTCAATTCGCCGACGAACAAGGCGAAGACCGTCTTGCGCTCGCGGCCCTCACGCGCGCCCCTTATTCGCCTTTCACTCGCGATATGGTTTCGCAGATCGCCAACGAAACGCTCGTGGTCGCCGGAAGCCACGACGTGCTGGCAGGCGATCCCGCCGAACTGGCGCGCGCCATGCCCAACGCGAAATCCGTCACCCTGCCCGGCTGCGATCACTTCTCGGCCATCGCACATGCGCTGTTCAAGGCAAGCGTGTTCGATTTTCTGGATGGGACATTGGAATAACACTGCCCCTCTCCACCGCCTTCGGCGGTCCCCCTCCCCCGCAAGCGGGGGAGGAATGACAGCACACAATTTTCCTCCCCCGCACTTCGCGGGGGAGGTGCCCCCTCGCGAAGCGAGGGCGGAGGGGGCAGTCACCTTCCCGTCCGCGCCAACGGCGCTCCCCATTTGTGCACCGGCGGTATCTCGTCGTTCTTGCCGCCCGTTTGAATCGGCCGGGCCGGATATCCGCCTAGACTCAAAAGCCGGTCATACAAAACAATCGCGCCCGCCATGCCGACGTTGATCGAAAACCGCGTCGGTATCTTCACCACGAATTCGCAGCGCGACAGCGTTTGTGGCGAAAGCGACATGCGTTCCGAACCGAACACATAAGCCGCCCGCGTGGGATGCTTGAACCGGGGAAGTTCGATCGCGTCGTCGGTAATCTCCACGCCCACAAGCCTGCACCCCGCAGGCAACCGCAAATCCTCCGCATGATCGAAATTGTAGAACGGCATCTGCCCTTCGGCGCGCGAGGTATCGGATTGCGCATCCGTCATCCGAACGCGCCCGGCAATGGTGAAGAAGAAACTTGCCCCGAAGGCATGGGAAATGCGCAGGAGATTGCCCAGATTCATGGGCTTTGAAATCCCATCTACCCCCGCCGCGAAATAACCGCGCATCGTCTATACTCCCCACCCGGAAAGGGACGCTACATGGCAAACCCCATCCTGGTCGAGGTCACGCGAGGGTCCCGCGTCGAAAGCATCCATCGCGGCAGCATCGCAATAGCCGATGCGTCCGGCACGCTGAGATTCGCCCTCGGCGATATCGATACGCCCGTCTATCCGCGTTCCTCGCTCAAGCCTATCCAGACCTTGCCGCTCATCGAATCCGGCGCGGCGGAAGCTTTCGGCCTGACCAAAGAAGAAATCGCGCTCGCCTGCGCGTCCCATTCCGGCGAACCGATGCACACACAGCGCGTCGCGGCATGGTTGTCGCGCATCGGCTGCGCGGAAGGCGATCTCGCCTGCGGCCCCCATCCGCCGCGTTATGAACCGGCGTGGGAAGAAATGGTGAAGCGCGGCGAACATCCCTCGCGCCTTCACAACAATTGCTCGGGCAAGCATGCGGGCTTTCTCACCCTCGCCAAACATTGGGACATCGCCACCAAAGGTTATGAGCGCATCGACCATCCCGTACAGCAGGAGGTGATGGCCACGCTCGCGCGGCTTTCCGGCGTGAGCAATCTCCCTTACGGCATCGACGGCTGCGCCGCCCCCAATTTCGCTTTGTCGCTGCTCGGCTTCGCGCGCGCCCTGGCACACCTCGCCGACCCATCCGCGCTCGATCCCATCCGCGCCGATGCCGCGCGCCGTGTCGTGCATGCGATGGTAAGTTTCCCCGAACTCGTTTCCGGCACCGGTCGCGCCTGCGCCATCCTCATGCACGCAAGCGGCGGACGCGCTGCGGTGAAGACGGGCGCGGAGGGTTTCTACGCCGGCATCATCCCCGAACGGGGCCTCGGTATCGCACTTAAGATCGACGATGGTGCAGGCCGTGCAGCGGAAACGACAATTGCATTTGTGCTCGACCGTCTGGGATTGCTTGGCAACGACAAACAGGCGCGGATCATTCTCGAAGCCCCGGTCCTCAACACGCGCGGCGAAACAGTCGGCGTGCGCCGCGTGTCGGAAACGCTGGCAAAATCGCCTTTGCGCTGAACCTCTATCTTACCGCCCCCTACGCGGGGCGGTCGACATCGCGCCAGCGATGGCGGGTGGGGGGCCGCGCAACAAACGCCATGCACGAAAGCCCCACCCGTCGCCGTGCCGATGCACGACGCCGACTTCCCCAAAGGGGAGGTAAGTGAAAACTAAAGCGGCTTCGGCGGTTCTTGCGGCGTCTCGCCAGCCTTCTTCGCGTCTTCAGCGGCCTTATCCGCCTTTTCCATTTCCGGCGTGTAGGCACTCACGTCCTTCACCGAGCATTTCTGTTTGCCCAGCGCGCTATCGCGGAAGAACACAGTGTCGCCGCCTGTCAGGCACGACAACGAGGTGCCGCCGGGTGAGGCAAAGCCGATACGCTGTTTGAATGTGAGATTGATGCACGACCCTAGCAGATCCACCTTGAACTTGCGGTGGAACGTATCTTCGACGATCAGCGTGCTCGAATCCTTCGCTTTCCAATCGTAGATCTGGCCGACCCTCAAACAACTGTCTCCGGCAGCGAATGCCGGCCCCGCCAGCAGCATCAGACCTGCCGCCGCCAATAGCGCTTTCCTCATATTGTTTTGCTCCGTGATAAAGCCCTGCCCTTCCCTTTGGACTCGCGCACTATACGCCTTTCCGCCGCGACATTCAGGGCGGCTTGGCGCGGCCGCGGCTCTTGCCTATGGTCGCGGGCAATAGCCATCCCAACCGGATTGCCCGAGAGGAAAAGCCCATGAAAGCAATGCTCTGCAAGGAATATGGACCGCCGGAGACGCTGCAATTAACAGAGGTGTCAAATCCGGTCGCGGGCAAGAACCAGGTCGTGGTCAGCGTCAAATCCTGCGGGGTCAACTTCCCCGACTTTCTAATCATCCAGAACAAATACCAGTTCAAACCCGCGCTGCCGTTTGCGCCCGGCGCCGAACTTTCGGGCGTGGTGAAATCGGTCGGCGAAGGCGTCACGCGCTTCAAGCCGGGTGACCGCGTGATCGCATCTGTCGGCAATGGCGGCATGGCCGAAGAAGTGGCGGTGGATGCAAACCGCCTTATCCCCATGCCCGACAGCATGGATTTCGAAACCGGCTCGGCGCTGATCCTCACCTACGGCACGTCGCATTACGCGCTGAAGGACCGCGCCAAACTCAAACCCGGCGAAAATCTCGTCGTGCTCGGTGCCGCGGGCGGCGTGGGCCTCGCCGCCGTCGAACTCGGCAAGGCGATGGGCGCGCGCGTGATCGCGGGCGCATCGAGCCAGGAGAAAGTCGATCTCGCGAAGAAACACGGAGCGGATGACGGCTTCGTCTATCCCGCCGGTTCGCTCAGCCGCGATCAGCAGAAAGAACTTTCGGAAAAAATCAAAGCACTCACCGGCGGCAATGGCGCCGATGTGCTCTACGATCCCGTCGGCGGCGATTATTCCGAACCCGCCATTCGCGCGATGAACTGGGAAGGCCGTTTCCTCGTCATCGGCTTCGCAGCAGGTGAAATCCCGAGGATCCCGCTGAACCTTACGCTGCTCAAAAGCTGCGATGTGCTGGGCGTCTTCTGGGGCGCCTTCACCGCGCGCAATCCCAAGCGCAATCAGGAACATCTGGCCGAAATCGCGCAATGGGTCGCGGAAGGAAAGATCAAGCCGTATATTTCCGCGCGCTTCCCACTCGCGCGTGCGGGCGAGGCCATCCGCATGCTTGCCGACCGAAAGGCAACCGGCAAGGTGGTCGTCACGATGTAACAGCAGCGGGGATCGAAATGGCCGAAGCAGGAACATCCAAACGCAATCACGCGATGCAGACCTGCCAGGTCTGCGGACTCAGCAAATCGGCGAAGAACACGGTCCCCGCAAGCCTCGTCCGGTCCAATCTCGATGAACTGATCCGCTCGCGCAAACCGGACTGGTCGACCAACGGTCATATCTGCCAAAGCTGCCTTAATGCGCTGCGGAGCGAATATGTCCGCGAGCAGATGGAGAAGGAACGCGGCGAGCTTACAGCGCTCGAAGAAGAGGTGATGAAAGCGATCCACGACAACGAAATGGTCGTGGAGGATCTGAACAAGGAATTCGACAAAAACCTGACCTGGGGCGAACGCACTGCCGACAGGGTGGCTGCAGTCGGCGGAAGCTGGGGTTTTGTCATCGGCTTTGCCGTGGTGCTTCTGATCTGGGTGATCGTCAACACGATTGTCCTGACGAGCCGTGCCTTCGATCCTTATCCATTTATCCTGCTCAATCTCTTCCTCTCCATGCTTGCCGCGATCCAGGCGCCTATCATTATGATGAGCCAGAACCGCGCCGCCGCCCGGGACCGGCTGCAGGCCGAGAACGATTTCAAGGTGAATCTGAAGGCCGAACTCGAAGTCCGAGCCATCGGCGACAAGATAGACCAGCTCCTGCATCACCAGTGGGCGCGGCTGCTCGAAATTCAGCAGATCCAGATGGAGATGCTCGAGGATTTGTCAGGCAAGCGAAGCCGTTAGCCGTCTTGCGCGGGAACGCAGCGACCACCACATTAGCAAGGAACATGGAAGGGGATTGGTCCATGCATGTCATCGGATGGGTCATTGTCGGCCTGCTAAGCGGCTTCATCGCCAGCTATGTCATCAACAGGCGCGGCGAAGGGTGCCTGGTCAACACAGCGCTTGGCCTGGTCGGCGCGCTTGTGGGCGGCGCATTGTTCCAGGCTCTCGGCCACGCCCGCGAAGGCGGCTTTTTCTATTCCACTTTCGTCTCGATAATCGGCGCGATCATTGTGCTGCTGATCTATCACGCGATCACGGGACGACGGGGACTGAGATAAATTTGGGCGCTACCGCGTGAGGAAATCGACGACCAACTTCGTCGTCGCCTCTGGGTTTTCTTCCATCACCCAATGACCTGACGCCGGAATAACGCCGCCCTTCACATTCGTCGCGACGAATTTCAGTTCCGTCTCCATGTTCGCGCCATAGGACTTCTCCCCGCCTAACGCCAGGACCGGCAAAGTGAGTTTTCCCTTGGCGAGAAAGGCGCGGTTGTCCACACCGTCCTGCGGGAACGCCTTGAACTGCTCGAACGCATCGTGAATGGCATGCGGCCGGGCATAGATCGCCGCATAGTGCTCGCGCGTCGCTTCGTCGATCTTTGACGGGTCGTCCGACAATTCGTTCCAGAAACGATCCAGATAAATGCGCTCCCTCCCCGCCACCAGCCGCTCTTCGTCCGGTCCGTAGAAATTGAAGTGCCATGTCTTGGGATTGCTAAGTTGCGCCGCCCATGTACCGACACCCGGCAACGGCGCGTCGATGACAACCCACTTGGTGATGCGCGCCGGGAATTGCGCAATCAGCGCATATCCCACCATGTTGCCGATGTCGTGCGTCACGAGATCGGCCTTCCGAACATGCAATGCATCCATCACGCCAGCGATGTCGCGTGCCTCGTTTGCCTTCGTATAACCGGCATCGGGATGCGCCGACGACCCCATGCCGCGCAGATCGGGCACCACGACCGTGTGATCCTTCGCCAGTTTGGCGGCGATGGCGCTCCACATGTCGCCGGTATCGCCAAACCCATGCAGCAACACGACCGCCGGTCCCTTCCCGCCGACACGCACATGCAAAGTGGTGCCGTTGGTCTTGATGTCCTGAGTATGGAACGACGTCGAGAACGGAATGATCGCCGCCGACACGGGCAATACGCAACAAAGCGCCAGCAGCGCTCCCAAAGGCAGGCGAACTTTCATGGCAACCCCTCCACAACCATTGTCCAAAGCTTTGCACGGATCGTTACCGGCGTACATCGCCATTCAGCCCCGCTTAACGCATTCGTAGTAATTGCAGGGTGCACACGTCGCGGCCGGTACACATGGACGTCCTTGATATCCTGAAACCGTTTCTAGGCTGGCAAGGCCCTCTTGCCGCCGCTGCGATTTTTGTGCCGCTCGAACGCTTCTTGCCATTGCGTCGTCAGCGCGTCTTCCGGCAGGGCTGGAAAACCGACGGTGCCTATATTTTCATCAACAGCGTGCTCTATCGGTTCGGTTTTGCTGCACTTGCTGCGGTTCTGATTTCGGTTAGCGGCCTCCATCCCCTTTCATGGACGTCCGCATTCCTGGCGCGGCAGCCCTTGTGGCTTGAAGCGATTGGCGCGGTGATCGTGGGAGATTTCTTCCTCTATTGGGCCCATCGTGCGCTGCACAGGAACAAGCTACTGTGGCGCTTTCATTCCATCCATCATGCGGTCGAAAAGATGGATTGGGTTGTGTCCTATCACAGCCATGTCATCGATGAGATGATCCTGAGCGGTGCCGCTTTCGGCAGCGTGGCCTTCCTTGGCTTTTCTCCTGCAGCAATCGCGATCTACGCCGCCGTCTATTCCTGGATATCCTTCGCCGTTCACACGAACACCCGGCTTACCATCGGGCCGCTACGTCGCCTCATCGGGTCACCCGAATTCCACCATTGGCACCACAGCAACGAAGTGGATGTAAGAGATCGCAATTTCGCGTCCATCATTTCGTTCTGGGATTTCGCGTTCGGCACGGCCTACCTGCCGAAGGGCCGCACCCCCACGATCTACGGTATCGACGATCCCATGCCCTCAGGTTACATCGGCCAATTGCTTCATCCGTTTCGGGAGAGCGGGCCGATGGAGGACAACGCGGCCGTTCCCAACCGCCAATTCTGACGAAAACTACTCCGCCGCGTCCTTCGGCAGATAAATCTCCCCGCCATGCTCGCGGAATTCTTCGGCCTTCTTGGCCATCGCCGCACGGATTTCGGCCGTTGAAAGCGTATCGTTCTGTCCCTTCGCGGCGTCGCGAACCTCCTGGCTGATTTTCATCGAGCAGAATTTCGGGCCGCACATCGAACAGAAATGGGCAACCTTCGCGCCCTCCGCGGGCAGCGTTTCGTCGTGATAGAGCTGCGCGGTTTCGGGATCGAGCGCCAACGCGAACTGGTCGCGCCAGCGGAATTCGAAGCGCGCCTTGCTCATTGCATCGTCCCAGATGCGCGCGGCGGGATGTCCCTTCGCCAGATCCGCTGCGTGCGCGGCGATCCGATAGGCGATCACGCCCTGCTTCACGTCGTCACGATCCGGCAAGCCCAAATGTTCCTTCGGCGTCACATAGCAAAGCATCGCCGTGCCGAACCAGCCGATCATCGCAGCACCTATCGCGCTCGTGATGTGGTCGTAACCCGGCGCCACATCGGTCGTCAGCGGGCCCAGCGTGTAGAACGGCGCCTCGTCGCAGGCCGCGAGCTGGCGATCCATATTCTCCTTGATCTTGTGCATCGGCACATGGCCGGGGCCCTCGATCATCACCTGCACGTCGTGCTTCTGCGCGATTCTGTTCAACTCGCCCAGCGTCTCAAGCTCGGCGAATTGCGCCGCGTCGTTGGCATCGGCAATCGAACCGGGCCGCAGGCCGTCGCCCAGCGAGAACGAAACATCATAGGCTTTAAGAAGTTCGCAGATCTCTTCGAAATGCGTGTAAAGGAAATTCTCCTTGTGATGCGCCAGACACCATTTGGCGAGAATAGACCCGCCGCGGCTCACAATCCCCGTCACGCGATCCGCCGTCAGCGGAATATGCGACAGCCGCACGCCCGCGTGCACGGTGAAATAATCCACGCCCTGTTCGCATTGCTCGATCAGCGTGTCGCGATAGATGTCCCACGTCAGCTCTTCCGCAACGCCGCCCACCTTCTCGAGCGCCTGATAGATCGGCACCGTGCCGATCGGCACCGGCGAATTGCGGATGATCCATTCGCGGATCGTGTGAATGTGCCGCCCGGTCGAAAGGTCCATCACAGTGTCCGCGCCCCAGCGGATCGACCAGACGAGTTTCTCCACTTCCTCCGCCACGCCGGAGGTGACGATGGAATTGCCGATATTGGCGTTCACCTTGGTCAGGAAATTCCGCCCGATGATCATCGGCTCGGTTTCCGGATGGTTGATGTTTGCCGGAATGATGGCACGGCCCCGCGCCACTTCATCGCGCACGAATTCCGGCGTGATCTCGTCGGGAATCGCTGCGCCGAACGAATTGCCGTCGCGCAATTTCGCGCGTCCAAGATTTTCGCGCGCCGCGATGAATTTCATCTCCTGGGTAATGATGCCCTGACGCGCATAATGAAGCTGCGTCACATTCCTGCCCGGCTTCGCCCGCAACGGCGCCCGTCCCGCACGGTCGAATTGCGGCACGGAAAGCAGTTCGCCCCGCTTTAGCCCGTCGTCTTCCGGCTTGCGCGCGCGGCCCTCATATTCCTCCACGTCGCCGCGGCTCAAAATCCATTCCCGCCGCCTGGCCGCCAGCCCCTTCTCGATATCGATGTGCGCCGTTTCATCCGTATACGGACCGGATGTGTCGTACAGCCTTACGCTCGGCTCTCCGCCGGAGAGCGCCACCTCGCGAAACGGCACGCCATCGACCATTACCTTGCGCGAGCCCGGCAACGGTCCCCGCGTGATCTCGACGGATTTCGGATTGAGAATGGGTTTGTTCATTCGCCTCTCCCTACGCCGGTTCTAACCGGATCAGGTTCTAAGGGACCCGCGTGATTGCGATCTCAGCTTCCGTGGCCGGGCTTGATCCGGCCACCGAGGCGCCCCTGGGATGGAGTGAAACTAGAGCAAACATCTTCTTTTGTCATGGCCCGCGATGGCCCGTATCGCGGGCCGTGACTGAGAGCTTTTCGTTCATGCCGCCGCAAATTGTTGAAACTCCCGGATCACGCCTTTTACTGCCGCCGCAACGATCTTCTCGCCCGCCTCCGGTGTCGCCTGCGAAGGATCGGAACCGATGCGCCCGTCCGGGAACCGGCGGCGATAATCCTCCGCATCATGGATCGGCCCAGTGGGCGCGATGCGTGGATCCATGCTCACGCGCTTCTGCGCCTGGGGATAGGCGAAGTAGGTCACGGAAACTTCGGAAGGCGTTGCATGACTGCCCTCGCCCACCGGAAACAGTTGTCGGCAAATATCCATCACGCCCGGCAGTTCCCACCAGTTGCGCAATGTGCAGCGCAAGGGCCGGCGGTTGTTGCCGGCGCGGTCCAAACTGACACCATGGTAGATTTCGGCGAACGCAGCGTTGATGGACGGAATGTTACCGCCATGCCCGTTCAGCCAATAAAGCCGTTCGAAGCCGTGATGCGCCAGGCTCTGCGCCCAATCGGTCATCGCCGCGATCATGGTGGAGGGCCGCAAGGTGATCGTCCCCGGAAAGCTCATGTGATGCTGCGCCTGACCGACATTGAAGGTCGGCCCGACAAGGAAGTTCGCCTCGTCGCCCGCGCGTTTGCCGATGATTTCCGGGCACAGCGCATCCGTCCCCAAAAGTCCGTTCGGCCCATGCTGCTCCGTCGACCCGATGGGAATCAGGATCGCTTTCGACCTTTCGAGATATTTCTCGATCTCCGGCCAGGATGAGAGGTGAAGTTGCATTCGGCCTTCCAGAATGTGCGGTAGCGTGTCGGCGAATTTCTTCCATAACGTGCGTTAGGTCTCAATGGCGACGGCGCCGTTAAGCCCGTTCATCTGCACAAATGACTGCGCCGGGCGAGAATTCATCTCCTTGCCGCCGTTGCTTGTGGCCTTGCAGCCGCGTCGAAAGCAGCCGGGCCGAACGCTTGCTCCTTGGCGGGCATGGCTTAATCTGTCGGATACTCGCTATTTAGGGAAACAGTCATGCCAGACAATCGGGGCCCGCTCGCCGGCGTCCGCATCATCGATCTGACCGAATTCATCTTCGGCCCCTATGCCACCCAGACCCTGGGCGACATGGGTGCCGACGTCATCAAGGTCGAGAACCCCGGCGGCGACCGTCAGCGCCATTCCGGCAAATACGGCAAGAACGCGGATATGGGCTCTGTCTACATGGCGCTCAACCGCAACAAAAGAAGCATCACGCTGGATTTGAAAGACGAAGCCGCCCGCGAAAAATTGCGCGCGCTCATCCCCACCGCGCAGGTGTTTATCCACAACGTCCGCGTGGACGCGATGGCCCGCCTCGGCTTCGGCTATGACGAAGTATCGAAGCTCAATCCCTCCATCGTCTATGTTCATTGCGTCGGATATGGCTCCGACGGCCCATATGCCGGGCGTCAGGCGTTCGACGATCTGGTGCAAGCGGCTTCGGGCGCCTCCGATCTTCTGCCGCGCGTCGACGGCAACGACGACATGCGGCTGTTGCCGTCCTTCGTAGCCGACAAAGTGTCGAGCCTTCACGCGACCTATGCCGTGCTCGCCGCCCTCTTCCACCGCGAACGCACCGGCGAAGGACAGTTCGTCGAAGTGCCGATGCTGGAATCCTTCACGCATTTCCTGATGGTCGAACATCTTTACGGCGCGTCATTCGAGCCGCCGTCGGGCCGCATCGGCCACACGCCGGCCCTCGCCAACGACCGCCGCCCGCTGAAAACCAAAGACGGCCACATTGCGATTCAGCCCGTCAGCCGCGCGGCCTCGGCAAAGTTCTTTGAATTGGGCGGCATCCCGAACGCCTATGAAAGCGATAGGTTCGTCAACGCGCCCAAGGGATCGAAAGTCGGCGTCTATTATGAAATGTTGCGCGAAGCCGCCTTGACGCACACCACCGACGAGTGGATGAAACTGGGCGACGAACACCGCATTCCCATCATGCGCGCCAACACGCTGGACGAAGTGCTCGAAGACCCGCATCTGAAGGCTGTGAACTTCTTCCAGCTCCGCGATCACCCCACCGAAGGCAAATGGCGCGCGATGAAGCCGCCGGTTAAATTCTCGAAGACCCCATCCTCCATCCGCCGCGATCCGCCGCGGCCGGGTCAGGATGGAGATGAGATGGGTTGAGTTTCCCGGTAATTTGTATACAATGTATACAAATGAATACAGGAGATGACATGGCCGCTGCACGCAACAACAAATCTGTCGTGCTGACGGTTCGCGTTCCTGCGTCTCTGGCAAAGCGTATCGAGACCTATGCCAAAGCCGCGAAGCGCACGAAATCGTGGGTAATCGAAGACATTCTGGATCGTTACGTTGACGGTGAAAGAGCGTTTGCGGAAGCCGTCAACGAAGGCTTACGTGAGTTGGATGCGGGGCTCGGTATCCCACACGAAGAAGCCATGCGTCAGATTCGCGCCCATATCACCATGCGAAAAAGGGAAAGGCGGAAGGCGGCCTGACGGTGGTCATCTGGGCGCCGAAGTCCATTCTGGACTTGCGTGAAGCTTGGGATTTTATCGCCGCCGATAGCGAGACGGCAGCAGATCGCATTATATCCACTCTACAGCGCGCAGGCGAAAGCCTCGACCAATTTCCCAAACTCGGCCGTGCGGGCAGAGTTTCGCATACACGCGAACTGGTGGTATCTGGGACGGCTTATTTCCTCGTTTACTACATCCGCCGCGACCATGTTGAAATCGCTCGCGTGATACACGGCGCACGACAATGGCCAACATCGCGCAAACGAACTTGATGATGGTATTGAACCTCGCCAATATCACCCAAACAACCTTGGAAACGCCATGTCCGATAATCTGATCCCCGTCCCCGATGACTGGAAAAAGCGTGCCCTGATCGACCGCGCGAAATACGAAGACATGTATGCGCGTTCGATCAAGGATCCCAACGGGTTCTGGGGCGAAGAAGCCAGGCGTCTGGACTGGATCAAACCATTCACGAAAGTGAAGAACGTCTCCTGGGAGCCGGAAAATCTCTTCATCAAATGGTTCGAGGACGGGTCGCTCAACGTCGCCGCCAATTGCATCGACCGGCACCTGCCCAAACGCGCCAAGCAAACCGCGATTCTTTGGGAAGGCGACGATCCCTCGCAATCCAAGGCCATCACTTACGAAGAACTGCATCGCGAGGTCTGCCGCTTCGCCAATGTGCTGAAAGCCCAAGGTGTCAAAAAAGGCGACCGCGTCACCATCTATCTGCCAATGATTCCGGAAGCGGCCTATGCGATGCTCGCCTGCGCGCGCATCGGCGCCGTACATTCGGTCGTGTTCGCCGGTTTCTCGCCGGACAGTCTGGCGGGCCGCATCGAGGATTGCGGCAGCGATATCGTCATCACCTCCGACGAGGGCGTGCGTGGCGGCAAGCCCATTCCGCTCAAGGCCAACACCGATCTCGCGCTGACCAAGGTCGATGCGAAGCACGTCATCGTCGTCAAACACACCGGCGCGCATGTGATGATGCGGCAAGGCCGCGACGTCTGGTATCACGAGGAAGCGGCCAAGGTTTCGACCGATTGCCCGCCCGTGGAGATGAACGCCGAAGACCCGCTGTTCATCCTCTACACCTCCGGCTCGACCGGCAAACCCAAAGGCGTGCTGCACACCAGTGCCGGTTACCTAATGTATTCCGCCTTCACGCACCAATATGTGTTCGACTATCACGACGGGGACATCTACTGGTGCACGGCAGACGTCGGCTGGGTGACGGGCCACAGCTATATCGTCTACGGCCCGCTCGCCAACGGCGCGACCACGCTGATGTTCGAAGGCGTGCCGAACTATCCCACCACCTCACGGTTCTGGGAGGTGATCGACAAGCACAAGGTCAACATCTTCTACACCGCGCCTACTGCGATCCGCGCACTGATGCGCGAAGGCGAAGCGCCGGTGAAAAAAACATCGCGCAAAAGCTTGCGCCTGCTCGGCAGCGTCGGCGAACCGATCAACCCCGAAGCATGGCTATGGTACTGGCGCAATGTCGGCGACGAACGCTGCCCCGTCGTCGACACATGGTGGCAAACCGAAACCGGCGGCATTCTCATTTCGCCGCTGCCCGGCGCCACCGATCTCAAACCCGGCTCGGCCACGAAGCCGCTGTTCGGCATCGTGCCGCAACTCGTCGATGCCGACGGCAAGGTTCTGGAAGGAGCCGCCAGCGGCAATCTCGTGCTCACCGAATCCTGGCCCGGCCAGATGCGTTCGGTCTATGGCGATCACCAGCGTTTTGTGGACACTTATTTCAAAACCTATCGCGGCAAATATTTCACCGGCGACGGATGCCGCCGCGACGAAGACGGTTACTATTGGATCACCGGCCGCGTCGACGACGTGATCAACGTCTCCGGTCACCGGCTCGGCACGGCGGAAGTCGAATCCGCCCTCGTCGCCCATCACGATGTGGCCGAAGCTGCCGTTGTCGGCTTCCCGCACGATATCAAAGGACAGGGCATCTACGCCTATGTGACCTTGAGCGTCGGCGTGCCCGCAACGGATGCGTTGAATGCCGAACTGAAGCAGTGGGTGGCGCGCGAAATCAGCCCCATCGCCAAACCGGACGTCATTCAATTCGCGCCGGGTCTGCCGAAGACACGCTCGGGAAAGATCATGCGCCGCATTCTGCGCAAGGTCGCCGAGGGCGATATCTCCAATCTCGGCGACACCTCAACGCTCGCCGACCCGTCGGTGGTCGACGACATTGTGAAGAACGCCCGGCGTTAAGCCGCCTGCCAGTGCCAGCCGATCAGCACCGCCGCGATCGCCGCAAGCACGGCGAACGATCCGGTGGCCATCAACGCCGTGACCGCCGCCTGTTTCCCACGCGAGGTGGTAATGCCGCCGCCCGCTATCGGCAATTCGCGGCCTGCGCCGAACGCTGCCGCCAGCACCAGCGAGCCATAGATGGTGTAAAGCGAAATCCAGATCGCATGTCCGATCAGATTGCTCATCGAAGGCCACAACGCGATTCTGGGCCACATCAATCCCAACGCGACGAGAAACGTGCCGCTTTGCAGTCCGGTAAGATGCGCCGAAAGCCCGATGCGCGAACTGCGGAACGCAGG
>DASZYI010000008.1:0-12097 GCA_035545475.1 Rhizomicrobium sp.
CCGACCGCGACAGCAACACGGCGGCGGGGCTGTTGCGGCTGAATCCTTCCATCGTGCGCAGTTACGACACCGGCATGGTGATCTCGCTGGAGGCGTCGATCCTGGCGGCGCACGACGCACTGGCGCTCGACCGTTACGGAATCGACGTGTTCGAGAAAGTTTACGGCAAGCTTCAGTTCGGACTCGGCCGTTTCGAGATCGGGCAGACGGACGGTGCGGCCTACACGCTGGCTGTCACCGGCCCGAAGATCGACCCGGCGGTTTCGGTGGACGATCCGCAAATGACGTTCTTCCGCGATCCGGCGACGGGACGCGCGTTCGCCAGCATCTTTGCATTGCGCAGCGAAACGGGAAGCTCCAGCAATTTTGCCAAGCTCAGCTTCTACACGCCCAAACTGTTCGGCGTGCAGTTGGGGATTTCCTATACGCCTTCGGAAGGAAAGAACGTGCTGCCGTTCCTCGATGCGGGACCGGATGTCGCCAACCGGCAGAACCGGATGTGGGAAATGGCGGCGAGTTATGAAACGCAATTTGGCGACGCGACGGCGAAATTCTCCGGCGGCGTGACGATGGGACATAACGAATGGCGCACGCCCGGCCATGAAGGGCTGACGGATTGGGCGTTCGGTGCCGAGGTGGATTATCCGCTGAATGACGAGTGGAAGATTTCGGCGGGCGGCGCGTACCGGCGCAGCAATGCCTATGCATTCGATGTGAACGATGTGCAGGCGTTCGACAACACCGGTGTGTTGCAATTGAGCACGGCGGTGACCTGGACGAACTGGAGCGCCGGGTTCGAATATTCGAACGGAACCGCGCGCGCGGTGGATGCGCCCGATCTCGATGCGCGCGGGATGCAGGCCGCGATTTCCTATGCGATCAACGACAATCTGCAACTGACGGGCGGATGGCAGCGCTTTGTGTATGAGCGCGATCTGGGCGTGTTCTATAATGGCAGGCCGCGCATCGACATGAATGCGGGGTTTGTGCATTTGCGGTTTAAGGTGTGAGCGCGCAACCCGTAAAATGTTCACGCGGAGGCGCGGAGTGCGCGGAGAAATGCCACTCCGCGACCTCCGCGGTCTCCGCGTGAGATCGTTGTGGCGCTTCGCACCAGATGTCCTTGCGCCTAGGCGGGCAGCAATGCATTGATCGCTGCAATTCCAGCGAGCGGAATATTTTTTAGACTCTCCATATTCTCCGCATCGACTCCGCCGAGCGCATAAACCGGAATGGGCGACGTGCGTGCGATGGTACGCAGGCGTGAGAGGCCGAGCGGCACTCGATCCGTGTGGCTTTGCGTTGCGAAGATGGGTGACAACAACACGGCATGCGCGCCGGACAGATGCGCGCGCAGAACCGCGTGTGCGGAATGGGCGGCGGCGGTGATGAGCCAGGATTTGGCCCGGTAGCGGCCCGCTTTTTCAATTTCGGCTTCGGAGAGATGCAGGCCATCGGCTGCCGTTTCGGTGGCGAGCGCGGGATCGCCCGCAATGGAAAGCAGCAGGCCGTGGCGTTGCGCGATGCGGGCCGTGGTGCGGGCGAGGTCGCGGCGGCGGGTTGTGTTGCGCGAGCGCACGATGACGAGGCTGCCGCGCGGCAAGGCCGCGATGGCGGGCAACGGATCGAGCGTGCGTTCGTCGTCGGTGAGAAAGATGAGCGGCGGCAATTCCGTATGGCCGCTTTGCGTGTTCAATCGCGCGGCCGCTCTTGCCAGCTTCATCCGGTGGAGCGTATCAGGCACAAATGTCTCCCGGGCCACAGCACGACTCCAAAGCCGCGCTTGCCGCCATTCTTTCGCGGATCGAGGCGGCGCGAAAGGCGGCGCTTTCGCCTGCGCCCAGGACCGACCTGATTGCGGTGAGCAAGACCCATGGTACGGAAGCCATCGTTCCGGTGCTGGAAGCGGGGCACCGCATCTTCGGCGAGAACCGCGTGCAAGAAGCCAAAGCGAAATGGCCCGGCTTGCGCGCGCGCTTTTCGGGAATCGAATTGCATCTGATCGGCCCGTTGCAGACCAACAAGGCGCGCGAGGCGGTGGAGTTGTTCGATGCGATCCATTCGGTGGACCGGCCGAAACTTGCCGAAGTATTGAAGCAGGAATGCGAGCGTGCCGGGAAAACGCCGCTTCTGTTCATCCAGGTGAACACGGGCGAGGAACCGCAGAAAGCGGGTGTGGTGCCGAAGGAGACGGCGGGGTTCATTGGATATTGCCGCGAGACGTTGCAGCTTCCGATTGGCGGCTTGATGTGCATTCCACCCGCCGACGAACCGCCTGCGCCGCATTTCGCGTTGTTGGCGAAGATTGCGAAAGCGAACGGGTTGTCGTTGTTGAGCATGGGGATGAGCGCGGATTTCGAGAGCGCGATCCGGTTTGGGGCGACGCATGTGAGGGTGGGGAGTGCGATTTTTGGTGAGCGGCCCCCACCCGCCGCGCTATCGCGCGTCGACCTCCCCGCGTAGGGGGAGGTAAGACGAGGGCGCGGAGCGGCGACAAAGATGTGTGGCACGCGGAGACGCGGAGGGCGCGGAGGAAAACGCGAATGCGCGCTCTCGCGCCGTTGGGACAGTTGATTGGCGCTTCGCGCCGGGTGAGCATGAAAGCGCGTGCGAATTTTGTGGAGCAGATTCTTCTCCGCGTCCTCCGCGCCTCCGCGTGCTTCCTTTCGATACACGGATTTCAGAGGATCTTGATCGTTGCACCGGGTTTCAGGCCGGATAGCGCACGCAACAGATCCGGCAACTTCAATGCCACGCATCCTTCCGTCGGGCCGTAGTCCTCGCGGGCGCAATGCAGGAAGATCGCGCTGCCTGCGCCGTCGACCACCGGATCGTCGTTGAAGCCGAGGATGGCCACGACATCGTAGAGATGATCGTCGCGCCACATGGATTCCGCGCTTTTGGGATAGGGAAGTTTGACCGCGCGGTTGTAGTTGGGGTCGCCGGGCGCATCGCACCAGCCGTCGTCTTGTTGCAAGGCGGAAACGGGCAATGCGGTTTGGGGCTGTTCCACCCGGTCGGGGCGATAGAGGATTCTGCGGATCGGAAAAATGCCTATGGGGGTGATGCCGTCGCCTTCGCGTTGCTTGGCCGCGATGCCGCCACGGCCGATGGCGCAGCGGGCGCTGCCGCCATTCCAGTGAAGAAACGGTGTGTCGCGCGGTTCGACGATGAGGGTGTTGGATTCGATGGGAAAGCTCCCGCGATCACGGCGCGGAAAGATTATCAGAAAATCGGATTCATCACGCCAGCATAGGGATCGGACACGTCGATGGCGCGCTTGTAGGCGGCGAGTGCGCGCAGGCTGAGGTCGGATGGCACGTTGCGCGCCTGGAGCGACGAGGCATAAGCCAGTGTGGCGTCGCGCGCCGGATCGAGGCCCGAAGTCTGGCCGGTGCTTGCAAGCGTGGACAGTTTGCGCGGCGCGGCGGTGGCGACCTGTTGCGCTGGACTGGCGCTGGCGATGGCGGTCGTCTTGTCCTTGTCGTCGCCCAACACCAGCGCAAGCGCTGTGTCGCCGAAATCCTTGCCGGTGATCTGTTCGAAGGCGATGTTGGCCGCAGAGGACACCGCGCCCCACAATCCGCCGTAAAGCGTGTCGCCTGCCAGGCGTTCGAAGGGCTTGATCGTGTCGCCGGTCAGCCTGCGATAGATCGTGGAAATGATGGGGATGTGCTGGAGCGGATTGATGATGTCGAGGAAGTCGCCGAAGGTGAAGCCGTCGTCGTCCTTCCTTGCCTTATCCGTTGACGCGGTCTTAACGGGCGCTGAATCGCGCGCGGACGCAACGCTTGCGCGCTGATCGAACTGCTGCTGGTAGACCGCTGCCGGCATGGAAGACCCATCTCCCCGGCAACACGGAGCAAGAGGCTTGCCAAGATTTAATGGCGGTTTACCGCGTTTTGCAGGAACCAGGCGGCAGGATTTGCCGGGTCAGAACAGGTGGCCCGCCTTTTTCGCCTTGGTGTCGAGATAGGCGCGATTGTGCTCGTTGGACTCGAAGGCGTGGGGCACGCGCTCGGCCACCTTGATGCCTGCGGCTTCGAGTGCTGCGACCTTTTCGGGATTGTTGGTCATCAGGCGCACGGCCTTGTGGCCGAGCAGCGCGAACATTTTCGCGGCGATTCCATATAGCCGTTCGTCGGCTTCGAAGCCCAAACGCTCGTTCGCTTCAATGGTGTCGAAACCCTGATCCTGCAGGCGATAGGCGCGCAGCTTGTTGATGAGACCGATGCCGCGGCCTTCCTGCGCGAGATAGAGAAGGACGCCGCTGCCCGCGTTTGCGATTTCCCTGATCGCACCGCGCAACTGTTCGCCGCAATCGCATTTGAGCGAACCGAGCAAATCGCCGGTGAAACATTCCGAATGCAGGCGCGCGAGTACGGGCGATTGCGTCGAGGGTTGGCCGATCACGATGGCATAATGTTCGGGGCCGCCATCGCCGGGGCGGAAGGCGACAAGTTCTGCCTGTTCCGCGCCTTCGAGCGGTACGCGGGCGCGGGTGACGATTGCCAAGGTTTCGATCAACGCATCGTCATAGTGGCGGATCGCATCGGCATCGAGCGTGACAGTGCCGGGCGGAATCGTTTTGGTTTCGACGGCAATGGCCGACGGCAACAGGCCCGCAAGCTTTGCGAGTTTGATGGCGGGCGCGAACGGCGGGGGAAGCGTTTCGCGGCGCGCGTCGAACGGGCCCTTCATCGGCTCGGAGAGATCGGCGGTCGGATCGGCGATGGCGCGCAAGGCATTCGCGCCTGTGCCCGTGGCGATGGGCAGCGCCACCGCATCCGGCGTGTAGAGACGTATTTTCAGCGTGGTGGCGCGGGCATGCGTCAGAAGCAGCACCGCGCCCACGCCAAGGCCCGCAAGCGATTCGTCGGTCGCGGTTTCGGTGGCGAGCGCCAATGCTTGCTGTCCGTTATCGACGATCGCGACGGGTGCGCCTGCGCGCAGTGCTGCGGCGGCGCGTGCAACCGCTTCGACGGACTCGCGGGAAGGTGAGGAACCGGCCATGGCTTTCACATAGCACCCTCGCCCGGAAACCGGGTAGAGTCGGGCGGCCTGCCCTTTGGAGCCTATGAATGCCGAGCGCGAAGCGCGTTCTTCTTGTGGATGACGACCAGATGCTGCGGTCTTCGCTGGCCGAGCAATTGGCGGCAGAAGGCGAATTCGAGCCGGTGGAAGCGGGAAGCTGTGCCGAGGCGCGCGAGGCCGCGAAAACCGGCCTGTTCGAATTCATGATTCTCGATGTGGGTTTGCCGGACGGCGACGGGCGCAAGCTCGCCCGCGAATTCCGCGAAAGCGGCGTCACCTGCCCCATCGTGATGCTGACGGCCGCCGACAGCGATGCCGACACCATCGAGGGGCTGCAATCGGGCGCCAATGATTATATCGCCAAGCCCTTCCGCTTTGCCGTGCTGATGGCGCGGCTGCACGCGCATCTGAGAAGCCACGGCCAAAGCGAGGAGGCGGTCTACAAGATCGGCCCCTACACCTTCCGGCCGAGCGCCAAGCTTCTGATCGACGCCAAGGGCAAGCGAGTGCGGCTGACCGAGAAAGAGACCAATATCCTGAAGTTCCTCTACCGGTCGGGCGACACGGTGCCGAGGGACACGCTGCTGCATGAGGTCTGGGGCTATAACCCGGCCGTCACCACCCATACGCTTGAAACCCATATCTACCGGCTGCGCCAGAAGATCGAGACCAGCCCGGGTCAGGCCCAGCTTCTGGTCACGGAGAGCGGCGGCTACCGGCTGATGCCGTGATGTTCACCTCTTGTATCTAGTTTGTTCTCTATCCTTAACCGTGATGGCTGGGTTGCGGATTTCCTGCACTAGCGGTACAGCGAAGTCCGTACTAGTTATAAGTTCAGAATAGAGAAGCGCCGGGAGCGCGAGGGACATGCATCACGAACTGAAATCCATCCTGGCAGGGGCGGCACTGGCGGCCCTGTTGATTTTGCCGACGCTCGCCCATGCCGAGCCTCCGGCTCCCCCAGCCCCACCTGCACCTGCGGCCTCCGTGGCGCCAAAAGCTAACGACGCCATCGGGGCGGCGAAGGCCGCGGCCAGGGAAGCCCAGGCCGAAGCGGCCCAAGCCGCACGCGAAGCGCAAGCCGAGGCCAAGGCGGCCGCCGGCGAAGCGCGGCGCGAGGCCGAGAGCGCGCGCAAGGACATGCAGTTCGCGCAAGCCGACGGCAATTGGGTGACGAAGCCCCGCAAAAGCTTCGACGTGAAGAAGGTGCATTTCTCGTCGGTGATCGGCTCGATCAAGGTGGATGTGAAAGACTCCGGCCCCATGACGCTCGACGTCGCGGGCACCAAGCGCGCGGTCGACGGTCTCGACGTGCATGTCGAAGACGGCACACTCCAGATCGAAGGCTCCGATCGGGGCGGCACCATCTCGGTGTGGGACTGGCGCAAATGGTTCGACTTCTCCGATGTCGGCGGATCGCATCATTACAAGCTCGATTTGCGGCTGGCGGTGCCGCGCGGCACGGATGTGGCGGTCGAGGATTTCATCGGCAATGCCACGATCGGCGACACGATGGGCAATCTCTCTTTCTCCGCCAACGCAACCAAGTCGAAGATCGGCAAGGTGAAGGACGCGAAGATCGAACTGGAAGGTTCGGGTCAGGTGGACATGAGCCAAGTGTTCGGCGCGCTCAATATCGAGATTGACGGGTCGGGCAAGGTGAATGCAGGCGATGCGAAAAGCGTGCATGCCGAATTGAACGGTTCGGGCGATGCGGCCGTCGGTTCGATCAACGGGCCGCTGCATCTGGAAATCGCGGGCTCCGGCAGCCTGACGGCGACCAAGGTGAACGGCCCGGTGAAAATCGAGATCGCAGGCGCAGGCTCGGTGAAGATCGCCGACGGCGTGGCCGATCCGTTCAAGGTCGAGATTGCCGGTTCGGGCGATGTGTTCTTCGGCGGGCTGGCCGTGAATCCCAACATCGACGCCTTCGGCTCCGGCAAGGTGAAACTCCATGCCATCAAGGGCAAGCTCAACAGCGAAGGCATGGCGAATGTGAAGATCGGGGATTGAGATTGGACTCACGCGGAGACGCGGAGGGCGCGGAGAAGAGTGCGAGGCTCCGCGCTCTCCGCGTGCCGCAATTTAGACAGTTAACAACCCGTTAACGCTTGCCGCCTAGAACGAGTCCATGCCGCGGCGGCCAGAAAAAATCGAACCGTCTTTCGAGTCGCAAAGGCGGCGGAGAAATCCTCCGCCGCCGCCCGAACCGCCGGAGCCGCCGGAAGACGAATTCGAACCGCCGCGACGGCGGACCTGGCCTTATGTCGTTTTCTTTCTGTTGGCATGGATCGCGATCTTCGCGGGTGTGCTGTATGCGCGCTGGGCATCCGACCTGCCCGACGTTTCGCAACTGATGGCCAAAGCGCCGTCGCATGACATCACCATTCTTGACGACAAGGGCCGCTTCATTGCGCGGCGCGGGCTGACGCAAGGGGCGATGGTCGATGTGCGAGCCTTGCCCGCCTATGTGCCGAATGCCTTCATCGCCATCGAAGACAGACGATTCCGGTCGCATTGGGGCGTCGACCCGCAAGGGTTGTTGCGCGCCGCGCGCGCAAATTTGCTGGAAGGCCATGTGGTGCAGGGCGGCTCGACCATCACGCAGCAGCTTGCAAAAAACCTGTTCCTGAAACCGGACCGCACCTTCGAGCGCAAGATACAAGAGGCGGCGCTCGCGCTTTATCTGGAAGCCCACTACAGCAAGGACGAGATCCTCACGCTTTATCTGAACCGCGTTTATTTCGGCGCGGGCGTGTACGGCATCGAGGCGGCATCTGAACTGTACTTCGGCAAACACGCCAACAAGCTCACCTTGCCGGAAGTGGCGATGCTGGCGGGAAGTTTGAAGGCGCCCGCGAAATACAATCCGCTGGCCGATACCGACGCTTCTGCCGAACGTGCGCGCCTTGTGCTCAAGGCGATGGACGAAGCGGGCTTCATCAACGCGGCACAATACGCCGATGCGCTGGCCACGCGGCCACGCGTGGTGCGCAATGGCGGCACGCCAAGCTCCGGCTATTTCGTGGATTGGGTGCTGGCCAATCTTTCCGAGGAGATCGGCGAGACCGACGAGCCGGTGATCGTGGAGACGACGCTCGATCTCGATTTGCAGAACGATGCCGAACGCGCGGTGAGCACGGCACTGGCAAAAGAGGGCGTGGAAAAGAATGCGGGCGAGGCGGCGCTGGTTGCGATGACGCCCAGCGGCGAAATCCGCGCCATGGTCGGCGGGCGCTCCTATTCCGAAACGCCGTTCAACCGCGCCACCGATGCCTGGCGCCAGCCGGGTTCGTCGTTCAAGCCCTTCGTCTATCTCGCCGCGTTCGAGCACGGTTATCGCCCGGATTCGATGATGCGCGACGGACCGGTGACGATCGGTAAAAAGTGGCGGCCGGGGAATTACGAAGGCCATTACGAAGGCGAGATCACGCTGACGCGCGCCTTTGCCAAATCCTCCAACGTGGTGGCCGCACAGCTTGCTTATGCGGTGGGACCGAAGGTTGTCGCGGACACCGCCCATCGCGTGGGCATCGTTTCGAAACTTTCCGCCATGCCGTCGATTGCGCTCGGCACCTCCGTCGTCACGCCGCTGGAACTGACGCAGAGCTATGCCGCGTTCGCCAATGGCGGGATGCGCGTCAACGCTTTCGGCGTCACGCGCATCCGAACGCGCGCGGGCAAAGTTCTTTATACGCGGCGCGGTTCGGGATTGGGACGCGCGATGTCGCCGGAGAATGCCGCCGCGGTCACCCGCCTGATGACCGAAGTGGTGACGACCGGCACCGGCAAGGGCGCCAAACTTTCCGAACGCGATACGGCGGGCAAGACCGGCACGACGCAGGATTTCCATGACGCGTGGTTCATGGGCTTCACCGCCGACTATGTCTGCGGTGTGTGGTTCGGCAACGACGATTCCACGCCGATGAAACACGTCACCGGCGGCACCTTGCCCGCGCATCTCTTCAAAAGCTTCATGGAAGAGGCCGAACAGGACTTGCCGCCGCGCCCGCTTGCGGGCTTGACGCTTGTGGCCGAAGCACAGCCGCAAGCGGCATCCGCGCCCGTAGAAACCGCGCCGGCCGCGCCCGAACCTGCCTCTGCCGCGCCTGCGAACGACGATAAGCCCCAGACTTTCGAAGGTATTCTGGACAAGCTGTTCGGCGGGACGTGACCGCCGGTCACTTTGAACCAAAACGGCATGAAAACGTTTTCATGTGGCTATGGGTAGAGTGATCGCACTTCACGCCCGCGTTGCGGGCGCACATTTCGAAACCAGAGCCTTGCGCTTCGGCCGCGAATGGCGCGCGCATTTTTCGCCGAGCGATTTGCTGGAATTCAGCGAATACGGACGCAGCGAACAGGATTGTCCGCGTGGTTCGTGGTTTCTCATGAGCGTGGGTGTTGGCATCCTGATGTGGATGACGCTGATCGCGGTGTTGTTCTGAAGCAGACTTCCCTCGCGGTCCGCGCGTAGGGTGAACTATTTCACCCCGACGCCGCGCGGTGCGTAGCGATGCAGCGACGTGCCGTGTTGCGCAAGCCAGCGCTGCGCGCGTTCGCGATGTTCGACCATGCTGTCGACCAAACGCCAGAAACGCGGGGCGTGGTTCATTTCGCGCAAATGGGCCACTTCATGGGCGACCACATAGTCGAGCACGAAGGGCGGGGCCATGATGAGCCGCCACGAGAATGAGAGAATGCGGCCCGACGAACAGGAGCCCCAGCGCGTGGCGGTGTCGCGCACCGTGATCCGTGCAGGCCGGACACCGATCATTTCGGCATAATACGTCACATGCTGGTCGAGCGATTTGCGCGCCTCGCGTTTCAGGAAATCGAACACGCGGCGTTGGGTGTGTTCGCCCCAACCGGAGACACGGATGATCGGCTCGCCTTCCGAACGATCCACCCAGACGGGGCGGTTGCGGGTTTCGCCGCGGCGGATGACATGCAACTCGCCACGCAGCGGGATGCGTTCGCCGAGTTCGAATTCCACCGGGCGCGGCACGTTTTTGAGGCGGCGGGCGATCCAGTCGGACTCCGTGCGGGCGAAATCGAGCGCCTCGCTGAA
This sequence comes from Rhizomicrobium sp., assembly GCA_035545475.1. GTDB lineage: Bacteria > Pseudomonadota > Alphaproteobacteria > Micropepsales > Micropepsaceae > Rhizomicrobium. Next base: position 10,106 of record DASZYI010000008.1, read on the forward strand.
GGCGCGCCGCGACGGCGCCACCACCGTCACTTCGCCGGTGGAGGGATGGACCTTGACGATGAGCCTTCGCGCGCGGCGATTGAGCTGAAGCGTGACCTCGACCTTTTTTCCGTCGATGCGCAGGAGCGCACGGCGCGCCATATCGCGCCGCTTCGAATTCTTGCGCGGCTTGCCCGCACGCATGCGTCTCGGACCCCACACCTTGTCTGGCGCGCGTCTTTCGCGCGACAGTTGTTTCAATGACTGCCGTGCCCCGATTCCATCTTGCCTTTCCCGTTCGCGATCTTGACGAAGCGCGCGGGTTTTACGGCCGTTTACTGGAATGCAACGAGGGCCGATCCTCCGGCGAATGGGTCGATTTCGACTTCTTCGGCCATCAGATCGTGGCACATTTAAGCGCGGGTTTTGGCGGCGCGGAAGAGCATAATTGGGTCGACGGCGAGAAGATTCCGGTCCCCCATTTCGGGATCATTCTTGACATGGAAAAATGGCGGAATCTCGCGGCCCGGCTGAAGGGTGCGGGTGCGAAGTTCCTGGTCGAACCGGCCATCCGCTTCGAGGGAGGGCCGGGCGAACAGGCCACCTTCTTCATCGCCGATCCGAGCGGAAATGCGCTGGAATTCAAGGCGTTCGCGCGCGAGGAGCAGATATTTGAACGCTGACGTTTCACACGCCGGAACCGCCCCAAAATCCCTGCCGCTTTTGGTCGCATTCGCCGCCGGGACGCTGTCGCTGGCGCTGCTTCTGGGGGCGCTGGGGTTCCAATATCTGGGCGGCTATCCGCCTTGTGAAATCTGTCATTGGCAGCGCTGGCCGCATATCGCCTCCGTCCTTATCGGGTTGGGCGGATGGGCTTTGCTGCAGGCAGGTTCGATAGAGCGGAAGTGGGCTGCGCCCATTGCATGGCTCGCGCTTTTTTGCGTCGCGCTGTCGGGCGCGATCGGGGTCTATCACGCAGGCATCGAATGGCATTTGTGGAAAGGGCCGCAAGCCTGCACCGGCCCGCGCTTCGAATATACCGGCACCATCGATTTCAACGCGCGCGTGGTGATGTGCGACATCGCCGCCTGGCGTCTCTTCGGGATTTCGATGGCGGGTTATAATGCGATGATTTCGCTGGGCGCGGCGTTGCTCGGCGCGTTTGCATTGGTGAGGCACAAAGCATGAGTGCAACACGACGGTCGCGGCCGGCGGCGCCGGGTTCGCAAACCGCACGCGATACGCACGCGATGATCCGTGTCGATCATGCGGGCGAATACGGCGCGGTGCGCATTTACGAAGGCCAGCTTGCGGTGATGCGCACGCGGCCCGAGTCGCGCGGGGCGGCCGAAACGATCGCGCATATGGCGGAGCAGGAACAGAAACACCTCAAAGCGTTCGACAAGCTGGTCAACGAACGCGGCGTGCGGCCCACCGCGCTTGAGCCGGTGTGGCGCGTGGCCGGGTTTGCGCTGGGCGCAGCCACCGCATTGATGGGCGAGAAGACCGCGATGGCGTGTACCGCCGCGGTGGAACAGGTGATCGACGAGCATTATGCCAGCCAGGTGGAACAGCTCGACGGCGATCCCGAACTGAAGCGTACGATTGCGGAATTCCGTGCCGATGAGATCGCCCATCGCGACACGGCATTCGAACATGGTGCGGAAATGGCGCCGGGTTATCGCTTTCTGAGCGAGGCGATCAAGACGGGGTGCCGGATCGCCATACGACTTTCGGAACGCATATGAGCGACGAGCGCTTCGAACGATTGCAGAAGGCGTCGAATCCGCGGCGCGCGACGCAGGACGATGCGGGCACGCTTTCGCGATTGTTCGCAGCCTCGTTCCTGAACGATCCGGTGTTCGACTGGATCGCGCGGCCGGGTGCGAAACGGGCGGCCGGTTTGGAGCGGTTCTTCTATTGGCTTTTGCAAGTGCGCGCGATTCCGTTTGGCGAAGTGTGGATGGCGGATGACGGTGCAGCCGCTGCCGCGTGGCTTCCGCCGGGAACGCC
>DASZYI010000009.1:0-17016 GCA_035545475.1 Rhizomicrobium sp.
TTTCGCGTTTCGGGAGGAACCATGCGCTCTTTGTTCCACTGGCCGCTTGCCGCCGCAACCACGATCTTGGCCATGACACCGGCCTGTGGCTCCAGCAGCGATGCCTGGAAGGCGCTGGCCAACGATGCAAGGAAGGCTTGCACCGCGCAGATCGTGAAACATGCGGGCAAGGCCAAGGTGGGGAAGATCACCGGCCGCGTGCTGGGCATCGGCGGCGACAATGGGGACCGGTACTATGCACTGACCATTAAGGGGACGGTCGCCGGTTACGCGCAATCGTGGCTGTGCCTTTACGACAAACAGAAACGCATCGCGACGGCAAGCGATATCGAAGCCGTGAAATGACGCTTATCCGCGGAATCTAACAAAGTTTTCAGCCGGGATTCATGCCAATCTCATTCTCGTTTCCGATATTCCGATTGTGACCCAAGAATGGAGGCAATCGTGCGAACTCTTGGAAAGACAATTTTGGCGGGCGCCGCTGCCATTGGGATCGCAGGCGCGTGCGGCATGGCCTGGGCCGGCGGACCGGCCTTTCACACGATGACCGTGCAGCTTCCCGACGGCGGAACCGCGCGGATCCAGTATACCGGCGACGTTGCGCCGAAAGTGACGTTCGGCATATCCCCGATGGCGGCGGACTTCTTCGCACCTGTGGCGCCATTCGGAATGCTCGACGCGATTGAGGCCCGGATGGACCGCGAAATGAACTGGCTGTTCAGCCAGTCCGCGCCGATGAATGCCAATCAGGTGTTCGACGCCGATCTGCGAAACATGCCGAAGGGCATGACCGAATATTCCATGGTGTCGACTATGACGCCAAACGGCGTGTGCATGCACCGCACGACAATCGTGAGCACGGGCAAGGGCAAGCCGAAAGTCGTTTCGCAAACATCGGGCGATTGCGGCAAGGCGGGGACCTCAAGCGCAGTCGATAGGAGCATTCCATCGTTCGACAGCGCGGCGAGCGACTGGCCGAAACTGCAAAGCGTGAACTACGCGACGGAGTGACCCTCGCCGGTCATTCCTCGGGATATTCCAGTCCCATATTGCTGTAGATCTCGCGATCCTCGGCCCAGCCCTGCTTGAGCTTGACGAATAGGAAGAGGTGCACGCGGCGGCCGAACAGGGCTTCCATCTCGGCGCGGGCGAGTTCGCCGATCTTCTTGATCGTCTGGCCGCCCTTGCCGAGCACGATGGCCTTCTGGCTTTCGCGTTCGACATAGATCACCTGGTTGATCTTGACCGAACCGTCCTTGCGTTCTTCCCACGCTTCGCTTTCGACGGTGGTGGCATAAGGCAGTTCGTCGTGCAGGCGTAGGTAAAGTTTTTCGCGCGTGATTTCGGCGGCGAGCAGGCGCGAGGGGATGTCTGCGGCCTGATCTTCCGGATAGAGCCATGGGCCTTCGGGCATTTTAGAGGCGCACCATGCGCCGACTTCGGCGATCCCGTCGCCCTTCAGCGCGGAGATCAGGAAGACCTCCTCGAACACACCTTCCGCGTTGAGCCTTTCCATGAGCGGGAGAAGGACTTCACGTTTCATGCCGTCGATCTTGTTGAGCACGAGTGCAGCCTTCTGATTGTTGGCTTTCAGGCCTTCGATAATCATGTGCGTGTCGCGCGCGGCCAAACCATCCGGTTCGTTCGACAATGCAGGCGCATCGACCATCAGGCAAATGGCATCGGCATCCCCTGCCCCGCTCCAGGCGGCCTTCACCATTGCGCGGTCGAGCTTGCGGCGCGGTTTGAAGATGCCGGGCGTATCCACGAACACAATTTGCGTTTCGCCACGGATCGCCACGCCGCGCACCGCCATGCGTGTCGTCTGAACCTTCGGAGAGACGATCGAGACCTTCGATCCGACGAGCGCGTTGACGAGCGTGGACTTGCCCGCATTGGGCGCGCCGATGATCGCTGCGAAGCCGCAATGAGTCATGCGAGCCCCAATCGCGCGAGCATTCTGCGCGCCGCATCCTGTTCGGCTTCGCGTTTGGAGCCACCGGTCCCGGCTTGGGGATCGTGACCTTTCACGCTGACTTCCACCGTGAAACGCGGCGCATGGTCGGGGCCTTCGCGGCCCGTTTGTTTGTAGGCGGGCAAGCCCTGCGCGCCAGGCCCTTGCGCCCATTCCTGTAACGCGGTTTTGGGATCGCGCAGTTCGGTTCCGAGGGTTTTGTACAGATCGGACCAGCAGCGTTCGACGAATTGCTTGGCGGCTTCGTAGCCGCCGTCGAGATAAAGCGCCGCGATCACCGCTTCGATGGCACCGGCAAGGATGGCGGTTTTCTTGCGTCCGCCGCTGCCGGCTTCGGCGGAGGCGAGGATCAGATGATCGGCAAGGCCAGCCTGCTCGGCGGCTTTCGCGCAGGCTTCGCCGCGCACCAAAGCGTTCAGTTTCAACGCCAGCACGCCTTCGGGTTCGTCGGGGTAAAGCGCGTAGAGCTTTTCCGAAACGATCAGACCCAGCACGCGGTCGCCGAGAAATTCCAGGCGCTCGTTCGACTGCGCACCGCGGCTCGCATGGGTGAGCGCGCGCGTGAGCAGCTCGGGGTCCGCGAAATGGTGGCCCAGCCGGGCCTCCAGATCAGCGGATGGAGGTGAAGATGCGGCCATAGCGGATTGCCGACGGCCATTTCCAGAATTCCCAGAAATGCGCGCTGCCATCGGTCGAGAAGAAGATGATACGGGCCTTGCCGACGAGATTTTGTGCGGGGACGAAGCCCACATCGCGGCGGCTGTCATCCGAATTGTCGCGGTTGTCGCCCATCATGAAGTAATGGCCGGGGGGCACGACGAAGACCTGCGTGTTGTCGAGATCGCCGTCGGGATTGCGATCCAGCACATAATAGCTTTTGCCGCCCGGCAGCGTTTCCTTGAAACGCGGAACGTGCATCTGGGTGTAGCTGTCACTGCCTTCGATATAGTCCTCGGCGCGGACCTTCGGCACCGGCTTGCCGTTTAGATAGACCTGGCCCGCAATCATCTGGATGCGGTCGCCCGGCAATCCGATCACGCGCTTGATGAAATCCTTCATATAATCAGGCGAATTTCGATTCGGCATCTTGAAGACGACGACATCGCCACGATGGGGCTCGCTTCCAAAGATGCGGCCTTCCGGGATCGGACCCAATCCGAACGGGAAGGAATAGCGGCTGAAGCCGTAGGCGTATTTCTCGACAAAGAGATAATCGCCGACGAGCAGCGTGTTCTCCATCGAGCCGGACGGAATGTTGAACGGCTGGAACAGAAAGGTACGGATCGCGGCCGCGATGAGCAGCGCGTAGACAACCGTCTTTACCGTTTCGACCCATGACTCGCCTTGCGGTTTGGGCTTCTCCGCGGTGGCGGCGCTGGGGGTCGTGGTTTCGGTCATCTTGGGCTCTTCTGCCATGGGGTTCGAAAAGAGCGGACAGAGGGCGGAAAATCAAGCGGCTCGCGGCTTTTCATCCCACCAGCCCTAATTTCGGTTCCAAATATCTGGTTATGATTGCATCTTTTGCGAGGGAACTGCCGAAATTATCACAACGGCCTGGGCGAGCGGGAAGTCGTCGGTAATCGACAGGTCAATCAATGCCTCGTAGCCGGGCGGCGTGATTTCCTGTAGGCGTTTTAATGCGCCCCCTGTGAGTTTGAGGCTGGGCTTGCCTCCCGGGAGGTTCACAACGCCCATGTCGCGCCAAAAGACGCCTTTACGAAGACCGGTTCCCAAAGCCTTGGCGCAGGCCTCCTTGGCGGCGAATCGTTTGGCATAACTCGCGGCGCGCTGGACGCGGCCATCGGATTTCTTGCGTTCGATCTCGGTATAGATGCGGCCCATGAAGCGTTCGCCATGACGTTCGAGCGTCTTTTCGATGCGGCGGATGTCGATGAGATCGGAGCCGAGACCGATGATCATGCGCGCGCCTCGTCCATCAACGCGCGCATCCGGCGGATGGAGGCTTCGAGACCGATAAAGATCGCCTCACCGATGAGGAAATGGCCGATGTTGAGTTCGCGGATATCCGGGATGGCGGCAACGGGTTTCACCGTATCGTAGCCGAGGCCATGACCGGCGTGGATTTCGAGACCGAGCGATGTGCCATAAGCGGCGGCTTCGCGGATTTTCTCCAAGAGCTTGTCGCGCCCCTTGCCGTCGCCATGTGCGGCGGCTTCGCAATAGGCGCCGGTGTGCAGTTCGACTACAGGTGCGCCGAGCGACTTGGCGGCGTCAAGTTGCACCTTGTCGGGTTCGACGAACAGCGAGACGCGGATACGCGCATCGCTCAACTGCCGTACGAACGGCGACAGGCGATTGTGCTGACCTGCTGCATCGATACCGCCTTCGGTCGTGCGCTCCTCGCGTTTCTCGGGAACGATACAAGCGGCATGCGGCAGATGGCGGAGCGCGATGGCGAGCATTTCATCGGTCGCGGCCATTTCGAGGTTGAGCGGCAATTCGATTTCGCGCGCGAGACGATCGATGTCTTCGTCCGAGATATGGCGGCGATCTTCGCGCAAATGCGCGGTGATGCCGTCTGCGCCGGCATGTGCCGCAAGCGTTGCAGCGCGCACGGGATCAGGATGAGCGCCCCCGCGCGCGTTGCGGATAGTGGCGACGTGATCGATGTTGACGCCGAGGCGGAGCTTCATGGGGTGGCCTCTTTGGCGTCCTTCACCATGATGAGAACTTTGGTGCGATGGGCCTGCGTGAAAGCGTGGAACAGTTTACCGGTCACGGTCACGCGTTTGTCGTGCCACTGCGCACCGAAGGGATAGCTCGCGAATACCATTTGCAGTTCCGTGACGTTCTTTTCGCTTTTTGAATCGTAGGCCGCTTTGGGCGTTTCGTCCACGCATACCGGCTCTGCAAGCCTCAGGATGGGTTCGTGACGGTCGCCAGGGAATGGCGTGACGGTGACCTCGCCCGTCAATGTGACATTGGCCGGTTCGTAGTGCAGGCAATTTGCGCTCGCAGGCAATGCAAGCGTCAACGCGGCAAAGAGAAAGAATGAGTTCGAACGCAAATGCTACGCCAATCCCCTGCTGCCCGGCTTCACGCCCGGTATATCGCGCAGATGCGGCGGGAGTTTGTCAGCGTCCCAGGCGGGAAATTTCACGCTGGCCAGTGAAACGAGTTTCACCCCCACTTTCGCCTTGCCGCCCGAACGATCGATCAGACAGGCAGCGGCGACAGGTTTGGCGCCCATGGCACGGATGGCATCAAGACATTCGCGCGACGACAATCCCGTGGTCACGATGTCCTCAACCATCAACACCGGCTGGCCCTTTTCGAGATGGAAGCCGCGACGGAGTTGGAACGTACCGTCCTGGCGTTCGACATACATCGCGGGCAGACCAAGCTGACGGCCCATTTCATAGCCCGGGACGATGCCGCCTACAGCGGGCGAAACGATGGCCGTGAATTTCTGCTTCACCTCGGCGCGAATTTTTTGCGCGAGCGCCTTGCACAGTTTGGCCGTGCGTTTGGCGTCCTGAAACACCAGCGCTTTCTGAAGGAAGACATCGGAATGTTTGCCGCTGGAGAGAATGAAATGGCCGTTGAGAAGGGCGCCGGCTTTCTTGAATTCGTTCAAGACCTGTTCGGTGTTCATTTCAAATCCGTGTTTGAGTGTTCAGCTTCGGTTTCATCTTCGCCACGCACGCGATCCACGGATTCGACCACTGTGTTCACGCGCAATGCGCCGAGGATGTTTTGCAGGTGGGCTACGTCGCGCACTTCGATATCGACGGTAAACTCGAAAAACAACGGATTTCGGTTCGTCACCTTCATGTTGAAGATGTTTCCGCCGTTGTTGCCGATCACCGTCATCACCGCACCGAGCGCGCCGGGCGAGTTCTTCACGCGGACGAGGACGCGCGCGACGGACAGGCCGCTTTCGGCGGCGTGCGCATCCCAGGTCACGTCGAGCCATTCGTCCATGCTCTTCTGGGCCTTTTCGAGTTCAGCGCAGTCGATGGTGTGAATGACGACGCCGTGACCGGGCACCATCAGGCCCACGATGCGGTCGCCCGGCAAGGGATGGCAGCATTGGCCGAGGCGATAGGAAATGCCTTCGGTGAGCCCCTTGATGGAAATGGCCTTGGCTTTTGCCGCCTTCTTGCGGTTCGGCTCGCGTTTCAATTCCGGGAATACCGCATCGAGAACCTCGTGGCCGCGCAGCACGCCACGTCCGACTTCGGCATAAACGTCTTCCGCCTTGGCCAGGCGCAGCTTCTTGGCCACTTCCTCAATGGCTTTTTCGGTCAGTTCCTGGCCCTCGTCGCCGAAGACCTTCTCAAGCACCTTTTTACCGAACGCGATGTGCTCGTCACGCTGGGCATGACGCAGATAGCGGCGGATTTCGGAGCGCGCGCGGCCGGTGACGACGAACTGCTCCCAGAGCGGGGATGGTGTTTGCTCCCTTGTGCGGATGATCTCGACCTGATCGCCGTTCTTGAGCGGGGTGTGTAGGGGAACATGCACGCCATTCACCTTTGCGCCGACCGTCGTGTTGCCCAGATCGGTATGGACCATATAGGCGAAGTCGATGGGGGTTGCGCCGCGCGGCAGCGATATCAGGTCGCCCTTCGGTGTGAAGCAGAAGACCTGATCCTGGTACATGTTCAGGCGCGAGTTTTCGAGGAATTCCTCGACACTGTCGCCGCGCTCCAGAAGCTCCACCATTTCGCGCAGCCACTGATAGGCGGATTCTGCGCCGAACTCGCTCGGATTCAATTTCTCGCGATACCGCCAATGCGCGGCAACGCCGCGTTCGGCGATGTCGTGCATTTCCTGCGTGCGGATCTGGACTTCGACCCGCTGCTGTTCGGGGCCAATGACGGTGGTGTGAATGGAGCGATAGCCATTGAGTTTCGGATTCGAAATGAAATCCTTGAACCGCTCCGGCACCATGCGCCATTCGGTATGGAGGATACCAAGCGCGCGATAGCAATCGGCCACATCCTTCACGATGATGCGGAAGCCGAAGATATCGGACAATTGCTCGAAATTGAGTTGCTTGTCCTTGAGCTTGCGCCAGATCGAATAGGGACGCTTGGCACGGCCATAGACCCAGGCCTCGATCCCATTTTGCGAGAGCTTGCGCTTGATCTGGTCGGCGATGCGATCGATCCGCTGACCGCTCTTGTCGCCTAGGCGTTCGAGGCGCGTGACGATGGAATTGCGCGCTTCGGGATTGAGTTCCGCGAAGGCAAGGTCTTCCAACTCCTCGCGCATCGACTGCATCCCGATACGGCCCGCAAGCGGGGCGTATATATCTATGGTTTCCTGCGCGATACGGCGGCGCTTGTCCGGTTTGGAGATGAAGACGAGCGTGCGCATGTTGTGCAGACGGTCGGCAAGTTTCACCAGCAGCACGCGGATGTCGTTCGACATCGCAAGCATCAGCTTGCGGAAATTCTCGGCCTGCTTGGTGCGCTCGCTGAAAAGTTCGAGTTGGGAGAGCTTGGTGACGCCGTCTACCAGATCGGCAATCTCCTGACCGAAATTTTCCTTCACGTCGTCGATGGTGACATAGGTGTCTTCCACCGTGTCATGCAGCAGGGCTGTGACGATGGTGGCGGGATCAAGTTTAAGGTCGGTGAGAATCGCCGCCACTTCGAGCGGGTGGGCGAAGTATGGATCGCCGGAGGCCCGGAACTGCTTTCCGTGCGCCTTCATGGCATAGACATAGGCCTTGTTCAGCAAGGCCTCGTCGGCATCCGGGTCGTAGGCTTTCACGCGCTCGACCAGCTCGGTCTGACGCATCAGCTTGCGTTTGGCCTTAGGCGGCTCGGCCGGGGGCGGCACCTTGGGCGTGCCGGGAATGTGGCCCGGTACGGGTGTTTCAGAGACCGCCGGTTCGGCGGGTTGGGGCGTGGGCGCGGTCATGGCTCAGCCCACTATATAAGAAGAAAAGCCGGATTTTGGCGGAAAAACGCTGGCTTCCCTACTGATTGAGAATCGGCGCGTCCGGGCCCTTGAACAGCGGATGGTTCAAAAGGGCCACGTCGGGAACCATGTTGGTCACCCTGCCACGCGGGGCGTCCTTCTTGCGGAGGGCGATGGCCATGTCGCGGCGGGCCTTGTCGCGCACCACGAAATAAACATCGCGTGCCTGGGCGAAGCCGGTGAAGCCTGCGGTCGGCCTCTCGACGAAGCGATAATTGCCGACATAGGTCGTCTCGCCGGGACGGATTTCGAACGGCATCTTGAAATGCGCGTCGAAGCTCTTGTTGGTCCAGTGGGTGAGGAAGCTGTCGAAAACGTAACGTCCCGGCTTCATCGCGCGGACAATGACCACACCTGTCTCGTCGGGTTCGCGGAAATCGGGACGGCGCGAGAGCGGGTTCAGCAGATCGGGCTTGTCATAGCGGACCGAGCCGTGCTCGCTGCCATCCAGCGACTGATAGAACAGGACAATCGGCTTGAACTTCATGCTCTTGCCGCCAGACATGGAGATGACGAGATAACCTGCGTCGCGCTTGTGATATTCGGGCGTGAATATCTGCGCATTGGCCGCACTTCCAGCGAACGGCACCACGAACAGCACGAACATCAACGAAACAAGCAGTTTACGCATTTCGCCTGGTCTCCCCGGTTCTTTCTGACATTGGCGTCAGTTTATGCCGTGAATCGGCTCCGGCGCAAAGGTCCGAAGCGCGATTGATTGTCATGGACGAGGGGCAACCTAAAACAAAAGGGCGGCTCGCGGCCGCCCTTTTTCCCAATTCTTTCGAGGTTTTCTATTCCTCGTAATCGCCTTCCGGCTCCGGCTGCGGTTCGGCGCGGCGCTGGGCCTCCGATGTGAGAGCACGCAGCAATTCTTCTTCCGTGACCTGACGGAACGCGGGGTTCTCGCGCTCGTCCTCGATCTCGGCTGGCGCGACCTCCGGTTCATCCACTTCGGCGTGCTTCTGGAGGGACTTGATGTAGTCTTCCTTGATATCTTCCGGCTTCAGTTCCTTGGCCGCGATTTCGCGCAGCGCCACGACCGGGTTTTTGTCGCGGTCGCGATCCACCAGCGTCTCGGCGCCGCCCGACAGAGCGCGGGCGCGATATCCCGCCAGCAGCACCAGATCGAACCGGTTCGGAACCTTATCGACGCAATCTTCAACCGTAACGCGGGCCATTCAGAATCCTTTTCCCTTACATTGCAATGACTTAGCGCAGACTCTTGCGGCGCTACGTCGGGGGAAGCGGCGGAAACTATACAAACGTAACCGGAACAGCAAGCCGGTCGTGCGGGTCAAGGGACTTTATTGGCCAGGGCGCCTGCGTTGCCCGGTGGCTGCCCGGCCCGGAGGGCTTTCGCACAGTGTGACGCTTTGGAAGGCAAAGGAAACGGCGGCGCCAGTAGGGCGCCACCGTTCACGAAAAATTCCTTACGCGAACGCTTTGCGCCGATGCATGAAGAGAAGCATGCCAAAGCCCGCCAGCAGAAGCGACATCGACCAGGGCTCTGGCGCTGGCGCGAGCACGCCGAACAGACCGTTGCTCTCCCCACCGGGACCCGACGAGAAATAGATCGAATTGGCATTGCCGGCGAGCGTGCCGTTGCCTGCGATCAAACCCCATAGACCGTCGATCGTGACGATGTTGCCATTCCTGTCTCTCAACAATCCAACGAAAGTATCGGTCGACAGGTCGAAGATGTTGATCGTACCGTCTCCGAAATTCCCCACCAGAAGATCGCCGGCGATATCACCGAACCCTGCCGGCGCGATTGCCAGCCCCCATGGCGAATCCAGCGAGCCACCGGTGGCGATGCGTCCGATCAAATTACCGTTGGTGTCGAATGCGTCGACAATGCCGTTTCCCAGACCCGGCACATCGTCTTTCTTTTCCGCATTCGGTACCGCGTAAGTGACATAGATCGTGCCATTGATGTTTTGCACATTGAACGGCGCATAGCCTGTGGGAAGATTTGGATCGATGAACTTGCCCGTGAGATCAGACGCAGCCACATCGCCTTTCAGTATGTCGATAGTGCCTGCGCGGAAGTTGGCGGAATAGAGGTAACTATGCCCGCCAACGCTTGCCACCGTTGTTCCTTTGTAGACGTCGGCGTCCGAACCTGATTGTAAAACTGTCGCCGAAGTGCCGCTTTGCCACCCGGAAATCGTCCCATCTTCACTCACGAAGACGAAGAGATTTCCGCCAAAAGCACCGCTGCCAAAGTTCAGATTGGCAGTTTGCCCCGTGATGCTGCCGTCGCCTGGAATGGTCACGGTAAGTCCAAGCTTGGTCGTCGCATTCGTTGCTGGATCGATCCGATAAAGCGTCGTTACGCCCGTGCCGTTGTCCGAAACCCAGAAGGGTCCCGTCGGCAAATAGGAAATTCCCCATGAGTTAACGAGGCTGGGATCGGTTATCTGGGCGGACTGCGCAGACTGATCGTTCGTGATGAGATTCGTGATCGATATCGGGGCCGCCTGCGCAGAGGCGACCGCAAGACCACCAGCAAACGCACATGCCACGCTTAATATGCGGAAATGCGATGTGTCGGATTGTCGAGTGCGAAATTGTGACTTGCGCATCGGAATATCTCCTCTGGCGTCACCCCTTCAGTTGACAATGGAAACTCTTGTTCCGATGTCCAGTCAAATCAAAACTTTCCTATACTTTGTAAAGCACTGACATCGAGCAGAGACAGAAGCTCCCCGATGGTTTGGCCTGAAATTGGATGACGCCAATCCGGCGCGACGTCTTTCAGCGGCAATAAAACAAATGCACGGTCGCTCATACGCGGATGTGGAAGCCGAGGCGGACCTTGCTGGGTGTGTCCGTCATAATCGAGAAGATCGAGATCGAGCGTGCGCGGCGCATTGGTCTTTCCGCGCTCACGGCCAAACATGGATTCAATTTCATGGAGGGTGTGCATCAGCGCCGCAGGATCCTTGGATGTTTCGACTTCGGCCACAGCGTTCACAAATGCGGGATCGGACGGATCGGGCCATGCGGGCGTTTCATAGAAACCGGATACCTTCACCGGCTTTACGCCTTTATCCGCCAAAGTTCCGAGCGCAGTACGCAAAGTTTCCGCCGGTGGCGAACCTCGAAATGGAAGATTTGCGCCGAGCGCGATCAGGATCATAGATTGCGTTTCGATATCACGAAGCCGTAATTGGACGGCGGTTGGTCAGAAGCGAAAGGATGGCATAAAAGAAAACGATTGTTAGAGGGGATTTGTCGTAAACGGTTCATATGCGTGGAGGTTTTTGATGTTGTTCTATCCGCAAGAGAAATTGGCGCTCTTCATCGACGGCGCGAATTTGTACGGAGCCGCAAAGGGTCTTCAGTTCGATATAGATTATAAACGCCTGCTGGAACTTTTTGCGCGCAAGGGGATTCTTGTCCGCGCCTTTTACTACACCGCGGTTGCCGAGGATCAGGAATTCTCCCCTCTTCGTCCGCTGGTCGACTGGCTCGACTATAACGGTTTCTCGGTGGTCACCAAGCCGCTCAAGGAATTCACGGACGCGCAGGGCCGCCGCCGCGTCAAAGGGAACATGGACATCGAACTCGCCATCGACGTGATGGAGATGGCCGATCAGGTGGATCACATCGTGATCTTTTCCGGCGATGGCGATTTCCGCCGTCTCGTGGAGGCCGCGCAAAGGAAGGGCCGTCGCGTGAGCGTGGTTTCCACCATTCGCACCCAGCCGCCCATGGTTTCCGACGAGCTGCGCCGCCAGGCCGACAATTTCATCGAGCTGGATGAGTTGAAACCGTCCATCGCCCGCGAAGGCGGCCCGCGCGCCGTTCAGGGGCAGCCACAATACGCTCAGAGCGCTTAGATGGTTCGCGCGGGATAACACCGACATTCGCCCCCTCACCCCAACCCTCTCCCCCGCTGGGGGAGAGGGAGATATGAATGCCGGATGGATTCTCAAACAGAACCGCCCCGCGGTTGCCCGCTGTGTCCCAGGCTTGCGGAGTTTCGTGCGGCCAATCGCGAGAAGTTTGCGGGTTACTTCAGCGATCCGGTGCCGACGTTCGGCGGGCGCGATGCGCGGTTGCTGATTGTGGGGCTGGCACCGGGGCTGCATGGGGCGAACAAGACCGGGCGGCCCTTCACGGGCGATTATGCGGGTGTGCTGCTCTACAACACGCTTCTCAAGCACGGGCTGGCGAAGGGCACCTATGCCGAACGAGCCGACGATGGGCTGACGCTGGTGGACTGTGCGATCACCAATGCGGTGCGCTGCGTGCCGCCGGAGAACAAGCCGGTGCCTTCGGAGATCAATACCTGCCGCCGGTTTCTTTCGGCCACCATTGCGGCGATGCCGCATTTGCGCGCCATTCTCTCGCTGGGGCAGATCGCGCACAACAGTGTGTGTTCGGCGCTGAGTGTGAAGAAGAGCATCTACAAATTCGGACATGGCGCGAGGCATCGCACGGACAGGCTTGCGCTGATCGCGAGCTATCATTGCTCTCGCTACAATACGAATACCGGCGTGCTGACCGAGCAGATGTTCGACGACGTGATCAAACAGGCCAAGATCGCGGCGATGCCGCAGATTTAAGGGCCACATTTTGTGGGCGTCGCAGCGCGCTCTACTCCTATTTGTTTTCGCGTTTTTTAAATTTGGGGGTGGGGTGGGTATCTCTGCTCCTGTGCCGCGCTTCATCGCACCAATATAAGGCCGGTTTGGGGGTGTTCGATAGCGATGGAGCGTTTTTGTTGCGCGGCCACACCCGCCGCGCTACGCGCGGCGACCTCCCCGCAAGGGGGAGGTAAATGGTGGTTATCCCTTCGCCCTCATCAGGCGGGCCTTATCGCGTTGCCAGTCGCGTTTCTTTTCGGTCTCGCGCTTGTCGTGCAGCTTCTTGCCCTTGGCGATGCCGAGTTCGATTTTCGCGATGCCTTTTGGATTGAAATAGACGCGCAACGGCACCAGCGTCATGCCCTCACGCTGCACGGCGGCGGAGAGTTTGCGGGCTTCGGTTTTGCGCACCAGGAGTTTGCGAACACGCTTCGGTTCATGATTGAAGCGGTTGGCCATGGTGTATTCGGGAATGTAGGCGTTGACGAGCCAGATCTCACCGTCCTTCGCCTGAGCGTACGACTCCGCGATAGTCGCCTTGCCGGAGCGCAGCGCCTTCACCTCTGAGCCCATCAGCATGATGCCTGCCTCGATGGTGTCATCGATGGAATAGGAAAAGCGCGCCTTGCGGTTGTCGGCAACGACCTTTTTTTCCGGATCGGCTTTTTTCGCCATCAGGCGATACCGGCATGCGCCATCGCTTTGCGGATGAGCGCGCGTGCAGACTCCGTCGCGGGCACGAGCGGCAGGCGAACCTCATCGGTGCAAAAGCCCAGTAACGACACGCCGAATTTGCAGGGCGCTGGGCTTGCTTCGCAGAACATCGCATCGTGCAACGGGGCCAGGCGATCCTGCAGTTCGCGGGCCTTGGCAAAATCGCCCGCCATGCAGGCATTCTGGAAGTCGGCACACAGACGGGGCGCGACATTGGCCGTCACCGAGATACAGCCATGGCCGCCATGGGCCATGTAGCCGAGTGCTGTGATGTCTTCGCCGGAAATCAGCCGCCAGCCCTTTTCGCAGGCGAGCCGTTCGCGCGACGGGCGCGCCAGATTGTTGGTCGCGTCCTTCACGCCGATGATGTTGGCAATCTTCGAAAGCCGCGCGATCGTCTCCACCGAAATCTCAACCACGCTGCGGCCGGGGATGTTGTAGAGAAGGATCGGGATGTCCACGGCTTCGGCAATCGCCGCGAAATGGCGATAGAGGCCTTCCTGCGTCGGCTTGTTGTAGTAGGGCGCCACGGAGAGGACGGCATCCGCCCCCACCTCTTTCGCGTGTTTGGTGAGCGATATCGCTTCGGCGGTTGCGTTCGAGCCCGTACCCGCGATGACCGGAACGCGGCCGGCCGCCTCTTCCACACAAAGCTCGACCACGCGCATGTCTTCTTCGTGGGTAAGCGTGGGGGATTCGCCGGTCGTGCCCATCGGCACCAGACCGTGGCTGCCTTGGGCGATCTGCCAGGAGACGAACTTCCGGAACGCAGCTTCATCCACCTCGCCGTTTTTCATCGGCGTGATGAGGGCGGGAATGGAGCCCCGGATACGTTCGCGAATATCAGCCATGACTTGCGCCTTTGTTTCTCCCTAGATACCGGTTTGCGCCGACGAAGGAAATTGGTCCCCGCGCAAAAAACGCGGACCGGCAGACGCGTTGAGGAGCGATCCCATGGCACTCGAAATGAAACCGCAATGCGAGCGTTGCGCCACGGCCCTTCCGGCAGATAGCGCCGCCGCCCGTATCTGTTCCTACGAATGCACGTTCTGCGCCGATTGCAGTTCTGCCATGCAGGGCCGGTGCCCGAATTGCGGCGGGGAACTGTTGGCGCGGCCGCGCCGGAAGAAGTCGTAACCAAAATTCGCCGTCTTCGGGTGGCATCGTGGGGTCGTGGCCGGTATCTTCGGTCGCGTTCCCCCAACGGTTGATTCGATTTGTCAGTATCTGTGCGCTTTGTGAAATCCGCTTTCGCGGGCCTCGCCATCTGTGTGCTCGGCGTTTCGGCCTTGGCCGATGTTGCGCCAGACCGCACCAGCAATATCCACTATCTGAGCGACGCCGACCGCGCGCTCTACAAACGCGCCTTCGAGGCAGCAGGACGCAAGGATTGGGCGAACGCGCAGGCTCTGGCGCTCCAGGGGCGCGATCCCACCGCGCGGCGGATCATCCAGTGGCGCTATCTGCTCGATCCCGATAGCGGCGCGGGCTTTGCCGAGATCAGCGGTTTCATCAAGAACAATCCGAACTGGCCGCTTCAGGGTGTGCTGCAGTCTCGCGCGGAACAGGCGATTACCGACGATATGGCGCCACAGGCGGTGATCCAGTGGTTCAATGGACGCTCGCCGAACACCGGGATCGGCAAGATCCGCCTCGGCCACGCGATGATCGCGACCGGCCAGGTGACGGCAGGCTCGGCACTGATCCGCAGTGCGTGGAGCCAGAACAGTCTTCAGCGCAATCAGGAAGACTATGTCATTCGCAATCACAGCGACCTGCTGACGCCCGATCTGGAGGCAGAGCGGCTCGACAGCCTGCTGTGGCACGACGATGAGGGCGGCGCCAAACGCGAACTGCCCCGCGCGCCCGACGACGCCAAGGAAGTTGCAAAGGTACGCTTGTCGCTGCGCCACAATCCGAAAGTCGGCATCCGGTTGGCGGGACAACTGCCGGCGCGGCTGTCGTCGCATCTGGGGCTGATGTTCGATCTGGCGAAGGCCTATCGCGGCCAGGACGAAACGGAGAAGGCGGCGAATATCTTGCTGCGCGTGGCCGCCGTGGAAAACAAGAAATGGCCGGCCAAGATGTGGAGCGAACTGAACGTCACCGCGCGCCAGGCGGTTGGCGAAGGGAAATACCGCACCGCCTACCGCCTGGTATCGGACACGGGGCTGACGGACGGCGCGGCGTTCGCCGACGCGGAGTTCTTCGCGGGCTGGATCGCGTTGCACTTCCTCAACGATCCGAAATCGGCGCTGGCGCATTTCCAGAAGCTGGAATCCGGCGTGTCTCGGCCCATCAGCAAGTCGCGCGCCTATTTCTGGGAAGGCCGCGCAGCGGAAGCGGGTGGCGATACGGCGATGGCGGCGCTCTACTACCAGAAGGGCGCAGCCTACTCGGATACCTATTACGGCCAGCTCGCACACACCCACATCAGCCAGACACCGGTATTGCATCTGCCGGATGCCTCTGTCCCCGCCGACGTCGTGCGGGCGAAGATCGAGGACACGGAGATGACGCGGGCGATCCGTGTGCTGGCCGATCTGGGCGAGGAACATCTGCTGCGGCTGTTCGCCAACGCCTATGTGGGGCCGGAACCGGATGCGGCGAGCGCATCCAGACTGGCGCAGTTGATGGTAGACCTCGGCTATCCGGAAGTGGCGGTACGCGCGGCCAAGCAGGCGGGGTATGGCGGCGTGTCGTTGCTCAACTATTCGTTCCCAGTGGTCAACGTGCCGCCGTACAAGGGCGAAGGCGCGGCGCCGGAAACGCCGCTGGTGCTGGCGCTGATCCGCCAGGAGACCGAATTCGATCCCAACGCCGTGAGCGGCGCGGGCGCGCTGGGCATCATGCAGGTGATGCCGGCGACGGGAAAGAAGATGGCGCGGATCGCGGGCATTGCCTATGACGAGCACAGCCTGCTCTACGACACGACCTACAACATGCAACTTGGCATGGGCGAGCTACAGCACCAGCTCGACAATTGGGGCGGCTCCTACATCCTCGCCATCGCGGCCTACAATGCCGGGCCGACCAATGTGCGGCGCTGGATCAAGCAGTTCGGCGATCCCCGCGACCCCGGCGTCGATCCGGTGGACTGGATCGAATCCATTCCGTTCGGCGAGACGCGCAACTATGTCCAGCGCGTGATCGAGAACATGCAGGTCTATCGAAACCGGCTTGCGGGCGCCGACCAGCCTTCACGCATTCTGGCCGATCTCTACCGGCCAAATCCGCCACGGGCGTCCGTATTGAAATACGTTCCGCCGCCGGTCAGGGAATTGCCGCCCGAACCGAAGAAAAAGAAAGCCAAGAAGACGACGCACAAGAAGAAAAAACATCATTCGAACTGATGTTTTTCCAGGTAGGCGCGGCTCAGGCCCTGGCAAGCCACTCGCGAGCCTGGCGCTGGGCCTCGGCGATCTGAGCGGTGCTCATTTCGCTGGCCATCGTGGCGCGCCATCTCTTGGCTTCATCGACGCCGCGCATCGCTGCGAGATTGAACCATTTGTGCGCAGCGACGTAATCCACGCTCACTCCCTGCCCCGTCGAATAAGCCAGCCCCAGATTGTAGAGCGCGGACGCCTGTCCACATTTGGCTTCGACTTCGTACTGCGTCAGCGCATCGACATCGATACACGCCATCGCCACTTCCCCTTCGAACATTGCGTATGCACGACTGTCCCGTGCAGGCACAATGCTGGGGCGGAAGAAGCTAAAGCCGGGTTAACGCAAACAAGGTGCAAATTTACGGGTTGTTAGGGAATGGGACGC
>DASZYI010000010.1:0-2239 GCA_035545475.1 Rhizomicrobium sp.
CGTTCTTGCGCTTCGATGGAGAGCGTTGCGATGGGACGTGCGTCCAGGCGCTTGAGCGAAATCGGCTCGCCGGTCTCTTCGCAGAATCCGTAAGAGCCGTCTTCGAGGCGGCGCAACGCTGCGTCGATCTTGGCGATCAGCTTGCGCTGACGGTCGCGCGTTCTGAGTTCGAGCTGGCGTTCGGCTTCGGTCGAGGCGCGGTCGGCGAGATCGGCAAACGGCGTCGTCTCAGCCTGCAGATTGTGGATCGTCTCGCGGCTTTCCCGCAGGATCTCTTCCTTCCAGTTGGTGAGCTTGCGGCGGAAATATTCCCGCTGCCGCTCATTCATGAAGGGCTCGCTATCCGACGGCGCATATCCGGCCGGAAGTTCAATTCCCATTGGGTTCCTCGACAGACGCCAAAAACAGGGCGCGGTTATAACGGGGTCGCCTGCCCGTATCAATCCGGGGCAGGCGGGGCCGCCGCTGTCATATTTCTTTTGAAATCAATGGCTTGGTTGCAGAAGGGGAACTCTGGAGGCCGCCCGGCCGCGCGCCCGGTCCACCTGCCAGGCAAAGAGTGCGAAGACCGTGTAGCCGCCAAGCGCCATGGCGGCCGCGATCTGGGGCGTCGCGGGCTGGGGTCCGAAGGTGCCGAAGAGCTGTGCGATCACCAGCCAGCCCGCCAATGCCCAGAGCCGGATATTGGCATTGCGGTCTTCGACCGGTGCGTAATGCAGCAGCACCCAGAGTCCTGCGAACAGTGTGACGAATTCCGCCGCGAGGCTGATGTCGCGCCAGTGCCAGAGGCCGAAACCCACTTTCATACTGTCGCCAATCAGCGGCAGGTCGGGAACGTGCACGATGAGATCGAGCAGCCAATGCGAAAACACGCAGGCGCCAACGATCAGGAATGTGCGGCCCTTCTGGGGAAGGAAATATTCGCTGACCCCGCCAAGCAGTGCGGCCAGCACGAGCGACCCGAGAAGACCGTGCGTATAGGGCATGTAATAGAGATCGAGCGGGTTCATCGCGGTGAACCCGGGGACGATGCGCAACTTCTCGACGCCGAGAAACACGAACAGCGACCACACGACATCCATGAACTGCACGGCGATGAACAACAGCCAGAGCGGAATGGGCTTGGATGCCGGCTTTGCGGCGAAGGCGGGACCATAATGACCGACGAACATGGAATGTCTCCTCAAGCGTACGGACAGGACAATCGCGCCGAACCGAGATGAAGAAAATTGTATATCTCTCTATAGCTGATATACATATATTTATGCCCCTGCGAGACGCCGACTGGAATTTCTACCGCTCTTTGCTGGCCGTTTTGCGCACCGGCAGCCTTTCGGCAGCGGCGCGCTCGCTCCGGCTGACCCAGCCTACTCTGGGCCGGCACATTGCCGAACTGGAAGAGGCCCTGGGCGTCAATCTGTTCGTGCGTTCCCCGCAGGGGTTGGCGCCGACCGAGGCGGCCCTTGCCATGCGCAACGATCTCGAAGCGGCCGAGGCCGCGTTCGAGGCGGCGATCCGCGGGAGTTCGGGAAGTGCAGACGACGAACAGGGCGTGGTGCGGTTGACGGCGAGCGAAATCGTGGGCTGCGAAGTGTTGCCGCCGCTGATTGCGGAATTCGGCCGCGCGCATCCGAAGATCGCCATCGAACTGGCGCTTTCCAATCGCAATCAGGATTTGTTGCGCCGTGACGCCGATATCGCGGTGCGCATGGTCAGGCCGGAACAGTCGGCCCTTGTGGCGCGCAAAATAGGGCAGGTGAAACTTGGGCTTTATGCGCATCGCAAATATCTCAAGGCGCGCGGCACACCACGCAAGGAAAGCGATCTCGCGCAGCACATCGTGCTCGGATGGGACCGCGATGCCTCGCCCTTCCGCAATGTCGATGGCCCGGTGAAATTTCTGTCGCGCGATTTCTTCGGCTTTCGTTGCGACAACGATCTGGCGTTGTTGGCGGCGCTGCGCGCTGGCGTCGGCATCGGGGGCTGCCAGAAAACCATCGCCCGGCGCGACAAGGCGCTTGTTCCCGTGCTGGCGAAACGCATTTCCTTCACGCTGGAGATGTGGCTTGCCATGCATGAAGACCTGCGGGCAAACCGACGGGTCAAACTCCTTTTCGATCATCTGTCCAAGGGTTTGGGGGCCTATATCGCGGCCCAGGAAGGCTCCGATTGACGGTCGGCCGATTGAGGGTGGACAGCCCCGTCCCGGTATCCTATATCCGCGCGCCCTTGGTCCGCT
>DASZYI010000011.1:0-7813 GCA_035545475.1 Rhizomicrobium sp.
TCTTCGCCGGCGCGTTGGGCACGCTTTAGCGATTCTGTGGCGTAGGCATCCTGTGCTTCGCGGGTGAATTGGTAGTGGCGCGCGGCGTCTTCGGCGTAGGTGCCCATGAGGCGGTGTTCGTAGGCGTCTTCGAGGCCGTCGAGGAACATGTGATCTTTGATTTCGCCGTGGCCGAGGCGATAGCCGCCGCGTGCTTTCGGCAGCAGATAGGGTGAGTTGGTCATCGACTCCATGCCGCCCGCCACGATGAAACCGTCGCCGCGGCCAAGCGCGAGTTCGTCGGCGGCGATCATCACAGCTTTCATGCCGGAGCCGCAGACTTTGGAGATGGTGGTGCACGGCGTTGTGTTGGGAATGCCTGCGCCGAGTGACGCTTGACGCGCGGGCGCCTGGCCGACGCCTGCCGACAACACATTGCCCATCAGCGTTTCGTTGATGTCGCCGGGCGCGAGGCCCGCGCGCTCGACCGCCGCATGAATCGCGGCGGCGCCGAGTTGGGGGGCGGTGAGGCTTGCGAGTTCGCCCTGGAAGCCGCCCATCGGGGTGCGCGCGCCGGAAAGGATCACCACTTGGTCTGTCATCTTTACCTCGTTTCGGAAGCGGCCAGCATGCGGTCGCCGAACAGGTTTGACCACTGCTCCGGCGAGAGCTGTGCGCGCTTTTGGCCGTAACTTGCAGGCGTGGCCAAATCCTTGCTGCCGGTGCCCGCCAGAATCGCGGGGCGTTCGTTGATCTTATTCCACCACTTTTGCGTTGCGGGGAATTCGGCGAGGTCGATGTCGATCATGCGCGTGGCGCGCACCCAGGGCCAGCAGGCGATGTCGGCGATGGAGTATTCCTCGGCCAGATATTCGGCTTCGTTGAGGCGGTATTCGAGGACGTGCAGCAGGCGGCGGGCTTCTTTCATGTAGCGGTCGACGGCATAGGGCTGGCCGTCGGGGGCGTAGCGGACGAAGTGGTGGGCTTGTCCGTGCATCGGGCCCAAGCCCGCCATCTGCCACATCAGCCACTGCATCGCGAGGCTGCGGCGGCGCAGATCGGTGGGGAGCAGCTTGCCGGATTTCTCTGCGAGGTAGACGAGGATCGCACCGGTCTCGAAGACGGCGAAGGGGCCTTTGCCGTCGGCGGGATCGGTGTCGACGATGGCGGGCAGTTTGTTGTTCGGATTGATCTTGCGGAATTCGGGCGTGAAGTGCTCGCCCTTCATCAGATTGTACGGGATGACGCGATAAGGCAGGCCCATCTCTTCGAGCGCGATGGAGACTTTGTGCCCGTTGGGGGTGCCAACATGGTGCAGGTCGATCAAGGTGTTTCTCCCGGTTTTTGAATAGCTTGTGCCGGGAGCTTAACAAGAAGGACGAGGCAGCGTCAGCTTGTTTCCTCGAACAGTTCGCGGCCGATGAGCCAGCGGCGGATTTCGGATGTTCCCGCGCCGATCTCGTAGAGTTTCGCGTCGCGCAGCAGGCGGCCCGTGGGGTAGTCGTTGATGTAGCCGTTGCCGCCCAGGCACTGGATTGCCTCCAGCGCCATCCAGGTGGCCTTCTCGGCAGCGTAGAGGATTGCGCCTGCTGCGTCCTTGCGGGTGGTCTGGCCGCGGTCGCAGGCGCGCGCCACGGCGTAGACATAGGACCGCGCGGTGGAGAGCGTGACGTACATATCGGCGAGCTTGCCCTGCATGAGCTGGAAGCTGCCGATGGGCTGGCCGAACTGTTTGCGCTCGTGCAGGTAGGGAATCACGATGTCGAGGCAGTTCTGCATGATGCCGAGCGGACCGGCGGCGAGGACGGCGCGCTCGTAGTCGAGGCCGCTCATCAGCACCCCTGCCCCGCCGCCTTCGCGGCCGAGGATGTTTTCCTCCGGCACTTCGCAATCCTCGAAGATCAATTCGCCGGTGTCGCTGCCGCGCATGCCGAGCTTGTCGAGCTTCTGGGCGGTGGAAAAACCCTTCATGCCCTTCTCGATGATGAAGGCGGTGATGCCGCGCGGGCCGGGCGCGGGATCGGTGCGGGCGTAGACCACCAGCGTGTCTGCCTGCGGGCCGTTGGTGATCCACATCTTGGTGCCGTTGAGGATGTAGCGGCTGCCCTTCTTTTCGGCCTTGAGCTTGAGCGAAACAACATCGGAGCCGGAGCCGGTTTCGCTCATGGCGAGTGCGCCCAGATGTTCGCCGGAAATCAGTTTGGGCAGATAACGGCGCTTCTGTTCTTCGGTGCCGTTGCGGCGGATCTGGTTGACGCAGAGATTGGAATGGGCGCCATAGGAAAGTCCGACGCTTGCGGAGCCGCGGCTGATCTCTTCCATCGCCACGACATGTTCGAGATAGCCGAGGCCCGAGCCGCCATACTCTTCTTCGACCGTGACACCGAGCAGGCCGAGCTTGCCGAGTTCGGGCCAGAGGTCGCGGGGGAATTGGTTCGACTTGTCGATCTCGTCGGCACGCGGCGCGATGTGATCGGAGGTGAAGCTGCGCGCGGTGTCGCGGAGCATGTCGGCGGTGTCGCCGAGGTCGTGGTCGAGTGTGGGGTAGCTATTGGGAATCATGTGAAGACCTTTGTTTCACGCACTTTAGCCAACCATACTAGGATTGGCACATCTTCACAGCAAAACAGCTTCCCCCTCACGGAAGGCAGGCGACGCCGATTTCACGGTGGGCGCGAGGCAGCCTATTTCCCCCCGCATCCAATCCCATCCCGGTCACTCCTAGCAGCAGGCAGAATTCGCGCTACAAGCCGAGACGACAGGCTTTGGCGCCGGTTCGTCTTCGCCATAGGTGGTTGCCTCTCCGAACGTGAAGAAGGTTTCCCAACGAACGCCTGAGGGGTCGTTCACCCACGACTTATTTGATTGCGCATAGCAACAGGTTGCCGCTTCTTGATCGGCAGTGAGATTGCCCGCCGCTTTCAACCGCGAAGCCAGTTCGCGAAGCTCATCGTCTGTTTCGACCTGAATCCCCAAGTGATCTACACCGGGCGAGGTTCGGTCACGCTGGGAAATCGCCAGATTGACCTTCGGATCATCCAACATCCACTTCGCGTAATCGCTTTTGATAACGGTGGGCTTGGTTCCAAACAGCGCGCAGTAGAAGTCGATGGATTTTGCCAGATTATCGACGGCGATGTGAACGTGCAGGCGCTTCATTGCGGGCTCCTTTGGATGGTTTGCAGCAAGAGGTTGCGACAGATACGAGCGGCGCGCAGATTTCGGCACGCCCTCCACAACAGTCTTCAGTCAAAAAGACGAGCAGATCGCTCATGGCAGCGAAATCGACGGAATAGAAAATCGAACGCCCATCCCGGCGTGCGTGTATGAGCCCGGCATTCGACAAGACGAGAAGCTGGGCAGATGTCGTGTTGGGTGCGTTGTTCAGGGCACGGGCGATCTCACCCGCTGCGAGGCCTTCACGACCGGCTTTCACAAGCAGGCGAAAGATTTCCAAACGCGCATCTTGGGCGAGCGCGGAGAGTCTTTTAACGGCGGCCGTCGTTTCCATATTTCATTGATTCCTGAAATATAGAAATTAGTCAAGTGGCATGGAAACTCGCCATGCCCTCTGGGCCGAACGTGGCCAAGCGAGCATGAACATGGTGCTATTCGGAATGGGCGGCGGCTCGCGGCGCGATGTGATCGGAGAGTTCCCCTCACGGAAGGCAGAGCCTCACAACACGAGGAGGTCGTAAATGAAAGCGATTGTGGTGACCGACCGGGCTGCGGGATTGGGTGGCATGAAGCTGACCGAGCGGCCCGAGCCGAAAGCAGCGATAAACGACGTCATCGTTCAGATTCATGCGTCGGGTTTCGTTCCGACCGAGATGGATTGGCCCTCGACCTGGGTCGATCGCAGCGGCCGCGACAGAACGCCATCGATCCCCGGCCACGAATTGGCGGGAGTGGTGACCGCACTCGGCTATGGCACGACGGGCCTTTCCGTAGGGCAGCGCGTGTTCGGCCTCGCAGACTGGCATCGCGACGGCACGCTGGCGGAATATGTCGCTATCGAGGCGCGCAATCTTGCGCCGCTACCGGGCGATGTCGATTTCACGGTGGGCGCGAGCCTGCCTATTTCCGGTCTCACCGCGTGGCAGGGATTGTTCCAGCACGGCCGCCTTCGGGCGGGACAAAGCGTTCTGGCGCACGGCGCGGCCGGTGCGGTCGGTTCGATGGTGACACAACTCGCGCGCGAGGCCGGTG
Source organism: Rhizomicrobium sp. (assembly GCA_035545475.1). Taxonomy (GTDB): domain Bacteria; phylum Pseudomonadota; class Alphaproteobacteria; order Micropepsales; family Micropepsaceae; genus Rhizomicrobium. The sequence continues at coordinate 4,189 of DASZYI010000011.1, forward strand.
CGTATGTCATCGGCACGGGACGCGCGGCCGACCGCCAGAAGGTGCTCGATTTCGGCGCGAAGGAATTCGTCGACCTCGACAAGGATGCGCTGAAAGATGTGGGCGGCGTCGATCTTGTGTTCGACGTCATCGGCGGCGACATCGGCAAACAGTCCGCGCGCCTTGTTCGCGCCGGAGGAACAGTGGTGTCTATCGTCGGTCCACCTGTGCCGCGCCCTGATGATGGACTGGCGGTTGACTTCGTCGTCGAAACCGACCGCGCTCAACTGACGGAGATCGTTCAGCGCGTGCGGGACGGACGACTGCGGACGAACATCGGCGATGTTTCATCACTCGACGATGCCGTCGCCGCCTTGAACCCGACCGGAAGACGCAAGGGGAAGACGATTATTCGCGTTCGTTAGTAAGGATGTGCGATGGCGCGTCAGTGGCTTGACCAGGCGTAGCTGCGCGAACCGGGGCGCTGGTCCGGCTTCGTCCTGCGGACTACGCCGTGGCAGTCTCCTCTGCTGTGCAGCGGAGACTGGTGCGGTCGAGAAGACTCGAACTTCCACGCCTTGCGGCGCTACCACCTCAAGGTAGTGCGTCTACCAATTCCGCCACGACCGCAATTGAGGAGGCGGGGGTTTAGCAGATCAATTTCGGGGTGGGAAGGGCAGGAAATCAGCCAAAAAGCGCGGGTGCGGACTTCCACAGAATGAAGGCCGCAACGGCCAGAACGGCCACCGCAAAGACTCGCGTCAGGACAGACTTCTGGGCGGCCAGACGGCCTGCCAGGAAAACACCCACGAGGCCACCAGCCACTCCGCCGCCGACGAAAAGGCCTGCCACATGCCAGTCGACGAGGCCGGCGGAGGCATAGGAGATGGCCGTGGTCAGGCCGAAAGCGCCCACCGAAAGCAGCGAGGAACCTACGGCATTGAGCGTCGCCATGCCGCTGCCCAGCATGATCGCCGGCACGATGAGGAAGCCGCCGCCTATTCCAAAGAAGCCGGATACGAGCCCAACGATCATACCCGTTGCGACGAGGCGGGTAGCGATGGAAGGATTGATGCGGACGGATGGATCGCCTTCTGCAGCACGGGGCCGCAGCATGGCGGCGGCGACGGCGATCATCACCAGACCGAAGAAGAACAGCAGCTTTTGCCCGTCGACCATCTTGCCGAGCGCGGCCCCTGCGGCAGCACCTGCAACGCCGGACAGCGCGAACACTGCCGCGCAGGGCCACTTCACATTGCCTGCGCGTGAATGGGAAATGAGATTGGCGAAAGCATTCGCAGATACAGCGAGCGCGCTGGTGCCGATGGCCATGTGTGGCGAACGCATCCCGACGACGTAGATTAGTAACGGCACGGCGAGGATCGATCCGCCGCCGCCCAGCAGACCGAGCGCAAAGCCGACGACGCTGCCGGAGCCGACGGTCAGGATGTCGACAAGCGACATGTCAGGCCGCCGCTTTGTTCCATGGCATGGTTGCGAGCAGGCGTGCCATGCCGCACCAGCCGCTGATGCCCGCAAACATCAACCCGCAACCGACGAACGCGCTGAGAAGTGCGAACCACGGCGAGATCAGGAGCGCGAGCAGCAGACCCAGAACCGTCAACGATCCGGCAGCGATTTGCACCTGACGCTGCAACTCGATCGGTTTGGAACGGTCCAGCTTGGTGGCATGGCCAGCGGACTTCCATCCAGTGATGCCGCCTTCCAGCACGTACATCTCAGGTGCTTCGACAACGCAAAGTTTGTCGGCGTTCGTGCGCGTGCGATTGCCGCTTTGGCAGTGAAAGATCACGGCCTTGCCGCCCGCGAGCCTGGCGGCATCGAAACGTGAAAGCGGCATGGACTGCGCGCCAGGGATTTTCTCGCGCGCATGTTCGGCCGGTTCGCGGATGTCGACCAGTATCGCGCTGCCCTCTTCCAGGCGTTTGCGGGCTTCGGTTGCGGTGATGGCGGGAATGCTCATGGGGGTCCTCACTTGGGGCAATAGATTTCGTAGAGCGTGTTCAGCACACGCGCGGCATTGACATCTTTCAGGCGGTAGTAGATCGTCTGGCCATCGCGCCGCGTGGCGACCAGGCCTTCGTCGCGCAGCTTCGCCAGATGCTGCGAAAGCGCAGACTGGCTGAGGCCCGACGACGCAACGAGTTCGCCTGCGGACTTCTCATCTTCGACGAGATCGCACAGCACGCGCAGGCGCGCTTCGTGCGACAGGGCCCGGAGGAGATCTGCCGCTTCTCCTGCCCGGCGCCGCATGGTTTTCAGATCTTTTACGCGTGTATCCATCCCACTCTCCATTAGTACTTGCTAAATTAGTCATTACTAATATATATGTCAAGTGACGTAAGGAGAGTTCTTCGATGAGCCCGGATATCAAAGCCTTTTTCGACCCTGCCACCTTCACGGTGAGCTATCTGGTGGCCGATCCCGCGAGCCGCAAGGCGGCGGTCATCGACCCGGTGCTCGATTTCGATCCCAAATCGGGCCGGACCGGCACCCAATCCGCCGACGCAATTCTCGCGGACGCACGGCAGCGCGGGTTTGAGATCGAATGGATTCTGGAGACGCATGCGCATGCCGATCACCTTTCGGCGGGCGCATATCTGAAGGAGAAGACCGGCGCGAAAATCGCAATCGGCGAGCACATCACGAAGGTTCAAGTGATGTTCCGCGGGATCTTCAATGCCAAAGACATTCGAACGGACGGCATGCCGTTCGACCGCCTGTTGAAAGACGGCGAAACGTTCCAGATCGGCGGATTGACGGTGGAAGTGTTGCATACGCCGGGACATACGCCGGCCTGCATCAGCTACAAGATCGGCAACAACGTGTTCGTGGGCGATACGCTGTTCATGCCTGATTACGGCACCGCGCGGGCGGATTTTCCCGGCGGGGATGCGCGCATTCTTTATCGCTCAATCAAACGCATTCTTTCACTTCCGGACGATACGGTCTTGTGGATGTGCCACGACTACAAGGCACCCAATCGAGAAACTTTTGCGTGGAAGACGACAGTTGGCGAGGAGCGTGCGAAAAACATTCATGTGCATGAAGGTGTAAGCGAAGACGCATTCGTTGCCATGCGGACCGCGCGCGACAAGACATTGGCGATGCCGGTTCTGATCTTGCCGTCGGTTCAGGTGAATGTTCGCGCGGGCCATATGCCGCCGCCGGAAGATGATGGAAACATCTATCTGAAAGTGCCGGTCAACCGGCTGTAAGATCAGATGCCCTCGCCGTCCACGCCGGTGTGGATGCCGCATTCGTCCTTGTCGAGGCCGGACCAGCGGCCGTCGCGGTAGCCTTCGCCGGAGAGGACGCGGCGGGTGCAGGGCATGCAGCCGATGGAGGGATAGCCGTCCTCGACCAGCGGGTGGGCGGGGAGATTGTGTTCGGCCATGTAGGCTTCGATGTCGGCCAGCGTCCAATCCGTGAGCGGGTTGAAGCGGAAGCGGCCTTCGAAGAATTCGACGGGTTCCATCTGCGCACGCGCGTTGGTCTGGAAACGCTTGCGGCCGGTGATCTGGGCGGAGAAGCCTTCGAGAGCGCGCTTCAGCGGGATCACTTTGCGGAAATTGCAGCAGGCGTCGGTGCTCTTCGACCACAATTCGCCATCGGGATCCTGCGC
>DASZYI010000012.1:0-28091 GCA_035545475.1 Rhizomicrobium sp.
CGCTTTCAGCGCATCCTTCGCGTGATCGACGCGCAGGAGAACGAGTTTCGACGGATCAATGCCCAGTTCGAGCAAACCGCTGCCGTTGATCTCGCCATGTTCGAGGGCCGAGAACTCCTGCCGGATCCACAAAAGCGCGCGACCCGCACACAGCCGTTGCGCCAGCCCGGCCGCGAAACCGGATGCCGCCGCACTGTCTCCCGCTTCTGCCGCATAAACCTCGTGCAATACCTCGCGCCGCAACCCCCGCAGCACTTCGTCCGCGCCCGCATGGCCCAGAGAGGCAGACGCCAGATGCGGCTCCGACCGCTCCAGCGATTGCTTGAGCGAGGCCAGTAAGTGGGCGGGACGACTCATCTTTCTCCCATTTGTTCCTGTTATGTTCTATAATGCGCCGGCCAGCCCAGGAGTCAACGCTTTCAGTCAAGCACCTGTTTTTGAAGGGAAATATCAGGGCGCGTCGCCGCGAAGCCCCAAACTCGCCCATATATAAGGTGCGGTCCATCGGCCTTATGGGGAGTCCGCCCCGCTCGCGTGTTCTACCTGATGTGAAGAGCACGTCTTACCCTTTGCGAGCGGGAAGCTTTTGGGCGATGGCGGAAACGGTCGAAACTGGTCGTGAAGGCGCGGGTGCGCGCTTGGCTGGGGCCGACATGACCGCCTCCGACGTCCACGCGTGGTTTGTCCGCGAAGTGCTGCCGCTCGAAGCGGCGCTGATGCAATTCTTGCGACATTCCTTACGCAACAAGAACGAAGCCGAAGATCTGTGCCAGGACGTGTATGTGCGCGTCTATCAGGCGGCGCTGAAGAAAATTCCCGATCCGGCCAAACCGTTTCTTTTCACTGTCGCGCGCAATCTTCTGCTCAATCGCGTGCGCCACGAAGCCATCGTTTCCATCGAAGCAGTGGCCGATCTCGAAGCGCTGAACATCGCCAAGGATGAGCCGGGCGCCGACCGCTGGGTGATCGCGCGTGAGGAATTGCGCCTGCTTGAAGCCGCGCTGTCACGCCTGCCGCGCCGCTGCCGGCAGGCGGTGATCCTGCGCAAGATCGAAGGGCTTTCGCATCGCGAGATCGCGCTGCGCATGGGCATCTCGGAAAAGACTGTCGACCGCCACATCTCGGACGGGGTTTACGCGCTCGCCGATGCGATGTTCGGCGAAGGGAGATCGCGATGAGCGACCGCACTGCCAAAGAGGTTCGCGCACAAGCCGCGGAATGGATTTCGCGCCGCGACGGCGAGGGTTGGAACGAAGCAGCGCAAGCCGAACTCGATGCGTGGCTCGCAAAGTCGGATGCGCATGTGGTTGCGTTCCTGCGGGCGGAAGCCGCCTGGAGCAGGGCCGACAAGTTGGTGGCGCTTAAGCCGCAATCCTCGCGCCGCATCGCCGAAACATTGAAGGATGTTTTGCCCACGGCGTTGCGCGCGGTTGCCGCAGCCGTTGTCATCGCCGTTGTGGGCGTGGCGGCGAACACCTATCTCGCCACGTTCAACGAGAAAACCTACACCACCCCGGTGGGCGGGCGCGAAACCATCACGCTCGTCGATGGTTCGCAGATCGCGCTCAACACCGACACGGTGCTGCGCATGGATTTGAGCGGGCGCGAACGCAAAGTCTGGCTCGACCGTGGCGAGGCCTATTTCCACGTCACGCACAATGCACAACGGCCTTTCCGTGTGTTTGCGGGCAATCGCACGGTGACCGATCTCGGCACGCGTTTCAGCGTGCGCCGCGATAGTGAACGCTTCGAAGTGGCCGTGATGGAAGGCAAGGTTGCCTTCGATCCGGGCAAGGAGCAGCAAAAGCCGATTGCGCTTTTGCCGGGCGACGTCGTGGTGGCGACCACGACGAAGGTTTCGGTGACCAAGAAACCGTCGCGCGCGCTTGCCGAATCGCTCGGATGGCAGCGCGGCCTTCTCATCTTCGACAACACAACGCTCGCCGACGCGGCCAACGAATTCAATCGCTACAACGGCGAGAAACTGGTGGTGGCGAGATCGGCAGCGCACCTTCCCGTGGTCGGCACGTTCCGCGCCAACGACGTGGAAGCCTTCGCCCGCGTCACCAAGGAAGTTTTCGGCCTTCGTTCCGAGAAGCGCGGGCAATCGATCGTCATCGCACGCTGAGTTGAGGGAATTGGAAAGCTTTCGCCTTTCCGCGACATAGAGGGGGAATTCGTGAACACCACCGCCAAACTAAAGACCGCCATCCTGGCAAGCGTCTGCGCCGCAGCGATCGCGACCGCAGCCCACGCCGAAGAATTCAACATCGCCGGCGGCGATTTGAAAGCGGCACTGACGACCTACGCACGCCAAACCGGTGTTTCGGTGATCGTATCGGGCGACGCTGTGAAAGGCGTGCGCACGAAGGGCGTGCAAGGCAATCTTTCGGCGGATGACGCGTTAACCCGCATCCTCTCCGGCACCGGCTTCACGATCCGCCGCGATCCGTCCGGCGCGATGGCGATTGTGCGGGGCAGCTCGGCAGCCAGCGAAATTGTCGATCAAGGCCAGTTCCAAATCGCCCAAGCCACGCCTTCGCGCGCAGCCGTCGAAACCGTAACTGTGACATCGTCAAAACTCGGCGGTGCCGACGTGCAGAGCATTCCCATTGCGATCACCGCACTTTCTCAAGAGCAATTGACCGCCACACAAACCGCTGGCGGCCCGGATCTCGTGAAACAGGTGCCGAACCTCACCTTCACGAAAACGAATTTCACCGGCTACAGTATCCAGATCCGCGGCATCGGCACACAAGCGATTTCGGTTACGACCGATCCGGCTGTGGCCGTTGCGCTCAACGATCTTCCGTTTCTGCGCAATCACTTTTTCGAACAGGAATTCTACGATCTCGCTCAAGTCGAAGTGCTGCGCGGTCCGCAAGGCACGCTCTATGGCCGCAACGCCACCGCGGGTGTTGTCAATCTTACCACTGCCAGGCCCACTGATCAGTTCGAAGCCATGGCGTCAGCCGAAATCGGCAACTATCACCAGCGGCGTTTCGAAGGCATGATCAATTTGCCGATCGTCGATGATCGCCTGGATATCCGCCTCGCTGGAGAATGGACCAAACGGCAAGGCTATTCCTTCAACGAAATCACGAACGAGCGAATCGACGGACGCGATCTCTGGTCGGGGCGGCTTTCCATCGGCCTGAAACCGGTCGAAGGCCTCCAACTCAATCTCATGTGGGAGCACTTCTCCGAAAACGACGATCGTATCCGCTCCAGCAAACAGCTTTGCAAGACCGATCCGGGACCGTCGGAAATTGATGGCATCCCCACCGGGTTGGACGTTTCGCAAGGCGCGGGCGCGTTGGGCGCGGCGGGCTATCTCAGCCAGGGATGTTTGCCGACGTCGATGTACTCGCCGGATGCGTTCCAGGTGCCGAACGGAAATTCGCTTCCCTACGTGTTGGCGTTGAAGAACGTGGGGCCGCGCATGGAAGGAAGCGTCAACCCCTACTATAGCACCACGCAGTCGCCCAATCTCCGCGTCATCGAATCGACCATCGATCCCGCTTACAAGGTGACGAACGATATTGTAGAGCTGAATGCCGATTACGCAGTTTCGCCCCAACTCTCCTTTGCGTCGCAGACAGGCTTCAACCACGACTTTCTGTACTCAACGCAGGATTACAATCGCTTCAATACGGCTCCAAATGTCTTTCTCTCCCACGGTGGCGACGATACGGTTGTGACACCAAACGGGTTCGTCTACCCGAATGGGGACATGGCTGGCGATTTTTGCGATCCGCAGCTCGGATGTACCAGCCGCCTCGTCGCGCAAGATCTGGCTATCGAACACGCCTGGCAATTGAACCAGGAATTCCGGTTGTCGTCGTCCTTTTCAGGCCCGCTGAATCTCAGCGTGGGCGGCAATTATCTGCACTATGAGACGGAAGAAAGCTATTACGTCTTCATCAATTCGCTGACATTGTACGCTGCAAACCAGCCCTATGTGCCGGGCGTCAGCGACAACAGCGATTGCATGACATCGGGGCTGGTATATCCGGTGCCGGATGCTACTCACGACGCTTATGCGCCTTGCTCCTATATCGATCCCAATCCGATAAGCAGCTTGAACGGCAACGGTCACAACTATTTCCGAAGTTCCAACCCCTACACGCTCAATTCGTATGCAGCGTTTGGCGAGGTCTATTACAACATTCTGAACGATCTAAAGCTGACGGGCGGACTGAGGTGGACGGAGGATCGAAAGCATTTCACGGAAATCCCGAGTGAAGTTCTGGTCGACCATTGGGGATATCCGTCAACCGGTGTTCTCAACCAGCAATGGGATCAACTGACCGGACGGGTGGCTGTCAATTGGACCCCGAAGCTGAATTTCACGGACCAGACATTGGTCTACGGAACATACGCGCACGGCTACAAGGCTGGTGGCGCGAACCCGCCGGGCGCCGTATTGCTGAACTATGCCGACAGCGAGCCTAATCCCATTCATCCGCTGACCTTCAAGCCGGAATTCATCGATGCCTTCGAGTTGGGCACCAAGAACACGCTGCTTGATGGATCTCTGACGCTGAATGGCAATGCTTTCTACTACAACTATGAGAACTACCAGATTTCGGAAATCGTCGATCGCACATCGATCAATCTGAATTTCGATGCGCATGTAAAAGGTGCTGAGTTAGAAGCGACATGGGAACCTGTTCCGGGGTTACGCTTCAATTTCGGCGGCGGCTATGAAGCGACATCGATAGCAAAGGGCGAAAAGGCGGTCGATCTTATGGACCGCTCAGCGGGTAATCCGGATTGGATTGTCGTCAAGCCGTTCATCACAAAAGCCTCGAACTGCATCATCCCGTCTTACGTTCTAGCCTATCAGCTCGTTTACAATTCCTATGCGATCGGCGGCGATTGCAGCAACGCATACGTCAATCATTTCGATCCGGTGACGGGTGCGCCTTATGGCACGAGCACTACAAACCTGCACGGCGATCCGATCATACCAGGGACCTATGACGGTTTCGATCCTCTCACTGCCCCAAACAATGGTGAAGGTATTGACAAGGATCTAGGCGGCAACGAATTGCCGAATGCGCCGCATTTCACCGTTTCGGCTGGTGCGCAATACAGTATCCCGTTGTCGTCGGATTGGGCAGGCACGCTGCGCGGCGACTTCTATTGGCAGGACAATTCGTGGGCTCGCGTTTTCAATGACGATCCTTACGACCGGATACATGGCTACACGAACCTGAATCTGACGCTGATCCTGACGAACCAGGCCGGCTGGCAAGTGATGCTCTATGACAAGAATGTATTCAACACGACGGCCATCACCGGCACGTTCCTGAACAGTGACGATACAGGGCTGACGACCAACGTATTCCTGACCGATCCGAAGCTGATCGGCATCCGCGTCACGAAGAATTGGTGAGGGGGAAAATTGATGAGCGAATTTATGAACATTCGAAGCGGTGGTGGCCAAATCCGCTGGCGTTTGATGATCGGTGGCTCGACAGTCGCGTTGTTGGCGGCGGCGAGCGCGAGCCCCGCTCGCGCCGAAGATACGGGACGACCGACAGTACGGATCGACGTCGGCGTCCAGCTTGAGCGCGTTGATGGCGGGCTCGAACGGTTTGCGCCGCCATTCGTCTCGCAAATAGATGTGAGTCGGTTTACCTCGCCCATCGCAGTCCAGAGGCCGCCCAGATATGCGAACGGGTTGGACGGCAGCCTATCTTTGCAGCCCGAAGACTCGGATTGGATATTCTCCGCGGCGATTCGTTATGGTCGGTCCAACAGCAACAAGAAAGTGCATCAGGAGTCGCCTGCACAGATACTTCACAAATATTACAGTGTCCCGCTCTTGGGTGCTTATGGAACGGGCACAGCGACAGCCGTCGGCAAGCGGTATGCAAATACCGACTCCCGATATGAAGAGAGCCACATGGTTCTCGATTTTCAGGTGGGCAAAGATGTGGGCCTCGGATTGTTTGGCCGGGACAGTACATCGACGTTCGGTGCAGGTATCCGGTTCGCGCAGTTCGCATCGAAAACAGCATCCGTGATTGGTGGGGACCCCGATTTCCATGTCTCATACAAATACGCAGACGCCTTACCGCCTCCGCTACCGCCAATACCGGGATATTTCAAAATACCTCTGCAATATTGGCATCTCTATCGTGCCTCTGCCGAAATTGCTCGAAGCTTTCACGGAATCGGACCAAGCATTTCCTGGAATTCTTCAGTACCCGTCGCTGGAAATGCCGAACACATGGAATTGACGTTCGATTGGGGCGTAAACGCTGCGGTTCTATTCGGCCGACAGAAAGTTGTGGCGCACCATGAAACGGACGGTTCATTTCACTATCCGGGTACGGGATTGCAGATCAGTACGGTGGCGTTGCCTCACCATGCATATGCTACGGCGCGCTCGCGTATGGTGACGATTCCCAATGTCGGCGGCCTGGTAGGTCTGTCAGTGAAATTCCCGAATGCCAAGGTCAGCCTTGGCTATCGCGGCGATTTCTTCTTCGGCGCGATGGATGGGGGCATCGACGTCCGAAAGACTTACGACCGGAATTTCTACGGGCCGTACGCGACGATCAGCATCGGGCTCTAACGGGTCGGCAATAATGTTCCACCAGATAGCGGCGGGCCTCGGTCCGCCGCTTTCTTGTTCTGCCCCGAGAGCGATCCCGAAAATTATTTAGCGGCCCACCCCGAAACAGCCCTCCACCGCTTGTCTCCCAAGCGTAGTCTTTCGCTCTAACCCCTCGAAAGGCGGGGCTTCCTGGGGGATGGCCGAAACAGTCGAAACAAGCCGGGGGACCGGCCTCTTCAAACCGGGCGCGACGATGACCGCGTCTGAGGTGGAGGTTTGGTTTGTCCGCGAAGTGCTGCCGATGGAGGCAATGTTGATGCATTACCTGCATCAGAACTGGCGCAACAAGAGCGACATCGAAGATCTCCGGCAGGAGGTCTATGCGCGGGTTTGCGAGGCGGCGCAGAAGGAAGTTCCCGAGAAGACCAAGGCCTTCGTGCTGACGACGGCGCGCAATCTCCTGATCAATCGCGTGCGCCGCGAACAGATCGTGCCCATCGAAGCGGTGGCCGATCTCGACGAGTTGGAAATCGCCATCGACGCGCCGGGGCCGGAGAGAAACGCGATGGCCCGCGATGTGCTGCGCAAGCTGCAAGGCGCGCTCGACCGCCTGCCGCCGCGCGCCCGCGAAGTGGTGACGTTGCGCCGGATCGAAGGGCTGTCGCGGCCCGAGATCGCGCAGCGCATGGGCATCAGCGAGAAGACGGTGTCCGAACATCTCACCAATGGCCTCTGCGCGCTGGCCGACATGCTCTATGGCGACGCCTCCGATTTGCGGAGCAAGAAATGAGCGCCGCGCGGGATGCGAATGCGGAAGCCGCCCACTGGTTGGAGCGCCGCGAATTCGAAAGCTGGTGCGAGGCCGATGAGACCGAACTTTCGGCCTGGCTCGCGCGATCCTGGGAGCATCGCGTCGCCTATTGGCGGCTGAAAGATGCGTGGGAACACACCGAACGCCTTTCGGCACTGCGTCCCGTTTCACCAAAGGCGGCAGCCGCGCCGGCGCCGCGCAAGCCGTTCCGCCCCATGCTGTTTCGGCTTGTAGCGGCCACGATTGCGGTTGCCGCCCTTGGTGCGGGCGCGGCCATTTATTTCAGCGGCGGCAACGGCCCGCGCGAAACGGTTTACGCGACGCAGGTGGGCGGTCATCAGACGGTACAACTTGCCGACGGGTCGAAAGTCGAACTCAACACCAACACCGTATTACGCGCGCGTGTCGGCGCCCATGAGCGGCTCGTCACGCTCGAACGCGGCGAGGCTTATTTCCAGATCGCGCACGATCCCAAGCATCCCTTCGTGGTGATGGCGGGCGACCATCGCGTCACCGATCTCGGCACCAAATTCCTGGTGCGCCGCGACGACAAGAACCTCGAAGTTGCCGTCACCGAAGGCCGCGTGCAGTTGGACACGCCCGACGGACGCCTGCAATCGCCGGTGCTGCTGACGCGCCACGAAGCGGCGGAGGTGAAGGGCAACAAGGTATTCGTCACGCGCAAGACCGCACTTTCGCTGACCAATGAACTGGGCTGGCGGCATGGCTTTCTGGTGTTCGATCACACCACGCTGGCCGACGCCGTGGCGCAGTTCAATCGCTACAACCAGGGCAAGCTCGTGATCGCCGATCCGGCAACGGCACGGCTCACCATGGATGGCACATTTCCGATCGACGGCATCAGCGCTTTCACCGAAGTGGCCCAAGAGGTTTTCAAACTTCGCATCGAACGGCGCGGCGGCAACACGGTGATTTCTCGCTGAGGCATCGATCATTTATTCGCGGCTTTAGGGCCGTCTGGAGGGGGAAGACATGACGCGTTCGATATTGATGAAGGGTCTGTTGGGAAGCGCTGCCGTCCTTGCAACGGCATCCGCCCAGGCGAGCGATTTCAACGTACCCGGCGGCGATCTCAAGACGGCGCTACACGCTTACATCAAGCAGGCGGGCGTGCCGCTGATCGTATCGGACGATGCGGTGAAAGGCGTGCGCACGGCCGGTGCGAAAGGCGATCTGTCTCCGGACGAAGCGCTGTCGCGCATTCTCGCCGACACCGGTTTCACGATGCATCGCCATGCCTCTGGCGCGATTGCGGTGGTGCAGGATGAGCCGCCGGCCACAGCCGTGGTGACACAGGAGATTCAACTCGCGCAACTGGCGCCGCGCGGCGCCTCGGTGGAAACCGTGACGGTTACGTCGTCGAAACTCGGCGGCGCGGATGTGCAAAGCGTTCCCATCGCGATCACCGCGATGAGCCAGGAACAGTTGACAGCCACGCAAACCGCCGGCGGCCCCGACCTCGTGAAGAACGTGCCGAATTTGACGTTCACCAAGACGAATTTCACCGGCTACAACATTCAGATCCGCGGTATCGGTACGCAGGCGATTTCGGTTGCAACCGATCCCGCCGTGGCAGTCGCGTTCAACGACACGCCGTTCCTGCGCAATCATTTCTTCGAACAGGAATTCTTCGACGTCGCCCAAGTCGAAGTGCTGCGTGGTCCGCAAGGCACCCTCTATGGCCGCAACGCGACGGCCGGCGTGGTCAATCTCATCTCTGCAAAGCCATCCGATCAATATGAAGCGATGGCCTCCGTCGACGTCGGCAATTACAACAACCGCCGTCTCGAAGCGATGCTCAACGTGCCGGTGCTGGGCGACAAGTTCGGCATTCGCGTGGCAGGCGAGTGGACCAAGCGCGACGGCTATTCCTTCAACGAAACCACCGACAAGCCCATCGACGGGCGCAATCTGTGGTCCGGCCGAGTGACTCTGGGCTTTCATCCCATCGAGCGGTTGCGTGCCTATCTGGTGTGGGAGCATTTCTCCGAAGACGACGACCGTATCCGCTCCTCCAAGCAACTCTGCCGGAAAGACACGGGCCCGGGTTCCGTCGACGGTCTCGATCTCGATTCCACTGGAAACCCGAATTTCTACCGCTCATGGTTAAGCCAGGGCTGTCTGCCTGCTTCATTCTATTCCGCCGAGGCATTCCAGACGCCCAACGGCCAAGCCATTCCATTCGTGGCGGCAGGGGAGTTCGTCTTCAACGGCGCCGGCGGCAGTGCGCCAAACGGCTTCCTGCTCAACCAGATCGATCCTTACGCCAGCACGACGCAATCGCGCGATCTGCGCAGTATCCAATCCGAACTCTCGCCGACCTATCGCGCACGCAACAACACCATCGAATTCAACGCCGATTTCGAAGTGACGCCCGAACTGACTTTCACCTCGCAGACCGGCTACAACAAGGACGAGCTGCGTTCGACGGAGGATTTCAATCGCTTCAACACCTCGCCCGGCCTGTTCGGTACGCTCGATGGGCCCGACAGTCTGACGCCGGGCGGCCTTTATTGCGATCCGCAGGTGGGTTGCTCGACCAAAATGGTGGGGGAGGACTTGTCACAGGAACGTGCCTGGCAATTCAGCCAGGAATTCCGTTTGTCCTCTCATTTTGATGGCCCGCTCAACTTCAGCGTCGGCGGAAACTATCTGCACTATCAGACGGTCGAGGATTACTACATCTTCTTCAATCTCATTACCGCGACCGAGCAGTTGGCCAACGGTCAGGGGCCGAACGAATTCACGACCTGTCATGGCTGGGGCGACGAAACATTTGAAATCCCGCCCACGCCTGCCATGCCGACCCAGAACCTCCTGTTTGGGCCCGGCGTCTATCCGTCGAATTTCGGCTGTGCTTTCGGGGGCGGTCACGTAGGCACTTATATAGATCCCAATCCGATCACCGATCTCGACGGACAGGGACATAACTATTTCCGCAGTCAGAATCCCTACCGTTTGAACTCATGGGCGGGCTTCGGCGAGGTTTATTACCAGGTCGCGCCCGATGTGAAGCTGATTGGCGGCATCCGTTTCACGGACGACCGCAAATATTTCGAGAACATCCCCAGCTGGGTCTTCCTGCTCGGCGGCGGCTATCCGGTGAGCGGCACCGTCAACCAGGAATGGAAAGAAGTCACCGGCCGCTTCAACGTGAACTGGACGCCCAAGCTCGATTTCACCGATCAAACGCTGGTCTATGCCTCATACTCGCGCGGCTACAAGGGCGGCGGTGCAAATCCGCCGGGGCCGCAGCCGAACCTCTTCAGTTCGCAATCCTTCATCGCGCATCCGGCGACGTTCGCGCCCGAATACATCAATGCGTTCGAAATCGGCACCAAGAATGCGCTGCTCGACGGCAATCTGACACTGAATGGCGACGTCTTCTTCTACGACTATAAGGGTTATCAGATATCGCAGATCGTCGACCGCACCTCGATCAACCTGAACATCGACGCAAAGGTGAAGGGCGCGGAAATCGAAGCGACATGGGAACCGCTGCCCGGTCTCAGGTTCAATTTGTCAGGCGGTCTGGAAGACAGCTCAATCAATGACGGTCAATCTGCCATCGACCTGATGGATCGCACTGCGGGACATGAGGACTGGATGGTGGTGCGGCCCTATCTCACCTCCACGACGAATTGCATTCTGCCCGCGTCCGTCGTGCGGCAGATCATCGAACTCAATCCGCAGAATCCGGCAGATACAGCAGTGTTCAATCCGCTCGTGCTCGCCTGCGACATCGCCTATGCGTCGAGCGCGCCCACGCGGTTTGCGGAATTCTTCCCGCCCGACCTCAGCACGTTCGGCATTGTGGGTTTCGATCCCACGCAATCGCCAAACAACGGCGAAGGTTTCGCCAAAGACCTCGGCGGCAACAAGCTGCCAAACACGCCGCCCTTTACTCTCTCCATCGGCGGCCAATATTCCATGCCGTTGAGCGATGACTGGGCCGGTACGTTCCGCAGCGATTTCTACTGGCAGGGCAATTCCTTCGCCCGTATCTTCAACGACAAGCCGTATGACCAGCTTCACGGCTATACCAACCTGAACTTCGCCCTGATCTTCACCAACCAGGACGGGTGGCAGGCGATGGCCTATGTGAAGAATGTGCTCGACACCACCGCCATCACCGGCGCGTTCCTGAATTCGGACGACACGGCGCTAACCACCAATGTCTTCCTGACCGACCCGCGCCTGTTCGGTATCCGCGTCACCAAGAACTGGTAAGGGCCCCCCGGCCGGCGACTGTTGTGGCCGCCGGCCACTTGGCAGGCAATTTTTCGAATATCCGGTTCTGGGCGCCCATCATCCGTGTACGAAGAGTCAGCGTGGCCGTCGCGCACCGTTTTGTGACTGCTCCACCGATTCGCGTATGCGCGGCAGCGGCGCTGCCGAAATCGTTGTCCAAATGGCAGCTTCATGTCGAAATCCGCCTTCGCGAATGCGAAACTACTAACATTCGTGTAGGTAATTTTTTCTGCGGTGCAAAAAGTGGAAATTCAGGTATGCATTTCATCGCCTCTTCATAAGTTGGGTATGTTGCGCACAAGTCCCGTTTTTTCTCCACTAAACGCGCAAGCCGATATCTTGACGTTTCTGGCATTAGAAATCGCGGTACTGGCGGTGGAATCACTGCGAAGGTGTTGCTAACTTCACACGCTCTGCAAGCATCGCTGCGCGCACCCATTGTCGGCCAAAGGCGAGCCTCTAGAATGCCTCCCGAACAGCGCTATTCAAGCATCTGTTTTAGGGGAGGTTTTCGCATGACATTTCACCGTCCGGCCGGCCGCACCGCTACGCTGCTCGGCAGCCTTTTGATGACCACGGCCTTCGCAGTACCCGCGCTGGCCCAGATCGAAACCGTGACGGTGACCGCCGAAAAGCGCGTCGAAGACATCCAGAACGTGCCGATCGCGGTGACGGCCTACAACGCCGAAGACATCGCGGCCCACCAGCTCAATCAATTCAAGGATCTGCAGTTCTCCACGCCCAACGTCACCTATACCAAGGGCAACTTCACGGGATCGAACTTCCAGATTCGCGGCATCGGCATCACCGCCGTGGGTTATGACGCCGAATCCGGCGTCGCCGTCCACGAAGACGACGTGTTCCTCGCCAATCCGCCACTCGCGGAAGCCAATTTCTACGATCTTGAAAGCATCGAAGTGCTGCGTGGCCCTCAGTCCACCCTTTATGGACGCGGCGCGACCGGCGGCACGGTCAACATCCGCACGGCGAAGCCGAACCTTGAAGAGTTCTCTGCCTACGGCATGGGCAGCTACGGCAACTACAATTCGTCGGAACTGCAGGGCTATGTGAACATTCCGCTGATCACCGATGTAGCGGGTATCCGTCTTGCCGGTGACTGGACGCGGCGCGATGGCGTTGTCGAGAACATCGCCGACGGAAGCAAGATCGACAGCCAGAACACTTATTCGCTGCGCGGCTCTCTGCGCTTCCAACCAACCGAAGATACAACCATCGACATCATCGGATCGTATTCGCACGAAGCCGATTCCAAGATGCGTGCGCGCAAACAGCTTTGCACGACCGATCCGACTGGCGTTCTCGGCTGTTTGCCGGATTCAGCCACGACCGGCGTCGTAAATTTGAATTCGACGTTGGCAACGATTGCCTCCAGCCGTCAGGGCTTAGCTGGTCTGGGTACCTCGATCGGAAGCGCCTTGGTTGGTGCAGGTGCGCTTCCGCCCGCTGCATTACCCGGGTTTGTCAACACGTTCGCGAATATGGGATTGTTCGATCTCGGTGTAGCACCCACATTGCCCGCGCCGCTTGATATTCTCAATCCGCCCGATCTGCGAAAGGTGAACACCGACTTTGCACCAATCTATCATGCACACGACGAATTCCTGGCGCTGAACGTCAAGCAAAAGGTGACCGACTGGCTGGATGCGACTTTCGTCGGTGGCTATGACTATCACGCGACGTTCTCTCAGGAGAGCTACAATAATGTAGGTGGCCAGCCGTTCGATCCGGTAACACTTGCGACTGCCAAAGCAAACTTCTTTGGTATGATGAATTCGCTTACGGGCTCGGCAGCTTATGGAAACAACTATCTGCCGTATTTCGGCGTGCCCGGTGAGCTTCCGGTTTCCGCTATCGGCGGGCTAGGCCTGACAAGTGGAAATTTCGGAGCGTTTTCAAATACAGTCACCGCGTCCGACCAATCGGATGCTTACAGCCAGCAATACTCGGCCGAATTGCGCTTTGCATCCAACTTTGAAGGTCCGTTGAATTTCTTGCTCGCGGGCTACTACCTGAAAGCCACAGGCCACGGCGACTATTATATTGTGGCCAACACCTTCGATTATCCGTTCATAATCGTCGGTGCGGCCTCGGGCGCCATTACGCCAGGACTCGCTCCGCCCACTGGTGCTTGCGCCAATGGCTGCATCAGCCCCGGCTACTATCACAACGACGGTACATTCAATAGCCTTACGTCCAAGGCGATCTTCGGCGAATTGTACTACGACATCATCCCCGACGATCTTAAACTTACGATTGGTGCTCGCTACACGAACGACGAGAAGTTCCAACAGGGCCGTATTTTCATTTTCCCCGGCCCCGTTCCGATCGGTACGCCGAGCGAAGCTGCGGCTTTGGATTTCCTGAACGCGGACGCCGATGCGTCTCAGCCTGGCGTTCAGCGCTACCAGTTGAATAACGTGACCTACAGCAAGTGGACCGGTCGCGCCGTATTGAACTGGACGCCGAAGATCGATTTCACCGATCAGACGACGATCTACGCTTCTTATGCGCGCGGCTATAAGGCGGGCGGGTTCAATCCAGGCATTCAGCCAGGGCTGGGCATTCCGCCGTCCTACAATCCCGAAAGCATCGACGCGTACGAATTGGGTACTAAAAACATTCTCATGGACGCTACGTTGCAAGCCAATTTGACTGGGTTCTACTACAATTACGATAGCTTGCAGGTTTCGGCGATCGTGCAGAACACTTCAGTCAATCAAAATATCAACGCGAAGATTTGGGGTGTAGAGGGTGAACTGCTTTGGGCGCCGACCACTAACTGGCAATTCAACCTCAACTTCGGTCACACCGATTCGAGTATTGGCAATGTTGGTTTGATTGATCAGCGCAATCCGACAGGTGGGCGTTCGGATGTGGTTCTGATAAAAGATGATATTCTGGGTGCGAGTATTGGCCAGAATTGCGTGTTATATATGCTGCCGGGCACAACACAGACGCCCGACCAGATTGCTGGGCTTGCGCCCTTCTTCTTTGCACCTCCGGGCGGGGCCTCTGCACTTGCCGGCCACGGCGTGGCACATGCCAACTACGGCTGGTGCGGAACGGTTCCATCCAGTGTCCTTCCGGGCGGCATGTCCTGGGATGATTATCTCGCCGCAAACGGTTACTCGCGGACAGACCCCACCAATCCCGCCAACAAGTCCGATGGTGTCCACGTCCCGCTCAGCGGCAACCAGCTCCAGAATGCTCCGCCGTGGAACATCAGCATTGGTGCGCAGTACAAGTTCGATCTCGATGGCGGTTACTCGATCACGCCGCGTGTCGATTTCTACTGGCAGGCCGATATGTGGGGCCGCATCTTCAACGCGTCGTCCGACAAGATCGGCTCGTGGGAGAACACCAACGCGCAGATCACGTTCTCCGCGCCGGACGATCAGTGGTACATCCAGGGTTACATCAAGAACGTGTTCAACGAGGACAGCATCACGGGCGAATATCTGACAAGCTCGACGTCCGGCCTCTATACCAACGCGTTCCTTGTCGATCCGCGCTTCTTCGGTTTCCGCGTGGGTGCGCACTTCTAGACGTAATGTAGTCCCTCCCGACTTCAGAGGCGCCGGGCAACCGGCGCCTCTTTTGTTTGGCTCCCGTTGCATTCGGTTCGAAAACCGCCCTCACTTGGCGGCCGACAAGGAACCCCCAAGTGTCTGCCGAATCTCGATCCTCCCGGCTTTCGCCTTTCGTGATGGGCGCGTTCGCGAGTGCGGCCTTGCCGGTGGGAGCTGTCCAGTTGCCGCTGGCGGTATTCCTGCCGAAATATTATGCGAGCCACATCGGGCTGTCGCTCGCGGCGGTGGGATTCGCCTTCACCTTCGTCCAGCTTGTCGCGATCGGCTTCGATCCCATGCTCGGCATCGGAATGGAATGGACGCGAACGCGCATCGGCCGCTTTCGACCATGGCTGCTGTCCAGCGTGCCGGTACTCGTTCTGGGAACGGTGATGGTGTTTCTCGTCAGGCCCGGCGTCAGCACCATCTACCTCACGGGATGGCTGCTGTTCTTTTTCTTCGGCTATTCGATGTCTTTGCTGGCAACCACCGCATGGGGCGCGGTTCTCGTGCCGAATTACAACGAACGCTCGCGGCTTTATGCGTGGCTGCAATTTTCCGGCCTTACGGGCGCGGTCTCGCTGCTGTCCCTGCCACCCATCCTGACCAACATCTTCCACGCCGATCAGGAAGCGGTGATGCATGCGATGGGCTGGTTCCTGATCGTCGCCGCGCCGCTTACCGCCTTTCTGGCGGTCGCTTTCGTGCGCGAGCCGAGCCTTGCGTCGCCCAAACGGGAGACCTTCTCCTGGCGTGATTATTACGCGCTTATCGTCCAACCCAGCATGGCGCGCATCCTGATCGCCAATTTCTTTCTCACGCTCGGCCCCGCCATGACGGGCGCGCTTTATTTCTTTTTCTTTTGCGATGCGCGCGACTATACGCCCGGACAGGCAACGATTCTTCTGTTCATCTATCTCGCGGCCGGTCTTGCGGGGGCGCCCTTCTTCGCGTGGGTGGCCGGCCGCATCGGCAAACATCGCGCGCTCGGGCTTGCAGCTGCGCTCAATGTCGTCACGCAGATCGGCCTCTTGATGCTGCCCAAGGCATCGATGGGTCTGATGGTGCCCGCCATGTTCATCGTGGGGTTCATCGCCAATTGTTACCAGTTGATCTTGAATGCCATGGTTGCCGATGTGTGCGACGAGGTGCGCCTCGATGCCGGCAAGGATCGCACGGCCCTTCTTTATTCCTTGATGACCTGCACCCTGAAGATCGGCTCGGCCGTGCCGGTGGGCATCACGTTTCCCATCCTCGGCGCCATCGGCTTCAACGCGGCGGAAGGCGCGGTCAACACACCGCAAGCCTTGCGGGGTCTCGAACTCTGCTTTGTGGCGGTGCCTGTCCTTGTGATCGTGCTCGGCGCGCTTGCCATGTGGGGGTATCGTCTCGACCGAACCCGTCACACCGATATCCGGATGAAGCTCGATGCACGCGACGCCGCCGTCCTGGCCGAGGAAAGACTGTCGGTCGAAAGTCCTATTTCCGCGCTGGCAGGAACGGAGGCATCGCCTTAATTCCGTCGTGTAACGGTTGCTTCATGTCGTACGCGATTTCGGTTGCGCGCGCACCGAAACCGTCTCACTAGAAGGTAAAACGGCAAATCCGGCGGCAGGGAATTCGCGATGCATCGGGGTGGGGACATATGACAGATCAGCCATCGCAGCGCCTCTCGCCGCTCATGCTTGCGGCCTATTCCAGCCCCTACATGCCGGTGGGCGCGCTGGTCATCTGTCTGGTCGTCTATCTGCCAAACTATTATGCGAGCCGCCTGGGCCTCGACCTCACCACCGCCGGCTGGGCCTTCACGGTCGTGCGGCTGTTCGATATCGGCTTCGATCCGTTCGCAGGCGCCGCGATGGACGGGATGCGCCTGCGCTGGGGCCGATACCGTCCGTTCCTCGTGCTCAGTTCGCCGCTGATCGCCGTTGCGGTTTATGCGCTTTTCATGGCCGAACCCGGTGTCAGCGCAAACTATCTGATCGCGTGGCTGGGCGTGCTCTATGTCGGCTTCTCGCTTTGCGTGCTGTCGCAGGCCGCGTGGGGTGCGGCCCTGGTGCCCGATTATAACGAGCGTTCCCGCGTTTATTCCCGCATCCAGATATTCGGCGTGATCGGCGCCGTCAGCGCGCTCGTATTGCCGCCCCTGCTGCATTCCCTGTTCGGTACGGGCCAGGTGGAAGGCGTGCAGGCGATGGGATGGTTCATCATCTGTACCGCGCCCGTCACCGCCTTTATCGCGGCCTCGCGCGTCCCCGAGCCGCCGGACTCGCCCAAACGCGAACGGGTAAGCTGGCGCGATTATCGTGCCTTGTTGATGCGCCATTCGATGGTCCGCGTGCTCCTGGCCGATCTTTTCCTGACGCTTGGCCCGGCGATCACCGCTGCGCTCTATTTCTTCTTTTTCCGCGAGGCGCGCGGTTATTCGCTGCAACAGTCCAACATCCTGCTGTTGATCTATATTTGTGCCGGGCTTGCTGGGGCGCCGTTCTTTGCCCGGCTCGCAAGGCGCATCGGCAAGCACCGCACTATCATTCTCGCAAGCGTCCTGCACGGCATCACGCAGAGTTGCGTGTTGCTGTTGCCCAAGGCGAACGTTGCGCTGATGGCGCCCGCCATGTTCGTCGTGGGGTTCATCGCCAGCGCCTATCTGTTTTTGCTGAATGCGATGGTCGCCGATGTGAGCGACGAAGTGCGGCTGGAAACCGGCAAGGACCGGATCGGATTGCTTTACGCGCTGTTCACCGGCGTGCAGAAGATCGGTTCGGCCTTGTCGGTCGGCATCACCTTTACGATCCTCGACAATATCGGCTTCAAGGCGGCGGAAGGTTCGGTCAACACGCCCGATGCGATCTGGGGCCTTGAAGCCTGCTTTGTCGCTGCGCCGGTGCTTTCCATCCTGATCGGCGGCGCGGCCATGTGGGGTTATCGCCTGACCGAACAGCGCCATCAGGAAATCCGCGAAGGACTTGCCGCACGCGATGGCTTTTCCGCGGCAGCGACCGAAAGCGTTACGGTCTCCGGACCGCTGGCGCCCGCTGCCGCCGTCGAAAGCTGATCTCCGTCAGGTAAGAAGCTTCGCCACGCCCTCATGCTGCGCGGCAAGCTTTTCCAGCCAGGCACGAGCGCGGGAGATCTCTTCCGCTTGCCGCACCCGGGTCTGCGCCAGGACTTGCGCGCGCTGCTCTATCGAGTAGGGCCGCGACGGTTTTTTGGAATAATGCGTCAACACAGGACTTCGCAGCGCCGCATCGAGGCGCGATGTGTCCAGCCCGAAATGCGACAGCACCCGTTCCAGATGCGCAGGCATGTCGGCGAGAAACTCTTCGAAGTCCAGTTGGAGCAGTCGCTCGCCGAAACGGCGCGCCAGATCCTGAGAGGTCAGCCGCTCCACAAGCCACGTCATGGCGGCCAACTCGCCGAGCGTTCGAGGCCGGGCGACCTCATGTTTCACCAGCAGGGCCTTCAATCTTTCGAAACGCACGCTTCCCCAAAGATTGATGTCCACCTCGGAAGACTGGCTCGACAACAATGTCTCGATGCTGCGTGTCGCGGCAAGAGAAAGATAAACGGCCCGTGATTCGGGCCTTGCGTCCAGCAACTGCGCGCCGACACGCGCGGTGTTACTGGTGGCCTTCAGCACAACAGCGCGGGTTTCGGCGTAACCGCGGCTCCAGAGATTCAGGAACGCTTCGAACGCCCTGTCGCGCAGCAAATTCGGCTCAGGCTTGTCGAAAGCATCTGCAAGCGTCCGCAAGGGCAGCGGTTCGCGCAAGGGCAGCACCTCGGCAGCTTCGTCAAGCAACCGGCTCAACAATGTCGACCCGGCATGTCCGGGATGGAAGATGTAATGCAGCGGTTTGCGGTGCACCTGCGGCGCCTGGGCCAGCACCGCTTCCAATGCGATCCAGCGGCCCTGTGTTTCGGCGGTCAGCATCCGGTCGTCGAGGAAACTCGCCGCGCGATAATCGGCTTGCGTCATGCGGATCATCAGCACGCGCTGTTGGCTTAAGTCGAGCTTTTGCGGATAAAGGTCCGGCGAGGCGGCAACAATATTCACGCGCTTACGCCATACGCTTTTGCGATCAACTCGAAGATCTCGGTGCGGATGCGTTCGAAACCGATCTCCGGCGGCAGTTTGCCGGCGAGCTGCAACATCAGCGCGCCGTGAAACGCAGCCCAAACCACCGTTCCGATAAGAAGCGGATCGCCCTTGATGAGCCCCGCATCGCGCAAACCTTCCAGATGATGCGTCAACGTTTTGCGGGCGCGCTCGCCCGCTCGCACCAGATCGGGATAGTCGCGCTCGTTGGGTTGCGAAACGTCGAACATCAGTTTGTAGGCTTCCGGATGCGCGCGCGCGAAGGTTTCATAACTGCGGCCGACGGCGCGCGATCGTTCGATCGGAGTCTGGTTGGAGTCGTAGGCGCTCTCCAGTGCTTGCGAGAATTGATCGAAAGCCCGCGCGCGCACCGCAGCCAGGATGGCGTCCTTGTCCTTGAAATAGCGGTAGGGCGTCATCGGGCTCACCGAAAGCTCGGTCGCCAACTGGCGCATGGTGAAGCCCTCCGCGCCTTTTTCGGCAAATATACGGGTGGCGACCTCGCACAGCCGGTCGCGGAAATCCTCGATCTCGGAAGGGGATAGGGCGCGGGGCATGAATTTCCGGAATCACGTCTTGCCAATCAGCCTAACATAATTTACATCGTATATTACAGCGTCAGCCCAGGAGGATGGTCATGAACGCGCCCGCCCGCATCAATCCTTTTCTTAGCGGCAATTATGCCCCCGTTCGCAGCGAAGACGACTTCGCCAATCTGACGGTGAAAGGCGAAATACCGCGCGAACTTGCGGGCCGACTTTACCGCACGGGCCCCAATCCGCAATTCGATCCGCGCGATCCGAACTACCATTGGTTTGCAGGCGACGGGATGGTGCACGCCTTCCATATCGAGAACGGAAAGGTGAGCTATCGCAATCGCTGGGTGCGCACGCCGAAATGGGAATTGGAGCACGCCGCCGGCAAAGCGATGTTCGGCACCTTCGGCAATCCGATGACGAGCGATCCTTCGACCTTCGGAAAGGATTCCGGCGTCGCCAACACCAACATCCTCTATCATGCGGGCAAACTGCTTGCGCTCGAGGAGGGCCATCAGCCGTTCGAAGTCGATGCGCGCACGCTGGGGCCGAAGGGTTATCTCTCTTACGCGGGCGATGCGCACCGCTTCACTGCCCACCCAAAGATCGATCCTGAAACGGGCGAGATGCTGTTCTTCGGTTACATGGCGGGCGAAGGCTTCTTCGGAAAAAGCGTCGCCTATGGGGTGGTCGATAAGACAGGCAAGGTGACGCGGCTCGATCGTTTCGATGCGCCGTTCTCAAGCATGATCCATGATTTCATGGTGACCAACCGGCACATTCTTATTCCCGTGCTTCCGCTCACCGGCAGTCTCGACCGGGCGATGAAAGGCCAATCGCCGTTCGCGTGGGAGCCGGATGCGGGCGCCTTCGTAGGCGTGCTCGCGCGCGATCAAAGCATCGACAAGATGCGCTGGTTCAAAACCGATCCCAATTACGTCTTCCATGTGATGAATGCGTGGGAAGAGGGCAGCAAGCTCTTCGTCGACGTGATGGAATATCCGAGCGCGCCGCTCTTTCCGAATGTGGACGGAACGCCGGGCGAAAGAAGTGCGGCAATTCTGCGCCGCTGGACGTTTGACCTGGCCAGCAACAGCGACGTCATCAAGCGAGAGACGCTGGATGACATGGCGGGCGAATTCCCCCGAGTAGATGACCGCCGCGCCGGGCTTTCCTACCGCCATGGCTGGTTCGCTGCCCGCTCGGGCCGCAATTTCGATACGCATTTCGATTCCATCGCCCACTTTGACACCAAAACCGGCAAGCGCATTTCCTACACCCTGGATCAGGGCGACGAGACGAGCGAACCAGTGTTCGTGGAGCGCGGACCGAATGCGGCAGAAGGCGACGGCTGGATTCTGGCGGTGGTCTATCGCGGCAACGAAAACCGCAGCGATCTCGTGATTCTGGACGCGCAGGCCATCGATAAAGGACCGATTGCCACGGCCGAGCTGCCGCGCCGCGTACCGTTTGGATTCCACGGCAACTGGGCGCCGGTTACAGGCTCGTAAGATAAAGGACGCGGGCGAGCTGTCTCGCCCGCGCCATCCTCTTCCGGCATACTCGCCGGATGCGAAAGACGTTTCTTTCTCTATTCTGCGTTCTCATTCCGCTTGCCGCCCACGGGCAGACCATTTCCCATTGGGTTCAGATAGGGCCAGGTGGCGCCGCCGAACTGCGCGTCGTCACAAGCGGGGCCTGTCCCGACATCGCCGCCGACGGCAAGCAGATGGCGTTACAAACACGCGCCGAGCCGGATGCCGATTTTCCTCGATTGTGCAGCATCGCGCTTCCGGCGACGGCAAAAGAGGTGACGCTGGAAGGAACGCCCGTCGCTCTTCCGAAAGCAGCGCCGCAACGCATTGCCGTACTGGGCGACACGGGCTGCCGCATCAAGAACGACACGGTGCAGGACTGCAACGATCCCAACCAATGGCCTTTCTTGCGGGTGGCATCGCAGATCGCGAAGCTGAAGCCCGATCTCGTGATCCATGTCGGCGACTATCTCTATCGCGAGTCCGAATGCCCCAAGGGCCACAAATCCAAATGCGGTGACAGCCCCTATGGCGACAATTGGACGACATGGAATGCGGATTTCTTCACGCCCGCGACGTCGCTGCTCGAAGCCGCGCCGCTGGTGCCGGTGCGCGGCAATCACGAAGATTGCCACCGCGCGGGTCCCGGCTGGCTGCGTCTGATGGGGCCGCACGCCTACGATCCCGCAGCACCCTGCGCGCCGCATCTTCCGCCTTATGTCGTGCCGCTGGGCGCAATGAACCTCGTGGTGATGGACGACGCCAATGCGCCCGACCAGCTTGTCGATACGGCAGAACGGGAAGTCTACCGGGCGGAATTTCAAAGTCTCTCAAAGCTTGCGCCCGCGCCTATCTGGCTTGCCATGCATCGGCCCATTGCGGGTGCGGTGCGCATGTTCGGCTTTACCGTTGGCGGCAACCGAACCCTGATCGCAAGCCTCGACGACGGCGTGCTGGCGCCGGTCAAGCTCATGCTTTCGGGACATATTCATGCGTTCGAGGCGATCAACTATGAGGGCGATCATCCCCCGCAGCTTCTGGCGGGCAATGGCGGCGACAAGCTCGACAGGGCGTCGGCCAGCCTCGCCAACACCAATCTCGGCACCTGGCATGTGAAGGACGGCATCTCGCTTCCCGGCTTCGGTTTCCTGCTGATGACGCAAGACGGCGAAAACTGGCGGATCGACGTGCATGGCGTCGACGGGGCGGTGGAACGGGTCTGCATCTTCGCGAAGGGGCGTCTCGACTGTCCGGAAAAGTAGAAAACATTGCGCCCGGGACACACATCTCAGCTACGCTTTGCCTGCATGGATTGAGCGCTTGACGGTCGCCCCGGTTTACGGTGCTTTCGGCCCATGTCCGATGCACAACAGGAAGACGCCGAGCGCGAAGCCGCCTTCGCCCGCGTCACCACCCCCGCCGAACGCAAGCGCGCTTTCGTCATTCTGTTCCTGAGCCTTGTTTGCATGGGTGCGGGACAGACGGTGCTCTATGCCATCCTGCCGCCGGCCGCGCGCGAACTGCATTTGAGCGCCTTGCAAATGACGTCGGTGGTTTCCGTCTCCGCCCTCATATGGGTGTTCTCTTCGACCTATTGGGGGTTGAAAAGCGACAAATGGGGCCGCAAGCCGGTGATGCTGCTTGGGCTCACCGCGTTCGGCGTCTCGTTCGCGCTTCTGGCGCTGACACTGGAATTGGGCCTTCGCCATCTCATTCCGGTCGCCTTCGTGTTTCCGGTCATGGTGGCAATGCGCTCCATCTATGGAACATTGGGTTCGGGAACGTCGCCCGCAGCGCAGGCGTATGTTGCGGACCGCACCAGCAAGGAAGAACGGCTGCAGGGTATCGCCACCATCAACGCCGCGTTCAGCCTTGGCACCGCGATGGGGCCGGGCATCGTCGTATTGTCGGCGATAGATCTTCTTGCGCCGTTCTATTTCGTGTCTTTGCTTGCCATCGGCAGCGGCGCACTGATCTGGTTCTTCCTGCCGGAGCGCACGCCGCCGAAATCGCATGTCCGCGAGTTCAAATCGTCGTTGCGCTGGTATGACAGGCGCATCTTTCCCTTCGTCATGTTTACCGTCGGCCTGTCGCTCATCGGCACCATTCCGGTGCAGACCATGGGCTTTTTCTTCATCGACGTCCTGCACATCCCGGCAAAGGATTCCACGCAGTTCACCATGGTCGGGCAGATCGCGTCCGCCATGTCTGCGCTGGCGGCACAGTTACTGGTCGTGCAGCAACTCAATCTGTCGGTGCGTCAGCTCACGGCTTGGGGTTGCATCGCCACGATTTTGGGCTTCGTGATCTTTCTTGTGGTGCATCAGTTCGCGACCTTGGTGTTCGCGCTTCTGCTGATCGGCTTCGGCTTCGGCATGGCGCGGCCGGGCTTCACCTCCGCCGCTTCGCTCTCGGTCACGGCGGAGGAACAGGGGGCGGTGGCCGGTATCATCGGCGGCGCAAGTGCGACGGGCTTCATCGCCGGTCCGCTCGTCGGCGCGATGTATGACGCCTCGCCCTTTTTGCCTTATGCGTTCGGCGCCGTGGCTCTTGTCGGATTGTTCGCCTATATGCTGATTTCGCCGACATTGAGGAACGCGGGCATCATCACGCCCGACGTCAAGATCACCGAAAAAGATCCGGCAACACCTGTTCCGAACGCTTAGGAATTGCCGCGTATTTCGCTGTCCATCATGCTCAGCAGCGATTGGGTCGCAAATCCGTCGGCCGGAAGATGGCGGGCCTTCTGATAGGCACGCAAAGCGGCGCGAACATTCCGTCCGATCACACCGTCGATCTCGCCCGGATCGTAGCCCAGCGCTTTCAGGTCCTGTTGCAACTGAAAGCGCTGCGCGCGGGACAGCGGCTGCTCGTCACGCGGCCATGGCGTGACGACACCTGCGCCGCCGGCCAGACGATCCGCCAGCAAGCAAACCGCAAGTCCATAGGAAACGGCCGCATTATATTTCAATACAGCGTTGAAATTGCCGAACACCAGAAAGGCAGGTCCGCGTGCACCGGCAGGCAGAATGATCGCGCCCTGTTGCTGATCCTCGCCGAGAACTCCGCCGGTCACATCCGTCACACCCAGCATGCGCCAATCCGAAAGCGGTTTGACGATATCGAGATCGGCCTGCTCATAAGGAAAATTCGCCGGCAGCTTCACCTCATATCCCCAGCGTTGTCCGCGCTGCCAACCGTAGTTCACCAGCAATTGCGCAGCGGAGGCGAGCGCATCTCCGGCCGAATTCCACAGATCCTTCTTGCCGTCGCCGTCGAAATCGACGGCGTGCGCCAGCCATGACGTCGGCACGAATTGCGTCTGCCCGAACGCGCCTGCCCAGGACGAGAACATTGCGCCTGTCGCGAACGGACCTTGTTGAGCCACCTTCAAGGCCGCGAGCAGTTGCGGGCGCGCATAAGCCGTGCGCGGTCCCTCGAAGGCGAGCGTCGCCAGCGCCTGGAAGATGTTGAAATTGCCGACTACCCGTCCGTAATCGGATTCGTTCGCCCAGATCGCGGCGAGGATTTCCTTGCGCACGCCATATTGCGCTTCGAGCTTCGCGAACATGTCCGCACTGGCCGCGAGCGCTACCTGTCCATCGGCGATACGTTTGGCCGAAACGGCATTGTCGAGATACTGCCAGATCGGTTTGACGAATTCCGGCTGTGCCGCGTTCAACTGCTCGATGCGCGGATCGAGCGTCACATGCCCCAGTGCCTGATCGTAAAGCGCGCCATCGACGCCCGCAGCCAGCGCCTGGGCGCGGAAGTCGCGAATGAATCCCTCGAAGCGGGATTCCATTTGCGGCGTCACCGTGGGCGCCGGCGGTATGGCGGGCGGCGGGGGCGGCGGGGCGGCCGGTTTGCGCTGGCTGGTGGCGCAGGCGCCCGCGAGCAGGATCAAGCCCAAGGCAAGCCCCCGCCTTGTCCCTTTCACGAAAGTTCCTTTAGCCGCCATTTCCGCCTTCCAGAATCGCCAGGGCCAATCTACGCTATGTTGGCGAAAAGATTAGGCTTTTCCGATAGGTTGACAGGGCAGGGCCCCCCCACTAGGTTCCGCGCCTCTTTGCGGGCCCCGTGCCCTTTAGCCGTCTGGAAAGTGTCATGAAGGTTCGCAATTCGCTGCGGTCGCTCAAGAAGCGCGACAAGGACTGCCGCATCATCCGCCGCAAGGGCCGGGTCTACGTCATCAATAAGAAGAACCCCCGCTTCAAGGCGCGTCAGGGCTGACAAGCCCTTTGCTGGTGCGCAGCGATTCCGCGCGCTAGATTTTCGGCCATGCGTCTCCCGCTTGCGTTCGCCATCCTGCTGCTCGCGCCGTTGCCGGTGCGCGCGGATCCGATGAAGCCCGCGCCCAAGTCGCTCACCGCCGCGCAGCAGCTCGACCAATTGTTCGCCAATCTCGCGAAAGCGCAGTCCGAAGAAGACGCCGATCCGATCCACAGCCAGATCGAGGCGATGTTCCTGCAATCGGGCAGTCCCACAGTCGATCTTCTGATGACGAGGAGCCAAGGTGCGCTCAAATCAGGCGACACGGGGACGGCCCGCAAGGTGATCGATGCCGTCACCAAACTTGCGCCCGATTTCGCGGAGGGCTGGCACCTGCGCGCGCAGATGCAGTTGGCTGCCGGCGACGATGCGGGTGCGATGGTCTCCCTGCAGAAGACCATTGCGCTCAACCCGCGAGAGTTCAATGCGTTGGCGCATCTCGCGGACATGCTCGAAGATTATGGCGACAAGAAGGGCGCGCTCTCGCTCTATCGCAAGGTGCAGAAGCTCGACCCCACCAACGACGACGCCAGGCGCGCCGTGCGCAAGCTCTCGCGCGAAGTGGAAGGCGAGAAGATCTAATCCTGAAACTTGCTGCCGACGAATGCGACGCGCAGCAGGTTGGTCGCGCCCGGCGTGCCCAAGGGAACGCCGGCCGTGATCACGATGCGGTCGCCATGCCGGGCAAAGCCTTCCCTAAACGCGAATTTGGCGGCGCGGTCCACCATGTCGTCGAGATCCTGCGCGTCGTCCGTCAACACGCAATGAAGTCCCCAGGCAAGCGCGAGCCTGCGCACGGTGCTTGCGGTGGGCGACAGCACGATGATCGGAGCCTCGGGCCGTTCGCGCGCGGCGCGCAACGCGGTGGAGCCGGATTTTGTCCAGGTGACGATGGCGCGCGCATGGATCGTGTGTGTGACTTCGTGCACCGCCGCCATGATGGCATCGGCCGTCGTTTCCTCCGGGGGGCTCCGCTGCGCATCCAGAATCTGCTGATATAGCGGATCGGTTTCGACCTGCGATGCGATCTTGTCCATCATGGTCACGGCTTCGACCGGATAAGTGCCCGATGCCGTTTCCGCAGACAGCATCACGGCATCCGCGCCTTCGAACACGGCCGTCGCCACGTCCGAAACTTCCGCCCGCGTCGGCTGCGGCGCGGAAATCATTGATTCCAGCATCTGCGTCGCCACCACGACCGGCTTGCCCGCCTTGCGCGCGGCGCGCGTGATCTGCTTCTGTTTGCCCGGCACCGATTCCAGCGGCAATTCCACGCCCAGATCGCCGCGCGCCACCATCAGCGCGTCGGAGAATTCGAGTATCTCGTCGAGCCGTTCCAGCGCTTTTGGTTTTTCGATCTTGGTGAGAATGCCTGCGCGGCCCTGCACGGCTTTGCGCAATTCCGCCACGTCTTCCGGACGCTGCACAAATGAGAGCGCGATCCAGTCCACGCCCAGATTGAGCGCCGCATCGAGATCGGTGCGATCCTTCGGCGTCATCGCAGGGATCGGCAACACCGTGTCGGGAAGGTTCACGCCCTTCCTGTCTTTGAACACGCCGCCCTGTTCGACAATCGCGGTTGCGCTGTCTTCCGATACGGTGAGAACCCGCAAGCGCAGACGCCCATCATCGACCAGCAGCGTTTCGTTCGGCTTCATCGCCGCGAACACTTCGGCATGAGGAATGGGAAGCGCGTTGGGTTCGGTTGCTTCCACCTTGCGCAGCAATTTCACTTGTGCGCCGGTTTCCAGCGCAGCCTGACCGCCTGGCAGATTGCCGAGCCGGATCTTCGGTCCCTGAAGATCGACCAATATGCCGATGGGGCGTCCGACATCGCTTTCCATCGCGCGGACCTGCGCATGGATGTCGGCAAGGGCCGCGTGCGAGGTGTGGCTCATATTTATGCGGAACACATCGGCGCCCGCTTCGAACAGCGCCTTGATCCTCTCCGGCGTGGAAGACGCCGGTCCGAGCGTTGCAAGGATTTTGGTTTTCCGGGTGCGCCGCATCGTCAATCCGAAAGGTTCTGTGTCCAATCGGGCTTGTTGCCCGTATCGACTTCAAAGAAGGATTTCTGGTCGAAACCGCGGCTGGCGCAATCGCCGCGGCCGCCTATCGAGAATTTGTCAGTCTGCGAAACGCAGAAGGCGCGGCTGCCGCTCCAGCTTCCTGCTCCGCCATCGGTGGCATAGAGGTAGTAATAACGTGCGACCAGCGGACGATCGATCAGGGTGGTGCAAGCCTTGGGCTGAACCGTCCACCAGCCTTCGCTCATCCAGGCCGCTCCATCGAAGCGTCCCAGCGCCACCTTGGCAGGGCTGGCCGCCTTGTTGCACACGTCGAGCCGGGCCGATGCGGGCCCGGCGGCGCAAATCAATATCGCGATGAGTACGCAACGCATG
>DASZYI010000013.1:0-43944 GCA_035545475.1 Rhizomicrobium sp.
GAGGAGGCCTTTGCCGCCGCACTGTCGGGCGATGCGAAGAAGGGAGATGTTCTGGCCGCCGCGCGCATTGCTGGCATCATGGCGGCCAAGAAGACGTCGGAGCTTATTCCGCTTTGTCATCCGATTGCGCTTTCCAAGGCCACTGTCGATTTCGAGCCGCTACAGGATCGCCACGCCATCCGCATTGTCGCCACTGCGAAAACCACGGGGCCCACAGGCGTTGAGATGGAGGCGCTGACGGCGGCGAGCATTGCGGCGCTCACGATTTACGACATGGTGAAAGCGGTGGATCGCGCCGCAACGATCGAAGGCGTGCGTCTTGTTGCCAAGTCCGGCGGCAAGAGCGGCGAATACAAAGCCGGGACGCGCGAAGAGAAGCCTTCCATTGCCGCACGCCTCGCCAAGGCGCGTGCCTCCAAACAACCGTCGACCCTGATGGGTGAAGTGGCGGCGCCCAGATCGCAAGCGCCTGGCGCACAACGCGAAGCCTTTCGCGCGTTTATGACGAGCAATGGATTACGGGCGAGCATATGGGCAAAGGACGCCGGCGTTTCGCCTGCGCTGATTTACTCCTACCTCACCGGAAAATCCGGCAGCATTCCGAACGACATCGCCACCAAGCTCGCGCGCGCCGCCAAGGTGCGCGTCGAGGACATGTTCGGAAGATGATCTCCGTCGACGAAGCCCGTGAACGCATTATCGGCGCGTTCGGCTTGGTCGAAAGCGAGACCGTTTCCATTGCCGAAGCCGATGGGCGCGTGCTTGCAAAAGAGGTGCGCGCGAAGATTTCGCAACCGCCCTTTCCTGTTTCCGCAATGGACGGATACGCGGTGCGCGCCGAAGACACGCCGGCAACCTTGCGAATCGTTGGGGCATCGCCTGCCGGCAATCCCTATCGCGGCAAGATCGGGAAAGGTGAATCGGTGCGCATCTTTACCGGCGGCGTCGTGCCGGAGGGTGCGGATGCCATCGTTATCCAGGAGGGTGTGCGAGCAACTCTCGATGAAGTCATCGTGAAGGAACCGGCTTTGAAGGGCCGTCACATTCGAATTGCGGGGCTCGACTTCAAAGAAAACGATGTTCTGACGCCCGCAGGAAAAAGGCTTGGTCCCCGCGATCTTTCTTTGCTTGCGGCCGGCGATGTTGCGAGCGTCGAAGTGCGCAGGCGGCCTCGCGTGGCGTTTGTCGCGACGGGAGATGAGCTTTCGCGGCCCGGCGAACAGCGCAAGCCGGGCGGGATTGTGGCATCGTCCGGCTACGGATTATCGGCGCTGATTGCACGCTGGGGCGGCGAGCCGGTCGATCTGGGATTGTTGCCCGATACGATCGACGCATTCGCGGATCTGCCGCAGCGGACGAAGAACGCCGATCTAGTTCTCACGCTGGGTGGGGCATCGGTCGGCGATCACGACCTCGTGCAGCGCGCGCTTGCTCCCAAAGGGTTTGCGCTCGACTTCTGGAAGATTGCGATGCGACCGGGCAAGCCGCTCATCTTCGGGCGATTGCAGGACATTCCATTCCTCGGGTTGCCGGGAAACCCGGTTTCGACATTGGTGTGTGCAATCCTGTTCGTGCGGCCTGCCATTGGGGCAATGCTGGGCGTGGCCGAAGAGATACGAATTGTTTCCGCGCGGCTCGCCCGCAATATGGCCGCGAACGATGCGCGGCAGGATTATGTCCGTGCACGGATCGTCGTCGAGCACGGGGAACTTTGGGCCGATCCGTTCGATGTCCAGGATTCCTCCATGCAGACCGTTTTCGCGGCCGCAGATGGCCTGATCCTCAGGCCGCCGCATGCCCCGGCAGCCGAGGCCGGGGAGCGGGTCGACGTCCTGTCCCTGGCCGATTGCTGAGAGAGAAACGCAACGAGCACAACCCGAGAACGGTATGCCGCAACATATTGGCGGTTGACCGATTTTTAGAACTAAAGTAGAACGATTCTCCATGTTTCGGATTTGTTCGCGTGCGCCGCACGCAGGCCTCCAAAAGGCCCCACCCAGGAGGGACATGGAATGCTGACCCGGAAGCAATACGAACTCCTCATGTTCATCCATGAACGGGTGCGCGAGACGGGTGTGCCGCCCTCCTTTGACGAGATGAAGGACGCGCTGGATCTCAAGTCCAAATCGGGCATCCACCGGCTCATCATGGCTCTGGAGGAGCGCGGCTATCTTCGCCGGATGGAGAAGCGGGCAAGAGCCTTGGAGATCGTACGCCTGCCGGAGAACGTCTCCGATACGCTGCGACCGGCGACCACGCGCAGCCAGGCCCAGCGGGCGCTACACCCTGCCCCCCGTCACGGGCGCGGAGAAACGCGCATTTCGGCAGATGCCCGCGGTGCGGGTTCACCGCGCCGGGCCTCAGATGGCGAAGGCACGATGCAAGTTCCCATGGTGGGCCGGATCGCCGCCGGTACGCCGATCGAGGCCTTGCAGAACAAGGTGGGCGAAGTGCCGGTACCGCTCGGCATGATCGGCCGGGGTGGCAATCATTATGCGCTCGAAGTGACCGGCGATTCCATGATCAACGCCGGGATTCTGGATGGCGACACCGTGATCATCCAGGAGGCCGACAATGCCAATACCGGCGAGATCGTGGTGGCACTCGTGGATAATCAGGAAGCCACGCTGAAGCGCCTTCGCCGCCGCGGTGACTCCATTGCGCTCGAAGCGGCCAACCCGGCCTACGAGACGCGCCTTTACGGAGCGGATCGCGTGCGCGTGCAAGGCAAGCTGGTCGGGCTTATCCGCCGTTATTGAAGGGGCGCGTACGCGGTTGCCGCGCCCAGGGCCGCTGACCGCGTTCGCCTTCCACGGTTTCGATTGCGGGCACGGGCCCTAGCCAAATCGCATAGGCACCGTTCCTTGCCAGATCGAATTTATCGACAACGAGTTTTGGGCCATCGCATCGCCGGCGCGTGGGAACGGCGCTGATCACAATATCGGCCGAGGCACAATCTTCGAGGGCTTCGCTGCCTGCGATTGCGGCGACCGTTTCGCCTGAGGCAAGGATTGCGACACAACCGAGTTCGTCGCAGCGAACGCCCTGCCCCGGCGTTGCTATCGCCGTTGCGACATCGCGGGCATCGCCATCGCGCCGCAGCCAGATTTCGGCGGCATAATCGTCGACCGGTTCGCGCAGGAAACCGAGCGATCTGTCCGGCAAACGTATGGCGATGGTTGTTCCATCGCGCGCCACAAGCAGATCGGGGCGGTCGGCGAAAAGCGCAAACGCGATTCCCGCACAAACCGGCACGACGCCGAGCCATCGCCAAGATCGCCGCCAGAAAGCGATCCAGAGTCCGCCAATGGCAACGATCACCAACGCGTATTCGGGCCATACCACCGCGACGGAAGCGGCTCCCGGCAATTTGGCGACCCAGTGAGCGATGGCCGTCATCATCACCACACCTTTGCCCATCAGCAAAAGAGGCCAACGGTCGAGACCGAACGGCATGGCGATCATTGCCAGGGTCGCGGCGGGCATGATGACGAAATCGGCAATCGGCAATGACGCGAGATTGGAAAGCGCGCCATATTGCGTGGAGCGATCGAAATGGAAGATCGCAAAGGGTGTTGTTGCAAGCGTCGCCACCATGCTTGCGATCACGATGCCGACGAGATAGCGGCGCACACGGCCGAACGGCCCGAGCGGCGCACCCTCTTTCCCCCGTTCGCGTTTCTCGCCCCATTCTGCGATGGAGATGAGGCCGATCACGGCGGCGAAAGACATTTCGAAACCCGGCTCCGTGAGACTTTCCGGTTCGATCAGCAAGATGAGAGCAGCGGCCAACATCACCGAGCGCATGCTGAGCGCGGGCCTGTCAGCAAGGATGGCCAGGAACATCATCGCCAGCATGATGTAGGAACGAACCGCCGGCGCTTCACATCCGCTGATGAAGAGATAGAACGCTGCACCCGCAAGTGCCGCGACCGCCGCCCACTTCTTGATCGGATAATGCAGCGCGATAAAGGGAAAGAGCGCAAGAAGCGCGCGCACGATCCAGAAGAAGAAGCCTCCCGCCAGCGCCAAATGCAATCCCGAAATGGAAAGCACATGCACAAGGCCGGAATCGCGATAGGCGTTGTAATCGGCTGCATCGATACCGCCGGTTTCGCCGGTGATCATTGCGGCGGCGACACCGCCTTCGCTGCCCGGCAACACCGAGCGCACACGCGCCGTCATGGCATTTCGCAGGCGTTCGAGCCGCGCGTTCCAATGCTCGAAGATCGTCTCGGCTTGTCGCGGCGGGATCAGTTGGGGTTGCCCAAGGGAAAATCCGACAGCGCCTATGCCTTCGTAGAAAGCCCAGCGGCCGAAATCGTAGTCGCCCGGCGCGGCTGGTGCGGGCGGAGTCATCAAGCTGGCGCGGAAGGAGACCCAGCTTCCGGGCGCAAGATCATTGGGCACACGGCGGAAATATAGACGGATGCGCCACGGTATATCCCCGCGAAGTTTGCGCTCCGGCTCGACATGCCCCAGTACGGCCCGCATACCCTTGCCATGCGGTTCAATGCTTTCGACGCGCGCCGTAAATCCGGCGTAGCCGATCTTGTGTTGCAGAACCGGGCGGGCGATCAGATCGGTGCGAAATTTCGCGACGGAGAATCCCAGGCATCCAGCAGCACACAGCGCGAGTATTGCGACCGTTGCGGGATGAATTGCGCGCGCGGCGGCGAAAACGCAGCAAACGGCGAAACCCAGGGCGGCGACCGCAACCCACAACACAGGTTCGAAGGGCAGTGCGAAATAGAGGCCGATACCGGCGCCTAGGCCCGGCGCGAGCCACAACGGCCAGCGATCGCGCTCGGCAAGAGCGTTCTCGCCGAGGGTCTGCCACGGATGCGCGGCTACATCGCGCCAGCGGGCCAGATGTGCCGCCAGCGCGCCAGCCGCGCGAAAGGTCGAAAGCGGAGCTACCCCCACAGGATTCTGTTTGCTAGAAGCCTCGACATCACCAGGCCGAAAACGCCGGCCGCTCCCGAAAGACACTATGGCAAAAGATTCGAAACCCGTCCTGCGCTTCGCGCCCTCGCCCACCGGATATCTGCATATCGGTGGCGCACGCACGGCCCTTTTCAATTGGCTCTATGCCAAGCGCCACGGGGGTACCTTTCTGCTCCGCATCGAAGACACCGACCGCGAACGCTCGACGCCGGAAGCGGTGGAAGCAATCCTCAAGGGCATGGAATGGCTGGGCCTGAACTGGGACGGGCAGACGGTCTATCAGTTCGCGCGGGCCGCCCAGCATCGCGCGGTGGCCGAGCGATTGCTCGCCGAAGGCAAGGCCTATCGCTGCTACACAACTCCGGCCGAGCTGGACGAAATGCGCGCCGCACAGCGAGCCGCGGGCAAGCCCATCCGTTACGACGGACGCTGGCGCGACCGCGATCCCTCGGAGGCGCCGCAGGGCGCTCCGTTCGTGATCCGGCTCAAGGCGCAGCAGGAGGGCGAAACCATCGTGCACGACAAGGTGCAGGGCGATGTGCGTTTCGCCAACGACCAGCTCGACGACATGATCCTGCTGAGAAGCGATGGAACGCCGACATATATGCTGGCGGTGGTCGTCGACGATCACGATATGGGCGTGACCCATGTGATCCGGGGCGCCGACCATCTGAACAATGCCGCACGGCAGTTGCAGATCATCCAGGCAATGGGGTGGCCGGTTCCGGTTTATGCCCATGTGCCGCTGATCCATGGCCCGGACGGCGCGAAGCTTTCCAAACGGCACGGCGCGCTTGCGGTCGATGAATATCGCAAGATGGGTTACCTGCCGGAGGCGATGCGGAACTATCTGCTGCGGCTCGGCTGGAGCCATGGTGATGATGAGTTCATCCCGACGGCGAAGGCTATCGAGTGGTTTAATCTTGAAAACATCGGCAAAAGCCCCGCCCGGTTCGACTTCAAGAAACTCGACAATCTGAACGGGCAGTACATCCGAAGCATGGACGATGCGACGCTCGCAGATGAGGTGGCGGATTTTCTGGCACACGAGGAACCGCCCCGCCGTCTCGATGACCGCGCCCGGCAACGCCTCAAGGCGGCAATGCCGGGGCTGAAGGAACGCGCAAAGACCCTGATCGAACTTTCGCAGGGCGCCGAGTTTTTGTACGCGGACGGCCCGCCGACGGCCGACGAGGCGGCAGCCAAAATGCTGACCCCGGAAGCCCGCAGTATCCTTGCCGGGCTGGTTGAGGAACTATCGAAGCGGGAGTGGAAAGCAGCCGATCTGGAGGCCGCCACCCGGGATTTCGCAGCGGCTAAGGGACTCAAGCTGGGCCAGGTAGCCCAGCCGCTGCGCGCGGCACTCACCGGGCGAACAGTTTCGCCGCCGATTTTTGAAATGCTGCAGATCCTGGGCCAAGAGGAAAGCCTAGCGCGCCTAACGGCTTATACGTCCTGACAAGAAAGTGCCGGTAACATTGCCGGCGCGAAAGAGGTGACGAATTTAACCAATGCGCTATAAGGATTGCTGCACTGCGATATGAGGAGATGACCGTCCGATGAGCATGAGAGAAAGCAAGGTAAAGGCCGCCGGCTCCGCGACGCTGACCTACAAAGACAAGAACTACAAATTGCCGGCTTTTTCAGGCTCGCTGGGCCCGGACGTTCTGGATATTCGCAAGCTGTATGGCGAAGCCGACGTCTTTACCTACGATCCCGGCTTCACATCGACGGCAAGCTGCGAAAGCACCATTACGTTCATCGACGGCGACAAGGGTATTCTTCTCTATCGCGGTTATCCGATTGACCAGCTCGCCGAGAAATCCAACTTCCTCGAAGTCTGCTTCCTGCTGCTTTACGGGGAACTGCCGACCGCCGCACAGATGGCGGAGTTCGACCACGCCATCACCAACCACACGATGCTGCACGAACAGCTCGTGCTGTTCTTCCGCGGCTTCCGGCGCGACGCGCATCCGATGGCGGTGATGTGCGGCGTGATCGGCGCACTGTCGGCGTTCTATCACGACTCCAC
The DNA here is from genome assembly GCA_035545475.1 of Rhizomicrobium sp. GTDB lineage: Bacteria > Pseudomonadota > Alphaproteobacteria > Micropepsales > Micropepsaceae > Rhizomicrobium. The sequence continues at coordinate 6,980 of DASZYI010000013.1, forward strand.
AGACGTCAACGACCCGCGCCAGCGCGAGATCGCAAGCCACCGCCTGATTGCAAAAATGCCGACGATCGCAGCGATGGCCTACAAATACTCTATGGGCCAACCCTTCGTTTATCCTTCGAATTCGCTCGGCTATACCGAGAATTTCCTGCGGATGACGTTTTCCGTACCGGCCGAGGAATACAAGATCAATCCGATCCTTTCGAGGGCGCTGGATACGATTTTCATTCTGCACGCGGACCACGAACAGAACGCGTCGACTTCGACCGTGCGACTGGCCGGTTCTTCCGGCGCCAATCCCTTTGCATGTATCGCGGCCGGCATCGCCTGTCTTTGGGGGCCCGCGCATGGCGGCGCCAACGAAGCAGCGCTTAAGATGCTGGAGGAAATCGGTTCGGTGGACCGCATTCCGGAATTCATCAAGCGCGCGAAAGATCCGAGCGACAACTTCCGCCTGATGGGTTTTGGCCATCGCGTCTACAAGAATTACGATCCGCGCGCCAAGGCCATGCAAATCCAGGCGCATAACGTGCTTGAAGAAGTTGGCCATCAGAACGACCCGCTTCTGAAAGTGGCCATGGAGTTGGAGCGCATCGCGCTGCAGGACGATTATTTCGTTTCGAAGAAACTCTATCCGAACATCGACTTCTATTCGGGCATCACGTTGCGCGCGCTGGGCTTTCCGGCAAGCATGTTCACCGCGTTGTTCGCGCTGGCGCGTACCGTCGGCTGGATCGCCCAGTGGAAGGAAATGCTGGAAGACCCCCACCAGAAGATCGGGCGCCCGCGCCAAATCTATACCGGGCCGACGGAACGCGCTTACGTCGACTTGGCCAAACGCTGAGTTTCCACAAAATCGAGGATGGCGCGCGCAGCGCGGAGCGAGGGCGGTTCGCCGCCCTCGCCCAGCTTGTGTGCGGCGTCTTCGAGATCGGCGATCTGACGGCTTGCGGCTTCCGCATTCGTGAAAAGCCGGACGACGGCGTTGGCAAGATTTGTTGCAGATGCGCGCGATTGCAGAAATTCGGGCACGGCTTCGCGGCCGAGAAGCAGATTGACGAGCGTGAAATACGGCAGACGAAACAGCCAGCGGCCCAGCGCATACGTCATTGCTCCCACCCGGTACGCGCACACGAAGGGCGTGCGGGAAAGCGCAAGCTCTGTCGTGACCGTTCCCGAAGCCGCGAGGGCAACATTGGCGGCATCGAAAGCGGCGAATTTTTCATCTTCGTTTTCGATTATGTGGAGTGGCGTAGGCCAATCTTTCGCGGATTCCCGCACGCGTTGAGCGACATGCGGGACGGTCGGCAGCAGCGTGACAAGGCCAGGCACGCGCTCAGCGATCAAACGTACGGCATCGCGAAACACCGGCAGAATGAAACGGATTTCGTTGGTGCGGCTGCCGGGAAGCACGGCAAGGATCGGCGTGTTGGGCGCGATGCCCAGCCGGGCACGCAAATCTGCGCCACCTTTCATGCGGGCGGTACGTTCGATAACGGGATGACCGACGAAGACGGATTTGAGCCCGTATTTCTCGAAGAACGGCGCTTCGAACGGCAAGAGCGCCAAGACAAGATCGAAATAGCCAGCCATCGCGCGCGCGCGATAGGCGCGCGTCGCCCAAACTTGCGGCGCGACATAGTTGATGGTGCGGATCGAAGGGGCCGCGCGTTTGACGGCGCGTGCGATACGATGGGTGAAATCGGGACTGTCAATCAGAACAACGGCGTCTGGGCGCGTTTGAAGCGCGAAATCGCGTGCCTGACGCACGCGCGCAAGTATCTTCGGAATTTTGGGAACGACTTCGCGCAATCCCATAACCGCCGTATCGTCGAGGGGAAACAGCGATTTGAGCCCTCGGGCGGCCATCGCCATGCCGCCTACGCCGGAAATCTTCACGTTGTCTCCGCCCAAGGCGTGCAACGCCGCCATGAGTTGACCGCCAAGCTGATCGCCGGACGGTTCGCCACAGACAAGCATCAGGGAAACGGATTTCGCAGGCAGGTTGACGCTGCTCATGCTTTCGCCGGTGAAACGCCGATGACGAAGAGGTTAGCAGCATCGGCGGCGCGAACGACATCGTCCCGGTCGACAATCAACGCACCCCCGGCTTCGAGAGCAATCCCTGCAAGACCTGCCGACGCGGCGTTCGCGATGGTATGGACGCCAATGACAGGAAGATCGGTCTTTCGATCCTGTATCGGCTTCGGCGCTTTCACCAGCACGCCCCGCCGTTTGGCGGGAACACCGCGAAGGCGCTCGGGCAACGCCGGGATCCGTGCCAGCATGGCATCCGTTCCCTCTGCGGCTTCAACGGCAAGGACGAGACCATCACACACGGCAGCGGCCTGACCGATATCGAGTTCGCCCAGACGCGCGACGACCTCAAAACCCTTTTTGATGTCCTGCAACGCTTCAGCGGAGGGGCGATGCCGACCGATGCTGCCTTCGCGCACAACAAGCGATGGAGCCGCTTCGGCGATACTGAGGACGCGGTGACCTTCCTTTTCAAACACGTCGACAACCGCGCGTAACAGTGCGTCGTCGCCCTTCAACGCGGCAGCAGCGATCCGAGGAGCGACCAACGCGCCTTTTGCGTCGAGGCGGAGATCGGCGAACCGTGGCCGGTCAACGCGGCCCGCAAAAATAACATCCCCGCATTTTTGCGCGGATAGCGCGCGCAGCGTTTTGCCCATTTCGCCCAACGAGACCTGTTCTCGCGGAAATTGAGCGGTCCAGTCGTTTGCCTCTCCCGTCAACGAGATCACGAACACATCGCGACCATCTTTGCGCGCGGATTCGGCGACCGCTCTTGGGAGATCGCCGCCTCCGGCAATGATGCCCAAGGTGGTCATTCGCCTTCTTCCGCACGGATTCGATGGCGTTGCGGAATCGCAATCGGAAGTTTGCGATCTCGCAGGATGAACGAAACGATGTCCTGAACCTCGTTCACTTCCGGCCAATTTTCGCCTGCGCGTTGGGCGCGGTCGTACAGGCTGCCGCCGTCGGAGAGGAAGATCAGCCGATATGCGGCCCGGATTTTATGGATGGCTTCGCGCGAGACATTGCGACGTTTAAGACCGATGAGATTAAGGCCATCCAGCGCAGGCCCGCGGTCGATTGCCATGCCATAGGGGATCACATCGCGTGCAACGCCGGTGAGGCCGCCGACAAAAGCGTATTTGCCGACGCGGCGGAATTGGGCGACGGGAGACGTTCCGCCGATGATGACGCCATCGCCGATTTCCACATGACCACCGAGTTGAACGCCGTTGGCGAATGTCACGTCGTTTCCGACGTGGCAATCGTGACCGATATGCGAGGTCGCCATGAAATAACCGCGGTCCCCGACAGTGGTGATGCCGCCGCCCTTCTTGCTGCCGGTATGCATGGTAACGGCTTCGCGGATCACGGTATCGGTTCCGATGACAAGGCGCGCTTCGGGATCGTGGTGGTTACGGATTTGTCCTTCGTCGCCCAGCACGGCGTGGGAGTGGACCGTCGAACGCGCACCGAGTTCGACACGGCCTTTCATCACCACATGCGAATGGAGCTTGACGCCATCGCCGATGACCGCGTGCGGACCGACGATGCAATACGGCCCTATTTCGACATCCGCGCCGAGCCGCGCGCCGTCTTCAACGATTGCTGTCGGATGAATTTTCATCGTTCGCCTGCGGTCCGTCGGCGATCATGGCGCTGTATTCCGCTTCGGCGCAAAGTGTTTCGCCCACATAAGCCTCGCCCGCAAAGCGCCAGACCATGCCGCGGTTGCGCAACGCCTTCACCGGCATGCGCAGCATGTCGCCGGGTCGCACGGGCCTGCGAAAGCGCGCCTTCTCGATAGTCATAAAATAGACAAGACGGCTTCCCGCCGTCAGTCCGAGCGTTTGCATGACGAGTGCGCCGGCCGTTTGCGCCATCGCTTCGACGATCAGAACGCCCGGCATCACCGCGAAAGACGGGAAATGGCCCTGGAAATGGGGTTCGTTGAATGACACGGCCTTCCAGCCCACGGCACTCTGTGCAGGGACGATATCGGTCAGTTTTTCGACGAAAAGAAACGGTGCGCGATGCGGCAGCAGGCTTTTGATCTGCTCGACGTCGAGTTCCAGTTTTCCTGCTTCACTCATCTTTCTTCTTCCGACGCTTGGCCAACAGCGCGATGGCGGCCAACTGCCTTCTCCATTCACGCACCGGGACCGGCGGCGCACCGCCCCAATCCTGACCGTCATAATCTCCCGGCGGTACGCCCGCTCTTGCAGCGAACCGCGCCCCGTCGCCGACCCGTACATGGTCCGCAAAGCCAACCTGTCCGCCAGCCACGACAAAATCGCCGAACTCGCAACTGCCGGAAATACCGACCTGCCCCACGATCATGTCGTGCCGACCGAGGCGGTTGTTGTGCCCAATCTGCACCAGATTATCAATCTTGGTTCCTTCGCCGATCACCGTATCGCCAAGCGCACCGCGATCAACCGTCGTACAGGAGCCGATTTCAACGCGGTCCTGAACGATCACGCGGCCGAGTTGGGGAATCTTTTTGTGCCCGCGCCGGTCGGAGGCAAAACCGAATCCGGGCTGGCCGATCTGGGCGCCGTGGAGAATCAGAACGTCGTCGCCGATGTAGGAATGGGTGATGGTGACATTGGCGCCGATTTCCGAATTGCGGCCGATGGCCGTGCCGGGGCCAATAACCGAGTTCGGGCCGATACGGACGTTGTCGCCGATTTCCGCGTTCGCACCGATCACAACGCCGGGGCCAAGCACGACGCCCTGCCCCAACTGCGCCGTGGGATCGATTGGCGCCGATTGCTTCCAGGCGACCAGGGAGTGGTCTGGATAAAAGAACGCAGCGACCTCGGCAAAAGCATGCTGAACCGAATCCACCGCAATCAACGTGGTTCCCGGCGGAGCATCGCGACTGGCATCGGCAGGCGAAACAAAAACGAAGCCTGCTTTCGATTGTGCGAACTGCTTGGCCGCGCTTGCGCCTGAAAGAAACGTCAGATGCTGTGGACCCGCACCTGCCAAACTCGCGACATCGGCGATAGAGAGACCGCCTTGCGCGCCGTCGGGCACACTCACGCCGGCGCGCGCGCATATCGCGGCCAGCGTGAAGGGCCCCTTGTTCTGGTAGAAGCGCGGGTCGGCCATCAATCCGTCACGGCCGAGCGCCGCTTATCCCTGCTTCGGCGGCTTGGGCGGCGAAACGAGGTTCACCTTCACCGACGACATTTTCTGATCGAGACGCTGGATTGCCGTCCGCGTGATGTCGATATCGCCTGTGCCCCACACGATCGCACCGCGATCGAGAAGCAGGGTTGCGCCGCGCTCCTGCATGATGCCCTGGACGATCGGGCCAAGCGCCGTTTCGATCTTCTGGCGCGCCTGAAGGACACCGCCCTGGATCTGTTGCTGGCGGGCTTCGACTTTCGCCTGCAACGCGCGCTGACGGTTTTCGAAGTCGGCAATCTTCTTAGCCTTCACGTCGGGCGCGAGGATCGCGAGCTGCTGCTGCAAAGCCGCGCCGTCCTTGCGGAGCTGTTCGCCCTGGCCCTTGAATTCCTTCTCGGCGGCCTGGGTGTAACCGTTGACCTGCTTCACGATGTCCTGACCGACTTTCGACAGCCGCAGGATGGCTTCGCGGTTGATGACCAGGATCTTCGGAACCGGCGTGCCAGCGGCCGGCTTTGGCTGCGCGGCGGCGGGTGTCACAAACACGGAAGCGGCTAAAGCAAAGGCCCCGGCGGCGACAACCCCGCGGGTAAAAATCGACTGTATTTTCATGGCGTTAGAGTCCTGTCCCAGCACTGAAGTGGATGATTTCCGTCCGGTCATATTCTGTTTTGGCGATCGGTATACCGAAGTCGATCTGGATCGGACCGAAGGGCGATTTCCAGCCGACGCTAATTCCGGCGGAAGCGCGTAGCGCGAGATTGTCGGCAATGCAACTGTTGGCCGCCACCCCGCCCGGTTTGACGTGCCGGCAGATTTCGGCGGTCGGCGTGCTCGGCCCGCGGTCGATCCGGCCCAGCGTGCCGAAATCGCTGAAGAGCGAGGTCGAGATTCCGTAGTCTTCCGGCAGGAAATTCGGCACCCGGATGTTGACCGAGCCAATGGCATAGACATTGCCGCCGATGGCGCCGCTGTTGCCGGGGATCGCCACGTCGCGCGGGCCGATACCGGCGATCTGGAAGCCGCGGAAGCTGTCGCCGCCTTTGAAGAAGCGCTCGTTGATGCGGACCTGCTGGCCGTCATAGGCCGTGATGTAACCCGCACTGCCGGTCAACGATCCGATGACGCCATCAAAGAACAGGCGGTGATAGACGCTCGCCGAGGTTTCCGCGCGCATGTATTTCAATGAGCCGCCAAAGCCCGCGAAATCCTGACTGAAGCTGAATGTCAGACCTTTGGTGGGCTTCTGGTAATCGTCCAACGTGTTGTAGCTGAACGTGTAACCGATGAGCGACGTCTGCGTGGTGCCGGCAGCATCGAGAATTTGTTGCGGAATGTTGGCGATGTTGTACGGCGTGACCTTGTCGATACGGTAGCTGTAGCGAAGCTGCACGCTGCCGAACTCGGATGTCGGGAACCCGAAGCGGAATGTGACGGCCGACGTGTCGCCCTGATAGGCGGCCTGATCGAAATTGGTCAAATATTTGATGAGATCGACACCGGCTGCGAGCGGCTTATCGAGGAAGTAAGGTTCGGTGTAGCTGATCTGGAACTGCTTGCTGATCGACGAAAGCGCGGCGCTCAAGCGCAGATATTGCGCGCGGCCGAACAGGTTGCGTTCCGTGTAACTGAACTCGCCCACGAACGAGCTTTGCGACGAGTAACCGGCGCCCAGCGAAAGTTCGCCCGTCGATTGCTCGGTAACGGCGACGTTGAGCGTCGTTTTATCGGGCGCAGTGCCGGGCGCAGTCTTGATATCGACATCCTTGAAGAAGCCGAGCGCACGGATGCGGGTACGGGACCGGTCCAGCAAAACGCGGTTGAAGGCGTCACCTTCCACCAGACGCATTTCGCGGCGGATCACCTTATCGAGCGTGCGCGTGTTACCGGTGATGTTGATGCGCTCGACATAAACGCGCGGGCCCTGGTCGATCTTCAGGACCACATTGATTGTGCGGCTGGCACGGTCGCGCTGGATACGCGGATGAACTTCGGCGAAGGCATAGCCTTTGGTGCCGGCGGCGTTCGTCAGCGCGTCAATGGACTTTTGGATCAGTTCCGCGTTGTAAGTGTCGCCGCTGTGGATCGGGATGCCGGCGCGCAGAACCTTTGTATCGAGTTCCTTGATGTTGGATTCGATGTCGACCTTGCCGAACTTGTAAACCGGGCCTTCGTCGATAGTGAATGTCAGATAGAACGCCGAGCGATCCGGCGTGAGTTGGGCCACGGCAGAGACGACGTTGAAGTCGGCATAGCCATGGCTCAGGTAGAAACGGCGGAGCTGCTCGCGGTCGAAGGTCAGGCGGTCGGGATCGTAATTGTCGTTGGTGGCAAGGAATTTCCACCATGCGCTTTCTTCGGTGGCGATCTGGCTGCGCAGCGTGTCGTCGTCGAAGACCTTGTTGCCGATAAAGGTGATGCGGGCAACGCCGGTGGTGGCGCCTTCGTTGATTGAGAAGATCAGATCGACGCGGTTCTGCGGGCGCTGAATGATCTGCGGATCGACGGTGGCGGCAAACTTACCGTTGCGGCGATAGAGTTCGACGATACGCTGCACGTCGGACTGCACGCGAGCACGCGTGAAGACCGTGCGCGGCTTGAGTTGCACTTCCTTCTGCAGATCCTTGGTCGAGACCTTGTCGTTACCTTCGAAATCGATTTGGTTGATGATCGGGTTTTCGACCACCTGGATGGTGAGCGTCTGGCCGTTCCAGCGGAACTTCACGTCGGCGAACAGGCCGGTCGCAAACAGCGTCTTCAGCGAGCGGTCGACTGCCTGTTCGTCATACTGATCGCCTTCGCGGATCGAGATGTAAGACAGGACCGTTGCAGGTTCGATACGTTGCGTGCCCGCAACGACAATCTGACGGATGGGCGGACCTAGCGGCAGCGAAACCGATGGAGAATTGCTTGGCGCTTTCGGATTGAGCGCTTGTGCGTTCGCATTCGCGATGCCGGCAGTAACCATAACGGCCGTGCCCAGCAAAGCGGTACGCAATATTCTCACGGACAGATGGGCGATGGATGTCATCCACTCGTCTCTGGACTAGCCGCCGGGCGTTACGGCGGTTCGTGGCTTCAGAAAAGATCCAGCCGGACGAGGTCGTTCCAGGTCACCAAAACCATGAGACCGAGAACAGCAGCCAGCCCAAGCCTAAATCCCACATCCTGAGCGCGGACGCCGAGCGGCCGACCCAGAACAGCTTCGAATGCATAATACAGAAGGTGCCCACCGTCGAGCAGCGGGATAGGAAAAAGATTGATGAGTCCAATACTTACGGACATTAACGCGGCAAGGGTAATCAGCGCTACAAAGCTGACGGAAGCCACCTTTTGCGAGACCGAAGCAACCCCAATCGGTCCCCTGAGCTGGCTTGTATCCGCATAGCCTGTGCTCATCTGCCACATATAGACGAAGGTGCTTTTGACGATCAGCCAGGTCTGCTCGCAAGCAGCTCCAACAGCATCGATCGGCCCGAAGCGGACATGGCTGATTCGATCCGGCTTTAGGTCGTTCGTGATGCCCAACGCCATCATTCGGTTCACCCCGCCAAACGGATCTTTCAGCGTTGTAATCTTTGGCACAGCTTTCACAGTGACGGGATGACCATTGCGATCGAGATTGATGGTCAATGCCTCGCCTGTGTTGAGCGTCACGATCTGCTTGATGTCGTTGAAATCATGAATTGCCGAGCCGTTGATCGAACGGATGATGTCGCCCTTCTTGATGCCGGCTACGGCTGCTGCACTACCCGGCTGGACGCCGTCGACGACGGGTTCGTTGTAGTTCTGGCCGAAGATCATGAACATCGCGGTGAAGATCACGATGGCCAGAATGAAATTCGCGAAAGGTCCGGCGGCGACGATGGCCGCGCGTTGCCAAAGCGGCTTCAAGGGAAAGGCGCGCGTGCGTTCGTCTTCGGGCAATTGTTCGAGGAGATCCCGATCGGGTGTGCTGGCGGCGCCGATGTCGCCGAGAAACTTCACGTACCCGCCAAATGGAATCCACGAAATCTTCCATCGCGTGCCGTGCTTGTCATTCCAGCCGACGATCTCCGGCCCAAAACCGATGGAAAAAGTTTCCACGGCCACCCCACACCAGCGCGCAACGAGAAAGTGGCCAAGCTCGTGGAAGAAGACGACGACAGTGATAAGAAAAATATAGGCGGGCAAGCCGCTCGGCAGCCACGCGAGAAAATCATGCAATGCTGTCATACGCCTTCCTCGCGCTTCCCCTGACGCATCAGTTTCTTATCGTCCGGCACACTTCGTTGGCCCATTGGCGGGCTTCGTTATCGGTGGCCAATACCGCCGAGAGGTCCGATGGCAGAAGGTTCGACAGCCTCGCCTCCCCCGTTTCCAGCGCCGCTTCGACCACGCGCGGAATGTCGAGAAAGCCAATCCGGCGATCCAGAAACGCCTCCACCGCGATCTCGTTTGCGGCGTTAAGAATGGTAGGGGCGAGACCGCCCGTGCGCAAGCAATCGGTGGCCAGCCGAAGGCACGGAAAACGCCCGGAATCCGGGGCAAAAAAGCTCAACGGCCCCATGGTCGCGAGGTCGAGACGCCGAGACGGAGAGGCAATCCGCCGCGGATGGCCCAGCGCATGCGCAATCGGCGTGCGCATATCCGGCGCGGACAGATGCGCAAGCGTGGTTCCATCCTGGTAGGAAACCATGCAATGGACGATGGATTGCGGGTGAATGACAACGTTTAAACGCTCGGCGGGAAGCGCGAACAGATAGTGGGCTTCGATCAACTCAAGGCCCTTGTTCATAAGGCTGGCGCTATCGAGCGAATTCTTCTTGCCCATCGACCACACCGGATGCGCCACCGCCTGTTCGGGCGTCACGTCGCGCATACGTTCGGCTGTCCACTCGCGGAAAGGACCGCCAGACGCGGTGAGCGTAGCCAATTCGACCTCGCCTGCGTCGCCGCCGTGAAGCACCTGGAAGATCGCGTTGTGTTCGGAATCGACGGGGATCACGGAGGCGCCGGATTTCTCCAGCGTCTCGCGGAAAACCGCGCCCGCCGCTACGACGCATTCCTTGTTCGCCAATGCCACGACCGCCCCGCGACGAATGGCTTCGAGCGCAGGTTCGATTGCTGCAGCGCCGACAATCGCAACCATCACGAATTCGGATGGCCGCGCGCCCGCTGCGATGACGGCTTCCCGCCCAGCCGCGGTTTCGATGCCCGTTCCGGCGAGTGCGGATTTGAGTTGTGCGTGCAGCGAAGGATCGCCGATCACTGCGATCTTCGGTTTGATCTCGCGCGCTTGCTTGGCCAGCAATTCGACATTGGCTTGCGCTGTGAGCGCTTCGACCGGCATCGCATCCGGACCATATGTCTTGCGCGCATGTGCGATCACATCGAGCGTGCTCACACCGATAGAGCCGGTGGAGCCAAGCACCGTCACGCGGCGTTGCAGAACCGGGCTCAGGTCGGGCAGCGTTCCGTTCGGTTTGCCGGCAATCGCTCTCATGGTAGCACCACCGGATTGATGCCGGCTACCAACACGACGATTGCCAAGGCCGGTGCTGCAAGCAATGTGGAATCGATACGATCCAGCACGCCACCGTGCCCCGGTATCAAACCGCCACTGTCTTTGACGCGGAAATTCCGCTTGGCCCAGGATTCGAACAAATCACCCATATGCGCAATCACTCCCACTGACGCGGCAAACAAAGCGCCACGCTCCGCCCCCAATTGCAGGATGGCGAAGGCAACGCCACCGGCAACTGCAGCCAGTATTATACCCCCAAAGAAGCCTGCCCAAGTCTTGTTCGGCGACAGAGCGGGCCACAATTTCGGCCCTCCAATCAAGTTCCCGAACACCAGCGCGCCAGTGTCAGTGGCCCAGATGGAAATGAAAAACGTCAGCAAAAGCTTGAACCCGCCCGCAGGCAGGAGGCGCAGCATGACCACCGAGAGTGCCGGAATGCCGAGATAGAGCACGCCGCCGGCTTCCCACCAGGCGAGCCGCTTGCGAAGCGTCGCCAAAAGAAAACTCACGACCGCGCCAAAGCCCAGGATGGCCCAAGGCCAGATAGAGCCAGGCATCGCCACTTCCAGACAAACGCCCACGATCACAACAAAACTGGTGACCAGGAATTCCTCGGTGAAGCGGCCATCGGCAATCATGCGATGCCACTCGCGGGCGGCAGTGATAATGACAAGCGCGATAAATAGCGCAAAGTAGAAGCCGCCCTTGTAGAGAGCACCAATGGCGATGGCGGCTAAGAGCGCCCCAAACACGGGACGCGTGATCCAGCCGCGCGAAAACTTGATCGGTTTGCGGCCGCTTCCCTTGGCCACAACTCCCGAAGGCGGCGATGTCTCGGGCACGTTGTTCAAGCAACCGCATCCGATGCAACAGCACCGAAACGGCGGTCGCGCTGGGCGAACTGATCCAGCGCATCGATGAATTCCTTGCCGCTGAAATCGGGCCACAGCGTATCGACGAACAGAAGCTCGGCATATGCCGATTGCCAGAGCAGGAAGTTGCTGAGGCGGTGTTCGCCGCTGGTTCGTATAATGAGATCGGGTGCAGGCAAATCGTTCGTGAACAGCCGGCTTGAAAACAGTTCGGGCGTGATCGCTTCCGGATTCAGCCGGCCTTCCAACGCCGCGCGGGCCAATTCGCGCGCGGCTGCACAAATCTCTTCCTGCGCGCCATAGTCGAAAGCCAGCGTAAGATTGAGACCGGTGTTGCGCAGCGTGGAACTTTCGGCTTCCTCGATCATCGTCCGGATATCGCGCGCGACGCGATCACGCGAACCGATGACACGAACACGGACATTGCGATCGACCAGATCCTGGAGATCGTCACGGAAATAAAGCCGGAACAATCCCATGAGGTGATTCACCTCAAGTTTGGGACGCTTCCAGTTTTCAGACGAAAAGGCATAGAGCGTGAGATTGGGCAATCCGATTTCGCTGGCGGCGCGTACCACGTCACGCACGGCGGACACACCGGCCACATGACCGGCCTGACGCGGCAGCCGGCGACGCTGCGCCCAGCGGCCATTTCCATCCATGATGATGGCAACGTGCTGCGGAACGCTCTCGGGTGGGCGAGTCATGACTGTCATTTACGCAACCCTACTGATCGCCCCCGCCCTTTCCCAGACTAAACCTGCATGATTTCCTGTTCTTTGGCCTGAAGCGCGGCATCGATGTCCTTGATGTGCGCATCTGTCAGCTTCTGCAACTCGTCGCCCAGCTTGTGGTGGTCGTCCTGGCTGATCTTGTGGTCCTTTTCGAGCTTCTTCAGCAGGTCCATCCCATCCCGGCGGACGTTGCGGACTGCCACGCGGGCGGCTTCGGCATATTTATGGGCCAACTTGGCCAGTTCGCGGCGGCGCTCTTCGTTGAGCTCAGGCACCGGAATACGTAGAAGTTGGCCGTCCACCTGGGGATTTAGGCCAAGGCCGGCATCGCGGATGGCCTTGTCGACAGCTTTCACCAGCCCCTTGTCCCAGACCTGTATGGTCAGGAGGCGCGGTTCAGGCGTCGAGATATTGCCCACCTGATTGATGGGAAGCTGGCTGCCATAGGCATCGACGGTCACCGGCTCGACCAGCGCCGGGCTGGCCCGGCCTGTCCGAAGGCCGGAAAACTCGCTCTTCACGGTCGCGACCGCGCCGTTCATGCGGCGGTTGAGATCTTCCTTGTCGTATCCGGCTGCCATGGCAAACCCCTGATTTGTTGGACCAAGACTACCCCAATGCGGCCCGTTCTTCGATGATCGTCGAGCGACCTTCGCCACGCAGAACGGCGGCGAGCGCGCCACGGTCGTGGATGGAGAAGACGACGATGGGGATTTTGTTCTCGCGGGAGAGGCTGACCGCGCTTGCATCCATTACCTGAAGATCGCGAGACAAGACCTCGTGATAACTCAAGGATTCGTAGCGTTGTGCATTGGCAACCTTCTTCGGGTCAGCACTGTAAACACCATCGACCTGCGTACCCTTGAGCATCGCATTGCAGTTCATCTCGGCGGCACGCAACGCTGCCGCCGTATCGGTCGTGAAGAACGGATTGCCCGTGCCGGCTGCGAAGATCACGACCCGGCCTTTCTCCATATGCCGGATGGCGCGGCGGCGGATGTAAGGCTCGCAGACAGTCGACATCGGAATGGCGGACTGAACCCGCGCCGGCACATTCATCCGTTCCAAGGTGGCCTGCATGGCCAGAGCATTCATCACCGTCGCCAACATGCCCATATAGTCGGCGGTGGCGCGGTCGATGCCCTTTGCGGCACCCTGCAATCCGCGGAAGATGTTGCCGCCACCGATCACCATGCAAAGCTGGCTTCCGGCGGTGACTGCATCCTTCACATCGGCAGCAATGCGGTCGACCACAGCGACGTCGATGCCGTAGCCGTTGTCGCCCATCAAGGCCTCGCCGGAAACTTTCAGGAGGACTCGGCGGTACTTGGGAACGCCTGTCATTGTTGTCCTCCGTGAAGGTTTTTAGCGGCCCGCGAGCTTGTTCACTTCGTCGGTGAAATCGCCATCGGTCTTTTCGATGCCCTCGCCAACCTGGAAGCGGACAAAGCCCACGACTTCGACCGGCTTGCCGATTTCCTTTGCAAGCTTCTCGACCGCCTTGTTCACAGGGGTTTCGCCGTCGATGACGAAGATCTGGGACATGAGCACAGATTCTTCGTAGAACTTGCGCATACGGCCTTCGATCATCTTGTCGACGACGTTGTCCGGCTTGCCTGATTGCTTGGCAAGTTCGCGCTGAACATTGCGTTCGCGTTCGATGACGTCCGCCGAAAGATGTTCCGGCGTCAGCGCAAGCGGCGCGGCGGCTGCCACATGCATCGCAAGCTGCTTGCCGAAAGCAGACAGCTTCGCGGTGTCGCCTTCCGACTTCAAGCCGACGAGAACGCCGATCTTTCCGAGTTCGGGCGACGATGCGTTATGCACATAAGACGCGACGACCCCGGGCTTCACAGCGAGAGCCGCAACGCGGCGCACGCTCATGTTCTCGCCGATCTTGGCGATGAGACCGGTCAACTCATCCTGCACGGTGGCGTTGCCCATGGGCTTCGCCAGCAGCTTTTCGAGATCACCGTCGATTTCGAGCGCGATTTCGGCGGCGTTCTTGACGAATTCCTTGAACTGATCGTTGCGCGCGACGAAATCGGTTTCGGAATTGACTTCCACCAACGCACCGGTGTCACCGCCGACGGCGACGCCGACGAGACCTTCGGCGGCAACGCGGCCCGCCTTCTTCGCGGCCTTCATCAGACCCTTCTTGCGGAGCCAATCGATGGCAGCTTCGACGTCGCCGTTGGTTTCACCCAGGGCTGCCTTGCAATCCATCATGCCTGCGCCCGTCTTGTCGCGCAGGTCTTTCACCATGGAAGCGGTGATATTCGACATATCCAGAACTCCTGAAAGGCTTAAGCGGCGGTCGCTTCCGCGGCCGGCGCTTCATCGGGCAGCACTTCGGCTGCACCCGTATCGACACCGGCTGCCACCTGGCCTTCGGAGAGGCCATCGATGATCGCGCGCGCGACGAGATCGCAATAGAGCGACAAGGCTCTTGCGGCATCGTCGTTGCCCGGTATCGGATAAGTGATGCCGTCCGGATCGGAATTGGAATCGAGGATCGCCGTCACCGGAATGCCCAGCTTGCGCGCTTCGGCAACCGCGATGGATTCCTTGTTGGTGTCGATCACGAACAGCATGTTCGGAAGGCCACCCATTTCTTTGATGCCGCCGAGCGAGCGTTCGAGCTTGTCGCGTTCACGCAGCAGGCCCAGCAATTCCTTCTTCGTGAGGCCCGAGCCTTGTGCGGAGCCGAGCGTCTCTTCGATGGAACGCAGGCGCTTGATCGAGTTCGAGATCGTCTGCCAGTTGGTCAGCGTGCCGCCGAGCCAGCGGTGGTTCACATAGTATTGGGCGCAACGCTTCGCGGCCGCTGCCACAGGTTCGGACGCCTGGCGTTTCGTGCCCACAAACAGGATGCGACCGCCACCGGCCGCGACTTCACGCAGGGCAACGAGGGCCTGGTGCAGCAGCGGGACGGTTTGGGTCAGGTCGATGATGTGGATGTCGTTACGGGCGCCGAAGATGAACGGCGACATCTTGGGATTCCAGCGCTGTGTGCGATGACCAAAATGCGCGCCCGCCTCAAGCAGTTGGCGCATGGAAAAATCTGGCAAAGCCATTGGAAAACATCTCCTTTTCCGGTTGAGCAGACGCGAGGGGTGTGACCCTTTCGGGCACCGGACGGGGACGGGGCAACTCACCCCATGAACCCACCCTCGCGCGCAGATGGCGCGGCTTATAGGGGGCCGTTGCGGCGGACGCAAGCAACAATCCGCGACCCGAGAGTTCCGCCATTAACCATAAGAATCGAAATTTCAGCAGAGCCCTGCGTCCACTGCTACAAAATGGGACAGAATCAGGGCTCAGGGGCCATTTATGACGACGTTTGTTAAGACTCTCCGCGCCGTTTCCATAGCGGCCGGTATGATGGTCGCGGCCGCAGTTCCGGCCAAGGCGCTGCCGATCACCTACAGCTTCTCGGGAATAATGGAGGACGGGTCGACGGCCACCGGGACCATCACGCTGAACGTTTATGGCTATGAAACTTTGCCGACCGAGATAACCACCTCGAACGGACTTTTCACCGGCTACGCCTATGTTGTTGGAACCGATCCCAGCAACATCAACGATCCATTCGATACCGTTCTGGATATCAGCCGCAGCACGCCGCATTATTATCAGGGGTTCCTGCACTTGGTGTTCGAGCATTCCCTGGTAGATGGCACGCCGGACACACTGATCGCCGATCAATCGTTTGAATGCGATACGTATGATACCGGCGCTGGTGTTTGCAGCCTTGGCGGCGACCATGTGCGCTTCTTTACCTCGGGATCGGCAGACCCCGTTCCCGAACCAGCCTCGCTTGCGCTACTGGGCGCAGGCTTGGCCGGGATTGCAGCCCGCCGTCGCAAACGGGCCTGATTTCTCTCGAAAAGAGTGACGTGAGCGGCGCCTTCGGGCGCCGCTTTTCGTTTGGGACAGGGCCGCCATGCGCGGCGATTTGATCTCGCGGGCGCGCGAATGCGGTTACAGTTGTGCGCATGACGCATAACCGCCCTTCCCCTCTTCGTTCTTCGATCGTCAATCTCGAGCCAAACGGCATAGGCAGAGTTGCCATGCTCGGCCTTGGTGATCCCAGCATCATTCCGCTGTGGTTCGGCGAAAGCGATCTCGTGACGCCCGGTTTTATTTGCGACGCGGCCAAGGATGCGCTGGACAAGGGGCGGACGTTCTACACCACCTCGCGCGGGATCATGCCGCTGCGCGAAGCCATTCGTGCCTTCCACGCACGCACCGTTCAGCGGGATATCGCACTCGAACGCATCACCGTACCTGGCGCCGCAATGTTGGCGGTTGTTACGGCGCTGCAATGCGTGATCGAGACCGGGGACAATGTGGTGTGCGTGTCGCCTGTTTGGCCGAACATTTTTCAAGCAGCAAAAATGACGGGCGCCGAAATCAAATTCGCGCGGCTGGAAGAAGAATGGAATGTATCGCCGCCGCGTTGGTGGCTGGACCTCGACAAGCTCTTCGCGACCTGCGATGCGCGAACCAAGGCGATTTTTATTGCTTCGCCGGGAAATCCGACCGGATGGGTGATGTCGCGCGAACAGCAGGTTGCAGTGCTGAAGTTTGCGCGGGAACGCGGCATCGCGATCATCAGCGACGAGGTTTATGGGACGCTTGTTTACGATGACGCGCCACATGCACCTTCGTTTCTGCAGATCGCGGAGCCTGATGATGCGGTGTTCGTGATCAATTCGTTCTCGAAGCCCTGGGCGATGACGGGATGGCGCATCGGCTGGTTGGTGCATCCGCAAAGTCTGGATCAGCAGATGTATGTGATGAGCGCGGCCAACAATACGGGTGCCACGACATTCGCGCAGTGGGGTGCGCTGGCAGCGCTTTCGCCGCAGGGAGACGATTTCCGGGGGCAGATGTTGGCACGGTGCCGGGCTGGGCGCGAGGTTGTCGAGGACTTCCTGCGCGAGCAAAACCGGATTCGCTGGATCAGGCCGGAAGGCGCGTTTTACGGCTTCCTGCAAATCGAGGGGCTGAAGAACAGTCTCGAATTTGCGAGCGGATTGGTGCATGGCGCGAAAGTCGGCGTGGCGCCGGGTTCGGCGTTCGGACCGGAAGACGATGCGGCGTCGGATGCGCATGTACGCATTTGTTTTGCACAGGATCCCAAATTGCTGGCGGAAGGATTGCGGCGTCTTGGCGGGGCGGTCTCCTCTCTTTAAACCGCTTCGACCGCAGCAACGCCGGGCAACGATTTGATCGCATTGCGGTGTGCGGCGGTGATTTGAAGCTGTTTCGGCAGTTTGATTTCGACTTCGCGGCCCTCGCCGGCCGGCACGACTATAGTCACGATGCCTTTGCCGGGCCGGCTCAACTGGGTGGCGATCCCGTTGAGCGGGGATTCGTTTTCAAGAAATATGCGGAGCCCCTCCCCCGCATCGGCTGCGGCCTTTTCGAGATCATTGCAGGAGAGCGCGCGCAGCTTGAGTTCGTCGTCGGTCCAGTCGACGGCAACGGCCATCAAGACGGATTTACCTGGTTCCATGAGCTGGCGCGAAGCAGCGAGGACTTCGGAGAACACCATCACTTCAAACATGCCGGTGGGATCGGATAGCGAAACGAAGGCGTATTGCTGATCGCTGCGGCCACGGCGCTCCTGTTTGCGGATCACGGTGCCCGCGACCAATGCGCGGAAACCGGAACGGCGCCGGTCTTCGTGGAGTTGTGCGAAGGTGACCGCCCCCAATCGCTTCAACGCGGCGCGCACGCCATCAAGCGGATGGCCGGACAGATAGAATCCGATGGCGCCGAATTCTTCGTTGAGACGATCATGCGGCAGCCATTCCTCAATGGGAGGCAGGCGCAAATCCTCGACCGCTTCATCGCCGCTGCCGAACAGCATGGACTGGCCGCTTTCGCGCTCGCGAGCGGCGAGCGCGCTGCCGCCCAGGATAACATCGGCGGATTTCACGAGCTGGTGACGATTGCGATGCAGACAGTCGAAGGCGCCTGCGCGGACCAGACTTTCGAAAGCACGCTTGTTGACAAGACGCGGGTCGATGCGGTGCGCGAAATCCGAGATGGAGCGGAATGGACCGTCCTGCTTTCGTAACTCGACGACGTGATCCATCGCCTGGCGGCCAACACCTTTCACGGCGGCGAGCGCATAGAAGATGATCTTTTCTTCCGCATCGACGGTGAAGAATGAGTCCGAGCGATTGATGTCCGGGGGCAGGACACGGATGCCAAGACGTTGCGCTTCCTGACGGAAGATGTTGAGGCGGTCGGTGTTGCTGATGTCGAGGGTCATCGATGCGGCGAGGAATTCGACAGGGTAGTTCGCCTTCAGATAGGCCGTTTGATAGGCGACTTGCGCGTAAGCCGCGGCGTGACCCTTGTTGAAGCCGTAGCCTGCGAATTTCGCGGCCTGTTCGAAAATCTGTTGGGCGATGGCCTTTGCGACACCGCGTTCTTCGGCGCCTTTGACGAACCTTTCTTCATGCGCCGCCATTTCGGAGGCGATCTTTTTGCCCATGGCGCGGCGCAGAAGATCTGCCTGGCCGAGCGAGTAACCGCCAAGTTCGCGAGCGATGTTCATGACGTCTTCCTGATACGTCATGACGCCGTAGGTTTCGTTGAGGATCGGCTCCAGTTTGGGGTGCAGATATTCCGGTTTCTCGCGGCCGCGTTTGCAGGCGATGTATTTCGGAATGGAATCCATAGGGCCGGGACGATAGAGCGCCACGAGCGCGACCAGATCGTTGATATGGTCGGGCTTCATCTTGCGCAGCAGATCACGCATGCCTGCGCCTTCGAGCTGGAACACGCCGACGCTTTCGCCGTTGGACAGCATTTCGAACGTCAGCTTGTCGTCGAAATCGATACTTTGCGTGTGCAATTCGATTCCACGCTTCTTGAGCAGTTCTTCGCATTTGGCGATGACGGTGAGCGTCTTGAGGCCCAGAAAGTCGAATTTGACCAAGCCGGATTTTTCGGCATCTTCATAGTCGAACTGCGTCACCGGCATGTGCGAGCGCGGATCGCGATAGAGCGGCACGATCTCGTTCAACGGCCGGTCGCCGATCACCACGCCTGCCGGGTGAGTGGAGGAATGGCGATATAGGCCTTCAATCTTTTCAACGATATTGAAAAGGTCCCGCGCAATCGGCTCCTCTTCCTTGATAGCCTGGAGACGCGGCTCGCTTTCCATCGCCTCCTTCATCGACACCGGGTGACCGGGCGGATTGGGGATCATCTTAGCGATGCGATCCACCAGACCGAGCGGCATCTGCAGCACGCGGCCAACATCGCGCACGGCCGCACGCGCCTGTAACGAACCAAGCGCCATGATGTGGGCAACGCGGTCTTCGCCGTATTTCTGTTGCACATAGCGCACGACTTCGTCGCGACGTTCCTGGCAGAAGTCGATATCGAAGTCCGGCATCGAAATGCGTTCGGGATTGAGAAAACGCTCAAACAGCAGGCCGAAACGGATGGGATCGAGGTTGGTGATGTCGAGCGACCAGGCGACGAGCGATGTCGCGCCCGACCCGCGCACGCCGACGGGGATGCTTTGCGCGCGCGTCCACTTCATGAAATCGGAAACAATCAGGAAGTAGCCGGGAAAATCCATGCGGATGATGACGTCCAGCTCGAATTCCAGCCGGTCACGATAGATTTTCTCATCCGCGAACATGCCGTGTTCGGCCAGGCGGCGCTTCAAACCGGCTTCGGCCTGCGCGCGCAATTCCTCCGCCGGCGAAAGGCCGGATTCGGGTTCGAATTTCGGCAGGATCGGATTGCGTTTCTTGGGCCGGAAGGCGCAGCGACGGGCGATTTCCAGCGTGTTCTCGATGGCTTCGGGCAAATCGGCGAATTGCGCCGTCATTTCCGCGGCGGATTTGAACCGATGCTCGCGGGTGAGGCGGCGGCGATCCTGCTGCGAAACGAAGGTGCCGTCGGCAATGCACATCAGCGCGTCGTGCGCCTTGTACATATGCTCCCTGCCGAAATGCACGTCGTTGGTGGCGACAATGGGAATGTTGTGGGTATAGGCGAGTTCAAGAAGCGGGTCTTCGACGGCACGTTCTTCCGGCAAGCCGTGACGCTGCAATTCAATATAGAGACGGTCGCCGAAGATCGCTTTCAGTTTCAGCAGCAGATTTTCGCCCGCCTCCGGCTGACCGGCAGCAAGAAGCGTATTCAGCGGACCACCGGGACCGCCGGTGAGCGCGATCAGACCTTCGGCGTGTTCTTCCAACTGCGCGAGATCGACATGCGGCCAGTCGCCGGGCTGGGCTTCAAGATAGGCGCCGCTCAGCAGCTTCGAGAGGTTTTCGTAGCCCTTTTCGTTTTGCACCAGCAGGGGCAAACCGGGGGGCTTGGGACGCGAGGCGGATGCGGACGGTTGCGCAGGCGTCAGCTCCGCGGATACGAGACAGCCGACGATGGGCTGAATGCCCTTCTTCGCCAGCGTCTCGCTGATCTCGAAAACGCCGAACAGATTGTTGGTGTCGGCGACGGCGACGGCAGGCATCGCGTTTTCTTTTGCGAGATCGGCGAGTTCTTTCGGACGCACTGCGCCTTCCAGGAGCGAATAGGCGCTCTTCACTCGCAGATGTACAAAAGATGCCGCTTTGCGATCCGTCACGGACGCGATTCCCTCTCAGTCTTGGTTAGGCAGTATCGGAGCCAAGGCGCACGCAGGACACGCGGCGCAGGCGTCCATCCACAGCTTGTCGTTCAGGAACCGATCACCGCACGCGCCATGTCGGCCATGCCGAACGAAGCGACGATGAACGTCATCAGAAACAGACCGGAAATTGCATCTTTGAGCCAAGCGGACATTTGTTCTTCTCCTCCTCAGGGCCGGGTATTGTTCCATATTTGTTCTCATCGGGTCAAGAACAAAACGAGATCAATTTCCCACCACTTGACTTAACCAACATGTTATTTAACATATAAATTAAATGAACGCTCTAGACCATACCTTTCAAGCACTTGCAGACCCCACCCGGCGCGCAATCCTCGCGCGGTTGGCGCTGGGAGACGCCACGGTGGGCGAACTGGCCGAGCCCTTCGCCATCTCGATGCCAGCCGTCTCCCGCCACCTGAAGGTGCTGGAGGAGGCTTCGCTGATCGAGAACCGGCGGGAGGGCAAACACCGCCGCTGCAGCCTGAGGCCCAAAACGCTGAAGGACGCCTTCGATCACCTTGAAGGCTACGCCCGCTTCTGGACGGCTTCTTTCGACCGGCTGGACACTTATCTCAAACAGGATCCGGAGAAGACGCCATGATCGCGATCTACGCATACAAATGGGTTCCGCCGCAGGTGCGAGGGCTGGTGCGCGACTTGCGCCCGCGCTGGGCGCTGGAAGAGCTCGGTATTCCGTATACGGAAAAACTTGTCGGGCTGGGCGAAGATCAGGCTTCGGATTGGTATCGCGTCATACAGCCGTTCGGACAGGTGCCGGCGATGGAAGAAGGCGGGCTGACACTTTTTGAATCCGGCTCGATCATTTTGCACCTCGCGGAAAAAAGCGAACTGCTGATGCCGAAAGACGAAGCGGGCAGAAAGCGGGTCATAACCTGGGTCTTTGCGGCGCTCAATTCTATCGAACCTCCGGTTCAGGAACTGGCGCTGATCCATCTGGCCTATAGCGACCAGGAGTGGACGAAAGCGCGAAAGCCGATGCTTGAGGAATGGGTGAGCAAGCGGTTGTCGCAGCTTGCGAAGGTGCTTGATGGCAAAGACTGGCTGGAAGGGCGTTTTACGGCTGGCGATCTGATGATGGTCACCGTGCTTAGAATGCTGAAGGGCACTGGGCTTCTCGAAAAAGAACCGGCGATCAAAGCCTATGTGGAGCGCGGCGAAGCGCGACCTGCATTCCAGCGTGCATTGGCGGCGCAGTTGGCGGCGTTTAAACGGGCCGCATAGAAATAGCTTATCTTTTAAATCATCCCCACATCGTCATCCCCCGGTTTGTCCGGGGGATCCATTTCTCTTTTGAGAAAAGAAAATTGGGTCGCCCGCATAAAGCGGGCTATGACGGAGTTTGGCTTTTGAATTACGTTCTACGCTTGAGATAATCTGCCCTGATCGAGCACCAGCGTGCGGTCCATGCGGCCCGCGAGATCGTGGTTGTGGGTGGCGACGAGCGCGGCAACACCTTCGTTGCGCACGAGCGATAGCAGCGCATCGAACACGCCGCCCGATGTGCGCGGATCGAGATTGCCGGTGGGTTCGTCGGCGAGAAGGATTTTCGGCTGGTTGGCGAGTGCGCGCGCGATGGCGACGCGTTGCTGTTCACCGCCGGAGAGTTGCGACGGACGATGATCGAGGCGTTCGCCAAGGCCCAACGCAACGAGAAGACGCGTGGCTTCAGCCTCCGCCGCCTTGCGCGGCTTGCCCGCGATGCGTTGCGGCAGGATCACGTTTTCCAGCGCGTCGAATTCCGGCAGCAGGTGATGGGCCTGGTAGATAAAGCCGATGGTGTCACGGCGGAGGCGCGTGCGTTCGGAGTCCGGCAACGCAGAAGCGGATTGGTTGCCGATCAGCACTTCGCCGCTTGAAGGCGCTTCGAGAAGGCCGGCGATATGAAGCAACGACGATTTGCCCGCGCCGGATGGGCCCACGAGAGCCACAAGTTCACCCGGCTGAACGGCGAGGCTGACATCGCGGAAGACTTCGAGCGTGCCCTCGCCTTCCTTGAACATGCGCGTGACGCGATCGAGACGAAGTGCGGTGTCACTCATAACGCAGCGCCTCCACCGGATCGAGGCGGGCTGCGCGCCAGCTTGGATAGAGCGTGGCGAGCAGTGACAGCGACAGCGACATGGCGACGACGGCGATCACCTCGCCGGAATCCATTTCGGCGGGCATTTTGCTGAGGAAATAGATTTCGGGATTGAACAATTGCGTGCCCGTGAGCGATGAGAGGAATTGGCGGATGGCTTCGATGTTCTGGCAGAAGAGCACGCCGACGGCGAAACCCAGCAAGGTGCCGAACACGCCGATGCTGGCGCCCGCGATCAGGAACACACGCATCACCGCACCGCGCGTGGCGCCCATGGTGCGCAGGATGGCGATATCGCCGCCCTTGTCCTTCACCAGCATGACCAGACCGGAAACGATGTTGAGAGCCGCGACGAGGATGATGAGCGTGAGGATGAGGAACATCACGTTGCGTTCAACCTCCAGCGCGCCGAACAGGCTGGAGTTCACGTCCTGCCAGGTGAGGATGCGCGCCGTGGGGCCGACAGCCTGTGCGATGGCGGTCGTATAGCTCGCGACCGCATCGGGCTTGGCGACCATCGCTTCGAGGCCGCTGACGCCGTCACCGAGATTGAAATAGAGTTGCGCTTCTTCCAGCGGCATGAAGACGAAACTGGAATCGTATTCGCTCATGCCGATGTTGAAGATGCCGGCCACCGTGTAGGTTTTCACACGCGGGGTCGTGCCGAAGGGCGTAACGTTACCCTTGGGTGCGATCAAGGTGATCGTCATGCCGGGGCCGATGCCCAACTGCTGCGCCATGCGATAGCCGATGATGACGTTATCGCCGCCCTGGAAACGCGCGAGCGCGCCGGGCGAGAGCGTTTTCGAAACGGTGGTGAGTTTGGCGAGATCGTCTTTGCGGATACCGCGCACCAACGCGCCGCGCGAGACGCCGTTGGAGGTTGCCATCACTTGTCCATCGACCACGGGCGAGACACGCACCACGCCCGGCACGGCACGCACTTTCGCGGCAATGTCATCGAAATGCATGAGTTCGCCGCCATAGCCCTGCACAACGACATGACCGCTGAGGCCGAGGATGCGCGAGAGCAATTCATGGCGGAAACCGTTCATCACCGCCATGACGATGATGAGTGTGGCAACGCCGAGCGCGATACCGATCAGCGAGATGGTGGAAATGACCGAAACGAAACCTTCCTTGCGTTTCGCACGCAGATAACGCAGCGCGATCATCCACTCGAACGGCGCGAAAGGTTTGGTCGCGACGGCCATATCAGGGCTTCGCAAACCTGTTGATCACCGCGTCGAGCGTCATGTCTTCCTTTGCGCCGCCCGCACGCGTCTTCACTTCGACGGTGCCGAACGCAAGACCGCGCGGGCCGACGACGATCTGGTGGGGGATGCCGATCAGATCCATGGTGGCGAATTTGGCTCCGGGGCGTTCGTTGGTGTCGTCGTAGAGGACATCTTTGCCCGCCTTGGTGAGCTTTGTGTAAATGTCCTCGCACGCCGCGTCGGTTGCGGCATCGCCCGACTTAAGATTGATGACGGCGACGTCGAACGGTGCCACGGGCGCGGGCCAGATTATGCCGGCGTCATCGTGGCCGGCTTCGATGATCGCGCCGACGAGGCGCGACACACCGATGCCATAGGAGCCGCCTTCGATGGCGGTTTCCTTGCCGTCGGGACCGGCGACGACTGCTTTCATGGGCTCGGAATATTTTTTGCCGAAATAGAAGATCTGGCCCACTTCGATGCCGCGTGCGGAAAGGCGTTTTTCGGGCGGCACTTCGGATTCGAAGCGCGCCGCGTCATGCACATCTTCCGTAGCGGCGTAGAGTTTGGTGCGCTGCTGCACGATGGGTTCGAGATCGGAATCGAAATCGACATCTTCGCCGGGGATCGGCATGTCGAGCAGATCCTTGTGGCAATACACTTGGCTCTCGCCGGTGTCGGCCAGCACGATGAATTCGTGTGAAAGGTCGCCGCCGATGGGGCCGGTTTCGGCACGCATCGGGATTGTTTTAAGGCCCATGCGTGAGAAGGTGCGCAAGTAAGCGACATACATCTTGTTGTAGCTGCGGCGCGCACCTTCCTTGTCCAGGTCGAACGAATACGCATCCTTCATCAGGAATTCGCGGCCGCGCATCACGCCGAAACGCGGGCGGATCTCGTCGCGGAATTTCCACTGCATGTGATAGAGATTCAGCGGTAGGGATTTGTACGAACGGACATAGGCGCGGAAGATTTCCGTCACCATGTCTTCGTTGGTGGGGCCGTAGATCAGTTCGCGCTCGTGGCGGTCCTGGATGCGCAGCATCTCGGGGCCATAGGCGTCGTAACGGCCGGTCTCGCGCCATAGGTCGGCGGGTTGGAGCGTGGGCATCAGGATTTCGACAGCCCCTGCCCGGTCCATCTCCTCGCGAACGATCTGCTCGATCTTCTTGAGCACCCGGAAGCCCAACGGGAGCCAGGCATAGATACCGGCCGCCTCCTGCCGGATCAGGCCCGCCCGGAGCATCAGGCGGTGGGAGACGATCTGGGCCTCGGAGGGAGTTTCCCGCAGAACGGGCAGAAAATAGCGGGACAAACGCATCGAATCGACCTTTGGACGTGGGACTTGCCAGGGTTCTAAGGAACGGCCCTGTTTTCGGCAAATCGGGGGATTTGGGGACCGCAACCAGAACGCGCGCCGGGGACGGGACACAAAATATTCCCTAGCGGGCCGCTCAAGAAAGTATCGCGCCACGACACTTGGTTAATCGTGCAAATATTTCGTGACAGAAAGGTCCACTTTCTGTAAGGCTTTTCACTACGACAAAGGCACGACCAAGAGCGGCCAAGTTCGGGGAGATACCAGTTACCGTGGGGGCTGGGGAAAGGCCGGGCGACCGGCCTTTTCTATTTCCGGATTTCCTAAACTTATATGTCGAACACGCCGAAGCGAATCAGTCCGTAGAATATCGCCAGCACCACAGACGCGATGACGGTTGCGATCAGGAATTTGGTGCTGAGCTTTACCGTCGACTCGCCGTCTTCGCGCATTCCGACAGACAACAGACAGAACAGCGATAGAAACCACGTCACCGCAAAGGTGCAGAGCAGCGCGGCCGCGTGGATGAGCATCAGGCCTGTTCGAGCTCGATAAGGGTGCCGTTAAAGTCCTTCGGATGCAGGAACACGACCGGCTTGCCGTGGGCGCCGATGCGGGGTTCGCCTGTGCCAGTGATGGTGGCGCCGCGTTCCTTCATCTGCTTCACGGCGGCGTGGATGTCGTCGACCTCGTAGCAGACGTGATGGATGCCGCCGGACGGGTTCTTCTCCAGGAACTTGGCGATGGGCGAATTGGCACCCAGCGGTTCGAGAAGTTCGATCTTGGTGTTGGGCAGTTCGACAAAGACCGTGGTCACGCCATGGTCGGGCTGGGGCACCTGACCGGACACTTTGGCGCCCAGCGTGTCGCGATAGACGGCGGTCGCCGCCGCGATGTCCTTGGTGGCGATGGCGACGTGGTTGAGGCGGCCAATCATCTTTTCTGCTCCGTTGCTTGTGCCGGTTTCTTAAGGCCGCGGGTGAGGCCGGGCAACCTCAAATCGTGCTGAGAAGCAGGCCTGCGGCGACGGCTTCCACGACGAAGAAGACGATGGGCCAGCGGCCCGGTCGCTCCCGAAGGGCGGCGATGACCCGGCCTGCCGCCATGCCCGCAAGTGCGAGCCCGGCAGCCGTCGCGATGCCTGCTCTCAGCTCCGGGTACCACAGGGGTGCCGCAAGGGCGGCGGCCATGGCCAGCCCAAAGCCCCCATATACCGCCTGAATCTCGTTACGGGAGTCGGGCGTGTTTCCGACGATGCCGACCATCGCAACGATCACGCGCGGGCGGAGAAAAGCGGCCAGACCCATCAGGCCAAAGCCGAACCCCACAATGACGTGTTGGACCGGAAGACCAGCCATCGGACGCCCCTTATTGCCCTCCCTATTATTTCACACCCAAAGGACTTCCACACGGGTCACCGGTTTCTTGCCCCACGCATCGCTGGCGGCACGGCGGACGGCACGGCGCGCGGTCTCCTTCAGCTCGTTTTCGTCGTTTCGTTTGGGATTGTGGCGTTTCACGACGCCATCAAGGGCCTCGCGCGCCCGATCGTGGATGGCCTCGGGGATTCCTTCGAACAGGATCATCGGTTCGGTGGCGATACGCCCCTTTTGATCGAGAACCAAGGTGACGACGATGAGGCCCGCATAACCCATGGCGCGGCGGGACTTCGCGTAGCCCTCGCCTTCCGCGACCAGCACCGTGCCGTCCAGGTGCACACGGCCCGATGGCGTTTCGTCGATCAGTTGCGCGCGGCCGGGCGCGAGGCGGAACAACTGGCCGTTCTCCGGGACGATGGCCTGCGGCACCTGAAGGGATTTGGCGAGGCGGGCGTGTTCTTCCTGCTGGCGGCGTTCGCCATGGACCGGCACGGCGATCTGCGGGCGCACCCAGCGATACATCTGGGCCAGTTCTTCGCGGGCCGGATGACCGGAGACGTGGACGAAATGATCCTGTTCGGTGAGAACTTCGACTCCCAACGCGGCAAGCTGGTTCTGCATTTCGAAGATCGGCAGTTCGTTGCCGGGAATGATGCGCGAGGAAAAGACAACAGCATCGCCAGGTCCGAGGACGACGCTGCGATGCTCGCCCGCCGCGATGCGTGCAAGCGCGGAACGCACTTCGCCTTGACTGCCGGTGCAAAGATAGAGCACGCGGCCGGGCGGCAGGTGTTCGGCATCTTCCTCCGACAACACGCGGGGGAAGCCTTCGAGATAGCCGGTATCGCGTGCGGCGTTGACAATGCGATGCATGGAGCGGCCAACGAGAACGAGTTCGCGGTTGTTCTCGCGCGCGGCTTTGGCGACGGATTCCAGGCGCGCAACATTGGAGGCGAACGCGGTGACGGCGACACGGCCTTTCAGTGTGGCGATCAGCGTGGAGAGGCTTTCGCGGACCTTGGCTTCCGAACCGCTTTCGCCGGGGACGAGCGCGTTGGTGGAATCGCAAACGAGCGCGAGCACGCCGTCGTCGCCCAATTTCTTGAGCGCGGCTTCGTCGGTGATATCGCCGATCAGCGGATCGGGATCGAGTTTCCAGTCGCCAGTGTGAACGACAGTGCCGAGCGGCGTCTTGATCGAAAGCGCGTTTGGTTCCGGGATCGAATGGGTGATGGAGACAAAATCGACCTCAAACGGCCCCAGCGAGAGATGGCCGCCAAGCGGGACGATCTTCACGCGTACCGTTTCGTCGAGACCCGCTTCCTTGAGTTTGTCTTCGATCAGACGCGCGGTGAAGGGGGTGGCGTAGAGCGGGCAGCGCAATTGCGGCCATAAAAGCGCAACCGCTCCGATGTGATCTTCGTGGGCGTGGGTGAGCACGATGGCGCGCACGTTCTCGCGCTGTTCGGCGAGATAGCGGATGTCGGGCATGATGAGATCGATACCCGGTGTGGATGCCTCACGGCCGAACATCACGCCACAATCGACGACAATCCAGGAACGGTCGTCAGGCGGACCGTAGCCATAGGCATTGAAGTTCATGCCGATCTCGCCGGAGCCGCCAAGCGGCAGAAAGACGAGTTCGTCGTCGCGCGATGCCGCCATCAGTTCTTTTTCTTGGCGTTGCGCTTGTGGATCATGATCAGGCCGCGAATGGTGAGATCGGGATCGAGGTGGTCGATGGATGTGGTCTGCTTGTGGAACAGGTTGGCAAGACCGCCGGTGCCGATGACAGTCATCGGGCTTCCGTATTCTTCCTTGATCTTGGTCACGATGCCTTCGATCAGGCCGAGATAGCCCCAATAGAGGCCGGACTGCATGGCGGGGATGGTGTCCTTGCCGATCACGCTTTGGGTGCGGGCAACGGCGACACGCGGGAGCATGGCGGCGGCCTGATGCAATGCTTCGGCGGAAAGGTTGGCGCCCGGCGCGATGACGCCGCCTTCGTAATCGCCCTTCTCGCTGATGATGTCGAACGTGGTGGCGGTGCCGAAATCGACCACGATCAGCGCGCCCTTATAAGCGGCGTGCGCGGCGATGGCGTTGACCAGACGGTCGGCGCCCACCGCGTTGGGCCGATCGACCTTCACTTCGATGCCGAGTTCGACGTCCGGATCGCCGACGACGATGGGATCGCATTTCAGATATTTGCGGCAGAACATTCTGAGATCGAACATCGCTGCCGGGACGACCGAAGCAATGATCGCGGCATCGAGATCGGAGAATGTGAGACCTTCCAGCGCGAGCAGCGGTTGGAGGAGCACCGCGTATTCGTCGGCCGTGCGCGTGGTCTCGGTGACGGCGCGCCATTCGGATCGCATCTCTTTGCCGTCGTGAACGGCGAAGACAATATTGGTGTTACCGGCGTCGATGGCGAGCAGCATTATCGGTTACCTAAAGAAAACTTCGCCCGCGGCGATGATGCGGGTCTTGTCTTGCGCTTCGCGCAGGATGAGGGCGCCGGTATCGTCGATGCCTTCGAACATGCCCCAGTATTCTCCATCCGAAAGACGTGCGCGGATACGCGCGCCCAAACCTGCCGCGCGGGCGAGCCACGCGTCGCGCAACGGCGAAAACCCGTTTGCGCGCCAGGTTTCATACCATTTCGCGAAGGAGGCGGCGAGGCGCGTGAGGGCTTCGCGCGGATTTGGTGCGGTTATGCCTAATGCGGGCAGCGAAGTGGCCGGAAACTCGGTGCCTTCGGGATGGTGCGCGAGATTGATGCCTATGCCGATTGCAAGCCATTCGGGAACGGTGCCGGTGCTTGCGGATTCCAGAAGGATGCCCGCGATCTTTCTGCCGTTCACCAGCACGTCGTTGGGCCATTTGACCTTCGCGTCCAAGCCGGGGCCGAAGCTTGCGACCATTTCCTGCGCGGCGATGGCGGCAGCGAAGGAGAGTTGCGCGCATTCGGCGGCGGGTTTGCCCGGGCGAATGAGAAGCGTGGTGGCGAGATTGCCGGTGGGGGATTCCCATGCGCGCCCTCGCCTGCCCCGGCCGGCGGTCTGTCGCTCGGCCGTGATCCACACGGGTTCGCGCTGGCCGGCGGCGGCCAGACGGCGCGCTTCCTCATTCGTGGAGTCGATGACGTCGAAGGCTTTGAGCGCATAGCCTTCTGGCCATGCCGCGCTCACGGGATCAGCGTCTTCGCCGCCGCCGTGGCCGCGGTCACCATTGGCGCGGCGCCGACCACGAAGAACAATGTGAAGACACTGGCGAGGGCGAGGACCGTGCCGAGGCTCGGACCGATGACGCGATCGAAGGCCGGTGCCGGTTCGTCGAAATAGATGATCTTGACGATGCGCAGATAGTAATACGCGCCGACGACGCTGGTGACCACGCCGATGATGGCGAGCGTATAGAGATGCGCATCGATGGCAGCCATGAAGACGTAGAATTTCGCGAAGAAGCCCGCGAGCGGCGGAATGCCCGCCAGGCTCAGCATCAGCATGGCGAAGGCGAAGGCGAGCTTCGGTTGCGTGCGGGCGAGGCCGGCCAGATCGTCGATGGTCTCGATCATCTCGCCGTCGCGGCGCATGGCGAGGATGCAGGCGAAGGTGCCCGCGCCGGTGACGAGATAGATCAGGAGGTAGATCAGTACGGCTTCGACGCCTTGGGACGTTCCGGCGGCAAGACCCAGCAGCACGTAGCCCATGTGGCCAATGGAGCTGTAGGCCATCAGACGTTTGATGTTGGTCTGGCCGATGGCCGCGACGGCGCCCAGCGCCATCGACAGGATCGAAACGAAAACGATCACCTGCTGCCATTCGTGGAAGGCGCTGGGAAACGCCTGCAAAAGCGCGCGCACGATGATCGACATGGCGGCGACCTTAGGCGACATCGCCAGAAAGGCGGTGACCGGCGTAGGCGCACCTTCGTAGACGTCCGGCGTCCACATGTGGAACGGCACGGCGGAAATCTTGAACACGATACCGGCGAGGAAAAAGACCAGTCCGAAGACCAGGCCGATATTCTGGCCCGGCTGAGCAACGACGCGGGCGATATCGGCGTATTCCGTGCTGCCGGTGAAACCGTAGATCAGCGACATGCCGTAAAGCAGAATGCCGGAGGCGAGCGCGCTGAGAACGAAATACTTAAGGCCGGATTCGGAGGAGCGCGCCGAGTCCCGGTTGAAGGCGGCGAGCACATACAGCGACAGATTCTGCAATTCGAGCCCGATGTAAAAGCCGATCAGGTTCTGCGCCGACACCATCACCATCATGCCGGTGGTGGCGAAGAGGATCAGGATGGGGAATTCGAATTTCGCGATCTTCTCATTGCGCAGGTAACTTTGCGCAAGCGCAACGGCGGCCGCACTTCCCAGAAGGATCAGCAGCTTTGCGAAGCGCGCAAAGCCATCGGTTATGAAGGCGCCCTTGAAAACGGACACCGTGATATCGCCCTGCCCTATGATCGCACCCGCGGACGCGGCAATGGCGATGACGGACAGAACGGAGATCAGGCCCAACGACCGGTCGCCGCGAAAGACGCCGATCATCAGCAGCACCATACCGCTGACAACGAGGATGAGTTCGGGCAACAGGACGTGAAGATCGGCTCCGCCGGTCATGGCGCGTTCCCCGCTTGGGCCAGCTTCGGCGCGCGGTCTATGGCGAGCGCGGTTTCATGCTGGTGGATGAGGTGGGCGACGGAGGCCGACGTCACATCGAACACCGGCTTCGGATAGATGCCCATCAGGATGGTAATGATGACGAGCGGCGCAAGAATGGCGATCTCACGCGGGCTGAGGTCCAGAATGTCTTTCAGCGAGGCCTTGGTCAGCGCGCCGAAGATGATGCGGCGGTAAAGGTAAAGCGCATACGCCGCCGACAGGATGATACCGGTGGTGGCGAAGATCGCGACCCAGGTATTGGTGCGGAACGCGCCCAGCATGGTGAGGAATTCTCCGATGAAACCGCTGGTACCCGGCAGGCCGACATTGGCGAGGGTGAACACCATGAAGAAGGCCGCATAGAACGGCATTCGCTCGACAAGGCCGCCATAAGCTGAAATCTCGCGCGTGTGCATGCGGTCGTAGACGACGCCGACACAGAGGAACAGCGCACCGGAGACGACGCCGTGGGAAAGCATCTGATAGATGCCGCCCTCGATGCCCTGATGGGTGAGCGTGAAAATACCCATCGTCACGAACCCCATATGGGCGACGGACGAATAGGCGATGAGCTTCTTCATGTCCTCCTGCGCGAGCGCCACCAAGGAGGTGTAGATGATCGCAACGACTGAGAGTGTGAAGATGAAGGGCGCGAAAGTGTCGGACGCACTGGCGAACATCGGCAGCGAGAAGCGCAGGAAGCCGTAACCACCCATCTTCAACAAGATTCCGGCGAGGATCACCGAACCGGCAGTGGGGGCTTCGACGTGTGCATCAGGCAGCCAGGTGTGGACCGGCCACATCGGCATCTTCACCGCGAAACTTGCAAAGAAGGCAAACCACAGCCAGCCCTGCATGGCGACCGGGAAGTGCGCCGTATTGAGAAGCGTCTCAATGTCGGTGGTGCCCGCATAGAGATACATCCAGAGGATGGCGAGCAGCATCAGCACCGAGCCGAGCAAGGTGTAGAGGAAGAACTTCATGCTCGCATAGACGCGTCGCTTGCCGCCCCAGACGCCGATGATGAGATACATCGGGATCAGCCCGCCTTCAAAAAAGACGTAGAACAGCACCAGATCAAGCGCGCAGAACACGCCGATCATCAGCGTTTCGAGCGCCAGGAATGCGATCATGTATTCCGGCACACGGTTCTCGATGGATTCCCAGCTTGCGAGAATGCAGAAAGGCATAAGGCCGGCGGTGAGCACGACGAACAGCATCGAGATGCCGTCCACGCCCATGTGATAGGTGATGTTGCCGCCCAGCCATTGCGCCTGTTCTACGAACTGGAAGGCGGAGGACGAGCCATCGAAATTCGCCCAGATGATGAGCGAGAGGACGAAATCGGCGATCGTGGTGACGAGCGCGATCTGGCGCGCTGCTTTCGGCGCAGCAAGAATCGCGACCACGCCGAGAAGCGGCAGGAACGTCGTTACCGAGAGAATGGGCCAGCTCATTTCGGCCCCCATGTCACGAGGAACCAGGTCGCCAGTGCGACAACTCCCAGAAGCATCGCGAGTGCGTAACGATAGATGTAACCCGATTGGAGGCGGACAGCGGCGCGCGTCATGTCCATCACGCGGGCGGAGATGCCATCGGGGCCAAGGCCGTCGATGATCATGCCGTCACCGACTTTCCATAACGCGCGGCCGATCCATTTGGCCGGGCGCACGAAGATGAAGTCGTACAATTCGTCGAAGTACCATTTGTTGTAGAGGAACAGGTAGAGCATGCCCCGCTTCGCCGCGAGTTGGCGCGGCAGGTCCGGGTGCAGAATGTAATAATAGTAGGCGATCAGGAAACCGATGATCGTCATCACGAAGGGCGCGAATTCCACCCAGAGCGGAAGTTCGCCATGCTCGCCATGGCCTGCGAAGGCCGCAACCGCACCGCGCCAGAATCCGGCGGCATTTTCGCCAATGAACCAGTGCTCGAATATCGCGCCCGCGAATAGAGCCCCTGCTGCGAGAACGAGCAGCGGGGCGAGCATCACCCATGGCGATTCATGAACCTCTTCCAGCTTGATGCCATGGCCGTGCGAATGGCCTGCATCGGGTTCATCATGCGCATGGGCGTCTGCATCGGCATGTTCGAGTTCGAGCTTGTCTTCGCCGCGGAAACGCCCGTGGAAGGTCATCAGGAACTGACGCCAGGAATAGAAGGAGGTCATTCCGGCGGCGACCACGGTGAGGATGAATGCGTAAGTACCTATGCCAGTGTGAGCGGCGAAGGTGGCGTTGATGATGCTGTCTTTCGAATAGAACCCGGCGGCGCCAATGCCCAGCAGCGGTATGCCGACGCCGGTGAGCGCAAGATTGCCGATCAGCATCATCGCCCAGGTGATGGGAATGGCGCGTGCGAGGCCGCCCATCTTCCGCATGTCCTGTTCGTGGTGCATAGCGTGGATGACGGAGCCCGCGCCGAGGAACAGGAGCGCCTTGAAGAATGCATGCGTGAAGAGATGGAACATTGCGCCGCCATAGGCCGAGACACCGGCGGCAGCGAACATATAGCCCAATTGCGAACACGTTGAATAAGCGATGACGCGCTTGATGTCGTTCTGGAAGAGACCGACGGAAGCGGCAAAGAATGCGGTTGTCGCCCCGATGAACGTGACGAACCACAGCGCGTTCGGCGCGAGTTCGAACATCGGCGAACAGCGGCAGACCAGGAACACGCCCGCGGTTACCATGGTGGCGGCGTGGATGAGGGCGGAGACCGGCGTGGGGCCTTCCATCGCGTCGGGCAACCAGGTGTGCAAGCCAAGCTGCGCGGACTTGCCCATCGCGCCGACGAACAGCAACAGACAGAGCGTGGTCAGCACATCGACCTGGTGGCCGGCGAACAGGAAAGTGTGGCCGACCTGACCGGGGGCGGCGGCGAACACGGAATCGAAATCGAGCGTGCCGAAGATATAGAAGACGCCGAAGATGCCGAGCGCGAAACCGAAATCGCCCACGCGGTTGACGACAAAAGCCTTGATGGCGGCGGCATTGGCCGACGGGCGTGTGTACCAGAAGCCGATGAGGAGATACGAGGCGAGGCCCACACCCTCCCAGCCGAAGAAAAGCTGGAGGAAATTGTTGGCCGTCACCAGCATCAGCATGGCGAAGGTGAAGAGCGACAGATAGCTGAAGAAACGCGGGCGGTGCGGATCTTCGTGCATATAGCCAATGGAATAGAGGTGCACGAGCGAGGAGACGCCCGTGACCACCACCAGCATCACGGCGGTTAACGTGTCGACGCGAATGGTCCAGTCGGCGGCGAAATCGCCGGAATGAATCCACCGGAAGATAGAGATGACCTGCGAATGGCCCATCAGCGCCACGTCGTAGAATGCGTAGCAAGACAGCGCGGCCGAGATGAACAGGAACGCAGTCGTCACCAGTTCGGAGAGACGGGCTCCGATGATGCGGCCGAAAAGGCCCGCGATCGCAGAGCCCAGAAGCGGGAGGAAGACGATGGCGCTGTACACGCTTCAGCCTTTCATCAGGTTGACGTCTTCCACGGCGATGGTGCCGCGGTTGCGGAAGTAGACGACGAGGATGGCCAGACCGATGGCCGCTTCGGCGGCTGCGACGGTGAGCACGAAAAGCGCGAACACCTGCCCCACCAGATCGCCCAGATAGGACGAGAACGCCACCAGATTGATGTTGACCGCGAGCAGGATGAGTTCGACCGACATCAGCATGACGATGACGTTCTTGCGGTTCATAAAGATGCCGAACACGCCGATCGTGAAGACGATGGCGGCAACGATGAGGTAAGCCTTCAGACCGACGATGATCATGTCACACCCCCTGCCCCGGCGCCGGATTCCTGATCTCGATAGCATCGGCCCGGCTGCGGCGGTTCTGCGCCGGGATGGACTGACGGCGCACATCCGGGCGATGGCGCAAGGTCAGCACGATGGCGCCGATCATCGCGACAAGCAGGATCAGGCCCGCAGTTTGGAAATAGAAAATGTAGTCGGTGTAGATGATGTGGCCGAGCGCTGCGGTGTTGGTCATATGGGCCGGTGTCAGATGCGCCTTCGCCGCAGGTGCGGCAGGCGAGACGGCCCAAACAAGCGCCACCAGGACTAGTTCGAGCGCCAGAACGATGCCAATCAGCGCGCTGATGGGAAGATATTGCAGCGCGCCTTTGCGAAGTTCGGCAAAGTCGATGTCGAGCATCATCACGACGAACAGGAACAGCACCGCAACCGCGCCGACATAGACGACGGCGAGGATCATCGCGAGGAATTCCGCGCCCAACAGAACGAACAGCGCCGCCGCATTGAAGAAGGCGAGGATCAGGAACAACACCGAATGAACGGGATTGCGCCCCGCGACGACCATGAAGGAAGCCCCCACGAGGATCGCCGAGAAGAGATAGAAGGCCAGAGAAACCAGCATTCGCTATTCTTTCCCCTTCACCGATACGGCGCGTCTAGTTCGATATTGCGGGCGATTTCGCGTTCCCACCGGTCGCCGTTCGCGAGCAGCTTTGCCTTGTCGTAGTAAAGCTCTTCGCGCGTTTCGGTGGCGAATTCGAAATTGGGGCCTTCGACGATGGCGTCCACCGGACAGGCTTCCTGGCACAAACCGCAATAGATGCATTTCACCATGTCGATGTCGTAGCGCGTGGTGCGGCGGCTGCCGTCTTCGCGCGGTTCGGCTTCGATGGTGATGGCCTGCGCGGGGCAAATGGCCTCGCACAGCTTGCAGGCGATGCAGCGTTCCTCACCGTTCGGATAACGGCGCAATACGTGCTCGCCACGGAAGCGGGGCGAGAGCGGACCCTTTTCGAACGGATAGTTCAGCGTGGCCTTGGGCGCGAAGAAGTAGCGCAGGCCGAGCCACATGCCCTTTACGAATTCCCAGAAAAAGATCGAACGAGCCGTCTGGTCGATGAACGCCATCACATCACCTTATGGTGAGAGACGAGCACCCAGCCCGCCGTCAACACCACCCACAACAGCGAGGTCGGCAGGAACACTTTCCAGCCGAGACGCATGAGCTGATCGTAGCGATAGCGCGGCACGATCGCGCGCACCATCGCGAAGCAGAAGAAGAAAAATATGATTTTGCCCAGAAGCCAGAAGATTCCGGGAATCGCGTTGAGCGGCCACACGTTCCAGATCGGCAGCCAGCCGCCGAAAAACAGGATCGAGAGCATCGCGCTCATCAGCACGATGTTGAGGAACTCGCCCAGGAAGAACAGAAGGAAGGGGGTGGAAGAATATTCCACAAAATAGCCCGCCACGAGTTCCGATTCCGCCTCGACCAGATCGAAAGGCGGACGGTTGGTTTCCGCAATCGCCGAGACGAAGAAG
>DASZYI010000014.1:0-63371 GCA_035545475.1 Rhizomicrobium sp.
ACACGCAGCGGCACCGGCGACGGCCA
Organism: Rhizomicrobium sp.; assembly: GCA_035545475.1. Taxonomy (GTDB): domain Bacteria; phylum Pseudomonadota; class Alphaproteobacteria; order Micropepsales; family Micropepsaceae; genus Rhizomicrobium. The sequence goes on from DASZYI010000014.1 coordinate 27, forward strand.
GGGATCCCCTGCAACGCGACATGAGACAAAACAGGGATAGAGGTGTCAGCTCATGTGCACCTCGTGTCTCCCGCCAGTTTCTGCCAGGCCTCTTTGCAACGCTCGCATCAATGGATGCACCGGGTGCATTGCCGCCACGGCGTTAGGGGCGAAGGGATAGGTCTTGCGGGATAGGCTGATGTGCGGGTGTCGATTGTTACGAAAATGTGCCCCGCTGCTGACGCTTTGACCTCCGCCTCGCCATAAGTCGCATACCTCCGCGATACTGTGGCGGGGCGGAGGCATATTTGGGGTACGGCAAGCAGGGGCGGCCCTGTCCCCCGAAGCTCGCAGAGCGTAGGGGGAAGGCATATCTGGGGCAGCGCCGGCGTTCTCCAAAGCCTGTTCCGCCGCTGTCCGGCGCGTGTTATCGAAAGGCCCGCGCGGGCGTAGTTCAATGGTAGAACGGCAGCTTCCCAAGCTGCATACGAGGGTTCGATTCCCTTCGCCCGCTCCAGTTTTCGCCAGCCGGGCAGGGCACGGCATGAACGACAGATTTGTCCTGTTCGGGGCTGCGCATCTTTCCGCCATTGCGCTCGCCTTCCTGGTGCCTGCGGTGCTCGCCGCCGCCACGGTGATGTCGCCGGATCCCCGCTTCGAAGCGCGCGTGCGCGCCGTGTTTGCAGCGCTTTTGATCGGCACCTGGATCGTGTGGTTCGGGCTGCTCTACCAGCGCCACTGGTTCGCGCCGGGAAACATTCTGCCCATGCAGCTCTGCGATTGGGCGGGTATCGTCACCATCGTCACACTCATCCGGCCGAACCAGCGCACCTACGAGCTTGCCTATTTCTGGGCGCTTGGCGGCACGTTGCAGGCGCTGCTCACGCCCGATCTGCAATACGGCTTCCCCGACATGCGGTTCGATGTGTTCTTCCTGTTCCACTCCGGCATCATCGCGGCGGTGCTCTATCTCACCTTCGGCTCACGCTTTCGCCCCTGGCCGTCCTCGATCCCGCGCGTGCTGTTGTGGTCGCTCGTCTATCTCGTCGCCGCACTTGCCGTGAACTTCGTGTTCAAAACCAATTTCGGCTATCTCGCCGCCAAACCGCCGGGCCCATCCCTTCTCGATGCGATGGCCCCTTGGCCGTGGTACATCGTTGAGCTTGCGGTGCTCGGCGTGATCTCCGTCCTCGTCTACTATTCCCCGTTCTATTTCGCCGATCGACTGAGCCAGTCGCGCATTTCCGGGCCGTCTTAAAGCAACATTATTACGCCCGTCCTGCACTTTGTCTTCGAAGGAATAGGAAAAGCGCTTGGGAGCCAGCCCCTTTGCGTGGTATTAATACCTTTGGACGATCCTTGGGATCGAAACGAATGCGCCGCCTTCGGGCGGACAACCTTCCCCCCTCAACCCCGTGTCTCTCAAGGGCGCGGGGTTCTTTTTATGCCGATTTCGCAGACACCGACTTCTCTTCGCCGCGCCCCGAAATCTTGCGCGCGATGTTCTCGATGGCGCGCGAAGCCGGACTTTGGGGATAAAGCGTAAGCAGAGACATCTGCCTTCGCACCGCCGTCAGCGCGTGCGCATCGCGCGGAATCGAACCCAGATATTCCGGCGCAAGCTTCAGGAAATTCTGCGACACGCCGATCAGCGCATCCGCCGTGCGCCGTGCCTCGTTCTCCCCGGCTGCCATGTTCACCAGGATCGAAGGCTTACGTCCCGCCGCGCGGTGCGCCAGCAGTTTGGCAAACGCATAAGCATCCGTCAGCGCCGCCGGATCCGGCGTCATCACCAGAATGTTCTCGTCTGCGCCGGAAGCAAACCGCATCACCATCGCATCCACACCAGCACCCAGATCGAGCAATACGCGGTCGTAATGCGCGGAGAAGCGCAAGGTGGTGAGCAACTGGCTCGCCCCCATCTCACCGGCATTGGCCAGCGCACCCGAACCGGCCGGCGCGCCCAGAAGATCGAACCCGCCCCGTTGCTTCACGCCGCCGAACACCGGCACCACAGCCTTGTCGATCGGCGTCTTGCCCGCCAGCACGCCAGCGATGTCGCCGCCGCCGTCGAGCCCCAGATGCAAGGCTGTGTTGGAAAGCCCCAGATCGGCGTCGCACAGCAAAACCTTCTCGCCCAGATGCGCCAAGGCATGCGCCAACGTCACCGTGACGAAGGTCTTACCCGTGCCACCCTTGCCCGAACCGACGGCGGTAAGCTTGGCGAAGCCATAGTCGGATTGCAGCGAACTCAAAGCGGGCTCCCGCGATCCGGATTGGTGGATTGTAACAGCAGCCGCGCCAACGAGAGCGGTGTCAATGTTTCAAGGCCGCCCGCCACGAATGGAGACCGCGTGACATGCGCCAGCGGCAACCCGCGCGTTGCGGCCGAAAGCAAAGCGCCCATGCGGCGCGCAAGATCTGCGCACGTTACGATCAGCCGCTGCGCACCTGCTGACTTGAGCGCCGAAACGGTTTCGGAGACCTCCTCGGCGTCCGACATGGCGGAAACCACAGCAATGGTCTCCACCCCCTCGATCTTTGTCAGGGCGGAAAATGCAGTGCGCGCTTTCCCGTCACGCGGATCGAAACCGGCAGTGTCGACAATCACGGTGTTCTTTGTGGCGCGTTCGGCGACAATCGTTTTCGCCAGCGTCTCGGCGGATTCGGCGATCACAATCTTGGCATCCAGATGGTTGGCAAAGGTTTCAAGCCGCGCCACGGCACCGGCACCGTCCGTGTCGCTTGCAATCAACGTGACATCGCGCCCAGCCAACCGCGCGTGTGCAGCGATCTTGGCGGCGACAGCAGTTTTTCCGACTCCGTTCGGGCCGCTCAGCATCAACGTGCTTTGCGCGGCAGCAAACAGTGATGAAGTCGGCATCCTCAGATCGAGCGCGGAAGCCAGCGCCAAAGTCATATCGGTCAGTCGCGATTTCTCCGCGTTTTCCGCAAGCACATGCGCAAGCCCTTCCGGTGTGCGATGCGTGTGCAGAACCTTCAACAACTCGGCGCGATTGAAATTGAGCGGCTTAGGCTTTGGCGCGGGCGCTTCACCTCGAATACGGCGCACAAGTCCGTCCTGGAATCTCTGCTCGAAGCTTTGCGCCGGCCCCGTTTCGCTCTGCGTCTCCGCTTCGCGCAACACGTTTGCCGCGCTTTCGGCCTTGGCTTCGGCTACACTGTCTTCGACGGCCGCGCGCACAAACAGTCCGCCATTCTTGCCGCGATGACTCGAGATGATGATGGCCTCCGGCCCCATCTCGGCGCGCACGCTAGCCAACGCCTCGTTCATGTTCTTGGCAGAAAATGTCTTGAGCCGCATTTAAACCTGCCCCAACGTGCGCAGCTTGACCGACGCATGGATTTCGTTTTGGGACATCACTACCGTCTGCGGACGGAAACGTTCGACGATAGAACGCACGAACGGGCGGATTTGCGGACTGGTCAGTAGCACGGGCACTTCGCCTTTCTGACCCGCGTCGTCGAAGCGTTCACGCACGCTGACGATGAACTGCTGAAGTTGCGATGGCGCCATGGCGAGTTGGCGTTCTTCGCCTTGTCCCACGATGGATTCCGCGAACGCCTGTTCCCAAGCCGGCGATAGTGCGATGAGCGGCAGATAACCGCCATGCGAAAGATGTTGGTGGCAGATCTGCCGCGCAAGCCGGGCGCGTACATGCTCGGTGATATAGAGTGCGTTCTTGGTGAATCCCACGGCCTCGGCCACGCCTTCAAGGATAGACGGCAGGTCGCGGATGGAGACGCGTTCGGCCAGCAAAGTCTGCAACACGCGTTGCACACCAGTAACGGCGATCTGAGCCGGAATGAGTTCGTCAACCAGCTTCTTCTGTTCGGCTGGTAATTCGTCAAGCAGCTTCTTCGTTTCGGCATAGGAAAGAAGCTCGCTCATATTCGTCTTCAGCACTTCGGTCAGGTGCGTTGTCAGCACCGTTCCGGGGTCGACGATGGTGAGCCCGCGGAACGATGCTTCATCGCGATGGCTCTGCGCGATCCACGTTGCGGGCAAGCCGAAAGCAGGCTCGGTCGTGCGCGTGCCGGGAAGGTCGATCGGCCGACCCTGAGGATCCATGGTGAGCAAATGCCCGGGGAACAACTCGCCGCGCCCGGCTTCGACTTCCTTCACGCGGATCACATATTCGTTCGCACCGAGCTGCATGTTGTCGAGGATGCGCACGCTCGGCATGATGAAGCCCATCTCCTGTGCAAGTTGGCGGCGCAGTGCCTTGATCTGATCGGTGATGCGTTGGCCGCGGACATCGTTTATGAGCGGCAACAAGCCATAACCCAGTTCGATGCGAAGCAGATCGAGCGCCAGCGCATTGGCGATCGGTTCTTCCTGGGGCTCGGCGATGGCACGCTCTTCTTCTTCCTTCGCGATTTCTTTGGCTTTGGCTTCGTCCTTACGCTTGAACGCATACCAAGAGAGTGCGCCGGTACCAAGAGACAAAGCCGCAAACACAAGAGTCGGCATGCCAGGAAGAATAGCGACAACGCCCATCACGGCGGAAGCCATGCCAAGAGCTTGGGGATAATTGGATAACTGACCGATCAGCGCCTTGTCCGTCGCCCCTTCGACGCCGGCCTTCGAAACCATAAGGCCGGCGGCGGTGGAAACGATCAGCGCCGGCATTTGGCTCACAAGGCCGTCACCCACTGTCAACAGAGTGAAGGTGTGTGATGCATCGCCGAAACTCATGCCCTTCTGCGCAACGGCGATGATGATTCCGCCAATAATATTGATCGCGACAATCAGAAGACCCGCAACAGCGTCGCCGCGCACGAACTTGCTCGCACCGTCCATGGCTCCAAAAAAATTGGATTCCGCCTCAAGTTCCTTGCGTCGGCGGCGTGCTTCGGTTTCGTCGATCAGACCTGCCGAAAGATCGGCATCCACCGCCATCTGCTTGCCGGGCATGGCGTCCAAGGTAAAACGCGCCGCCACTTCGGCGATGCGGCCGGAGCCTTTGGTGATGACCACGAAGTTCACGATCACGAGGATCGCGAATACGATCAGGCCAATTACGAAATTGCCCTGCATGATCAGCGTGCCGAACGCCTGAATTACATAACCGGAGGCGTCGGTGCCTTCATTGCCATGACTCAGGATCAGCCGCGTCGATGCCAGGTTGAGCGCCAATCGCATCATCGTGGTGATGAGCAGCACGGCGGGAAAGGAGCTGAATTCCAGCGGTTTTCGAATAAAGACCGCTGTCATCAGGATCAGGATTGAGAGCGAAAGCGAAAAGGCCAGCGAAACGTCAAGCAGCCACGTCGGTAACGGTAGAATCAGAACGATCAGGATCGCCATAATACCGATGGCTAGGCCAAGATCGCTGCGCTTCAGCAATCCCGGCAGCGAACCGAGCGAGAAGCCGCCTGCAACCGTAGGCGCTGCGATGTCGGTGGTAGCCATGGAAGATCAGCCTATCCGGCCATCCGTGTTTCGCCGGGCTGCGGAATCGCAAGACCCGCGCTGGAGTATTCGCGCAGCTTGTTACGCAACGTGCGGATCGAGATGCCCAAGATATTCGCAGCGTGCGTCCGATTGCCGAGGCAATGATCGAGCGTATCGAGGATAAGATCGCGTTCGACATCAGCAACAGTGCGGCCGACAAGTCCTCGCGTTGCAATGGCGGCGGATTCCACCGCGCTTTGCACCGGTCCGGATAAATCGCTCGCCCGTATCTGGCCGACCAGAGAGCCATCCGGCAGGCGAATGGCTTCCGGTCCGATTTCTGCACCTGTCGCCAAAAGCACGGCCCGGTGAATGGTGTTCTCCAGCTCGCGCACATTACCCCGCCAGTAGTGCGAGATCAGCACGCGTTCCGTTCCGGGAGAGATCGCGCGGAAGGGCACGCCATTCGCTTCCGCATATTTCTGCGCGAAATGGCGGGCCAGTGCTAGAATATCCTTGGGACGCTCGCGTAGGGCCGGCAGCCGAAGGTTCACCACATTGAGACGGTAGAGAAGGTCTTCGCGGAAGGTACCGTGCTTCACGGCCTCGGCCAAATCGCGGTTCGACGTTGCGATGATGCGGATATTGACCTTTACCGGCTTGGTACCGCCGACCCTATCGATCTCGCGCTCCTGAATGGCGCGCAGAAGTTTCGCCTGCAGGCGAGCGTCCATCTCCGAGATTTCGTCTAGCAGCAATGTGCCGCCATCGGCTTCCTCGAACTTGCCGACACGGCGTGCAATGGCGCCTGTGAATGCACCTTTCTCATGACCGAACAATTCTGACTCAAGCAGATTTTCTGGGATTGCCGCGCAGTTCACTGAGATGAACGGCTTGTCGGCACGAGCCGATTTCTTGTGGACGTAGCGCGCAAGAACTTCCTTACCCGTGCCGGATTCGCCGGTGATGAGGATTGAGGCTTCGCTGCTCGCAACCTGATCGGCTAGCGACAATACCATCGCCATCGCTTCGTCTTCATAGACGAGCTGGTGGCTTTCATCTGCAACAGCCGCAAGAACTGCCGCGATCAGTTCGGGATCGGGTGGGAGAGGCAGATATTCTTTCGCGCCCGCACGAATGGCATCGACGGCTCGGCGCGCATCCGTGCCAATGCCGCAGGCAACAACCGGGGTGCAGATGCGTTCGGTGGCAAGCGAGCGGACCAGATACCCGATGTCCGAAGACACGTCGGCCATCACCAGATCCGCACCCTTGCCGCTACGAAGCTCGGCCAATGCCATTTCGTTGTCGCCCGCGTGGGTGACCTTCGCCCCGCGGTCCATCGCTATCTTGGTGGCGGCGCCAAGCTGGCCTTGCAATTGTCCGACTATGAGAAGACGCATGGGAGTAATCCTTACGATTGGCCAGCTTTGATGATTTCGGTCATGGTGACGCCAAGGCGGTCCTCGACCAACACCACTTCGCCACGCGCTACCAGGCGATCATTCACATAGATATCGATGGCTTCGCCCACCTTGCGGTCGAGCTCGACGATGGTGCCTTTGCCGAGCTTAAGTAGCGAACTTACTTCCATCGCCGATTTGCCCAGCACCGCCGATACGGTGACCGGCACGTCGAACACCGCTTCAAGATCGGTGGCCGAACGTTTTACATCCGTATCAGGAATGCCTTCGGAATCCAGCAACGCTGGCGTAGCGCCCGTCGGTTGTTCGGTGCTGAGATCCGGCAGTTCGACTTCGTCATTGCCCGCCATGGTCTAGTCCTCTGTAAGCGGATGATGGGTGTGGCTGAAACGCCGCGCAATCAGTTCGGCCAACGCCATTTCAAGAGCGGCTTCGGAGCGTTCCGCTCCGCCGCCACGCCATTCAATGCGACAGTCTGCGCCGCGAATGTTGGGATCGGCTGATATCTGCACGCGGCCTTCATAACCTTCTTCGTGCGCGATCTCGGTGAGATGCGGCTGTAGCGCCTCTGTTACTTGGGGGCTCGCCCGTAACACAACTCGCGGCTCGCCGATTGCCTGGTGAAGGGATTCGCGTAGCACGTTCTCCACTTCGGAGGCTGGCATAGCATCGAGCGCTGAACGCGCCAGCGTGCGGGCTGCGGCCAAAGCAAGCTTGGCCGCTTCTGCACGCACCACTTCGATATCGGCCGCAGAGCGTTGGAGCACTGTTCGCAAGGCGTTTGCTGCCTCCTTTGCGGCGTCGGCCACGGCTTCCGTTGCGCGAACCTCTCCAGCCCTGAGACCCTCCGCGCGCGCCTCGGCACGCAGCGCATCAATCTCGCTTTGTGTCAGCGATTTCTTCTGCCGGGCTTTGGCACTGTCCGAAACCGTGTTCGTCTCGGCATCGAACACCGTGTCGAAAGTGAATTTGGAGACGCTGGCGCGAGGGCTCATCAGTACACCAGCTCGTCTTCGCCTTGCTTGTTGGCGATCATGATTTCGCCCTTATTAGCAAGATCCTTGGCGACATTGACCATGCGCATCTGCGCTTCATCGACGTCTTTAAGGCGTACCGGCCCCATGGCTTCCATGTCTTCTCGCAGTATCTTGCCCGCGCGTTCACTCATATTGGAGAAGAACACATCGCGCAGCGAATCTGTGGCGCCCTTGAGAGCGAGGCCCAGCTTGTCCTTTTCGACATTGCGCAGCAGCGTCTGGATCGAGCCGGGATCGAGCTTGCCCAGGTCTTCGAAAGTGAACATCAACGCTTTGATGCGCTCTGCACTGTCGCGACTTCTTTCTTCCAACGCTGTCAGGAACCGGCTTTCCGTCTGGCGGTCGAAATTGTTGAAGATTTCGGCCATGTGCTCGTGACTGTCGCGTTTGGCGGTACGGGCAAGATTGGACATAAACTCGACGCGCAGAGTTTTCTCGACCTTGTCGAGAATGTCTTTCTGCACGCTTTCCATACGTAGCATCCGTTGCACCACTTCCATGGCGAACTCTTCCGGCAGCGCACCTAGTACGCGTGCGGCATGCTCCGGCTTGATCTTGGACAATACGACCGCGACGGTTTGCGGGTATTCGTTCTTCAGATAGTTCGCCAGAACCGTCTCGTTTACATTGGCGAGCTTGTCCCACATGGTGCGGCCGGCCGGGCCGCGAATTTCTTCCATGATCTGAGAAACTTTTTCGGGCGCCATGAAACGGGCGATCAAACGCTCGGTGGATTCGTACGACCCCATCAGGGATCCCGTACCCGACATTTGTGACACGAAGTCAACCAGAAGTTTTTCCACCAGGCTGGCGCTCACCGAACCAAGTGTCGACATTACTTGCGAGACTTCCTTGATCTCGTCTTCATCCATCATGCGCCACAGCCTTTCGCTGTGTTCTTCACCTAGCGACAGCATGATGACGGCGGCGCGTTCGGCACCGGTGAGCGATTTTACGTCTTCTTTGGCAATGGGTTTTGTACTGCGGGCCATGGTCGTTACGCCGGTTCGTGGAGCCAGGTGCGCAAGATCGACAGCGCTTCCTCAGGATGCGACTGCACGACCTCGCCTACCTTCTTGATGGAAGATTCCCGCACCTGTCCGTCAATGCGTGAGACGTCGATCATATTTTCCTTTGGAGCAGGCAGCGCAGCGGGGCCACCCGATCCCTGTGCTGCATTTGCAGCTTGCGCTTCGCCAGCCGCAATCTGCGCCGGCGTGAATGCAGGAGCGGGCAGGGCGCTTACCGGCGTGAACATGCGCGTGATCAGTGGCCGCATCACGAAGAAGCCGAGTAACAGGGCTGTTATTGAAAGGATCGCCACTTCGATGATCTTGATCCAGTCACCGGTCTGGAAGCCCAGTAGAGGTTCTTCCTCCGGCGTTACAGGACCTGCATCCAGGTGTGCGAATTCCATGTTGGTGACCTGCACCTGATCACCGCGCTTGGCATCGAAGCCGATGGCGGATTTCACCAATGCTTCGATCTGTGCCATCTCCTTGGGAGTGCGCGCTTTATAGGTCGTCTTGCCGGAGGTATCCGTGGTGGCATCGCCGTCTACCACAACGGCCACCGACAATTTCTTGATGTCGCCGCCTTCGAGCGTCGAAGTTTTGACTGTCTTGGAAATCTCGTAGTTGGTGGTTTCCTCGGTACGCGTCGAACTCGACTTGTCGCCACCGCCGGGGGTGGAAGGCGGCGTTTGCGCGTTGGGAAGCGCGTTCGCCACCGATACGGCATTGGCCGCGCCGTCGGATTGCGTATCGCTGGAGCTTTGCTCAACGGTTTGCGAGGAGCGAACTACTTTGGAATCCGGGTCATAGGATTCCGACGTCTCGCTCACATGGTTGTAGTTCATATCGGCGGACACTTGCACGCGTACATGGCCGGGACCGACCACGCTGGAAAGGATATTCTCTACACGCTGACGCAGGCGGTCCTCGAAGCTCGTTGTTGCGCGTTCCTGGTCTTGTGCGCCCGCATTGGCGCCGGTCTTTCCATCGCCGCCCGCCAGAAGATCGCCGCGATCGTCAATGATCGCGACACGCTGCGAATCCATATTCGCAACGGCTGCCGCCACGAGGTGCTGAATCGCCTCGACTTGGCCGCGATCAAGCCGTCCGCGTGTTTTCAAAACCACTGATGCGCTCGGAGGCTGGGAATCGCGCGCGAAGATTTCGTGTTCCGGAACGACAAGGTGTACGCGGGCGGATTCAATGCCCGAAATCGTCTGGATCGACCGGGCGAGTTCACCTTCCAGCGCCCGCAGCTTGTTGATGTTTTGCGTGAAGGCCGTGGCGCCAAAGGTGTCGGACTTGTCGAAGATCTCGTAGCCGACGCCCGCCGCCGGAAGGTTCTCCGACGCCAGCTCCATGCGCAGCTTGTTCACTTGGTCGGAAGGAACGAGAATAGTGCCGTCGCCTCGCGTGTCGTATTTCACGGCCATTGCGTCGAGCTTGGCAGTCACCTGGGCTGCTTCGCGCGGCTCAAGTCCCGCATAGAGAATTGTCTTGGCGGGCTCAGAGATCACGCCTGCGACATAGAGGAAGAATGCGGTGAGCGCGGCGGCCACGCCCGCCATCGCGCCGAACCGTGCGGCTCCAACACCTCTCAGGAATTCCGGCAAACTGCCCTCCGCTTACCCCGGGGCAGACGTCTTTTCGATGTCCGCCTTCGTGCTAGGCAAACATTGCCGGTGTTGTGGTAAAAGCGGACTTAACGCGGCAAGAGGAATTCAAAACCGCCGTGCGGTTTCTCGGTTAACGTTTCATTCAGATTTGAAGAAACCTCGCACGACCTCAGTTACGATACTGCTGAACGCGCGTGGCGCGCAGGCCCGCCAGGCCGAAGCGTTCGATGGCGCGTTGCCAAGCGAGGAATTCTTCGACTGTTAGCGTGTAACGCTTGCAGGCTTCATCCAGGCTTAAAAGTCCGCCGCGCACCGCGGCCACGACTTCGGCCTTGCGGCGGATGACCCAGCGCTTTGTTTGCGGCGGCGGAAGATCGGCTAACGTCAACGGACTCCCATCCGGTCCGATGACGTAGCTGACGCGCCCTCTGCGCTCGTCGGCCATAATGTTACTCCCAACTTCACTACCGGGGCCCAAGCTACGCTCCGCTTCTAAAAAACAGGCAAAAGAGCAAGGTAAACAAAACCAAAATTGCTCCGCTCCAATTGTCTCTATTCAGGAAAAGAGCGCCGCATTTTCAGCGGCGCTCTTCATCGTCAGGTCGGGATCTGATCGAGACGCTGCAACATCTGATCGGCGGTCGTTATGATTCGTGCCGATGCGGAGTAAGCCCGCTGCGTCGTGATAAGATTCGTAAATTCACCCGCGAGATCAACAGTCGAACTCTCGAGCGAACTGGAGGAGATCGAACCGGCTCCGCCCGTATTGGCTTCGCCGACGATGGCGTTACCCGACTCGTTGGTCACTGCGTAGGCATTGCCCGATACCGCCGCCAAACCGTTAGGGTTCGAGAAGGTTGCGATGGGCAACTTGTAAATCTTTTGCACGAGGCCATTCGAGAACTGCGCCGTCACGAAACCGTTCGGGTCGATGTTCACGCCGGTCAGGTTGCCGAACAATGCGCCATTGACCGATGAATTCACCAATGCCGAGGGGCTATCGAACTGCGTGAGGCCGTCAGAGCTACCGACGGTACCCATATTCAACGACAAAGCCTGCGGCTGCAGACCGGACGTCGCCGGATTCCAGGGAACCGTTACGTCGATCATACCGGTTGCCGGCGTCGCCGGGCTATTGGCGTTGGCCAGCGTGCCGTCGGAATTGAACGTCATTGTGCCGGTGGCGATTGGGTTGGTGCCCGTCACATTCGTGCTGGCACCCTGATAACTCACTTCATAGGCCCAGGTGTTTGCGCCAGTCTTGACGAACGAGATCCCCAGTGGTTGCGCGCCACCCTGGCTGTCATACACGTTGATCGTGCGCGTGAAGTCCGGTGTCACTGCGCCGCTCGCCATATCGCCGACGGCATAAGTCTTCGCGGTGGTCGAAGCCTGCAAGTTCGCTTGCACCGTCATCTCGGTGGTGGCTTGCGCCTTGCCGGAAAGACCCGCCACATTGACCGGACTCATGTCATTGCGGTCGGTGGGGATGTTGCCGTTGATGTCGACGGGCCAGCCCATCAAATAAAAGCCTGCAGCGTTCTTTAGATCGCCGTTGGAATCCGGCGTGAAGTTGCCGGCACGGGTATAGAGCGTGCGGCCGGTGCCGTCAGCGAGCTGATTGACGACAAAGAAGCCGTTGCCGTTGATGCCCAGGTCGGTTGGCGATTGCGTAGTTTGCAGCAGGCCCTGCTGCGTCACGTTCTGTGTGCCGATGGAAATTACGCCTTGCGAGGAGATGTCGCCCGATCCCATCGAGTCGGCAAGCAAGGTCGAAAAATTGTTCTGGCCAGCCTTGTAGCCAACAGTGTTCACGTTGGCGATGTTGGAAGAAGCGATCGACAGGGCCTTGCTGTTCGCATTGAGGCCGGTCACGCCGATCATCATGGCGCCGGTGAGGCTCATGGTACTTTCCTTTATTCCGTCACCGCTAAGAGAGCTTCGCCCTTTCGCGGTCATTGTTGGGTGGCGCCGTTTCTCGGCCGCCGGTTCTTCAGTTCTGCAGTGCCGCTACTTCCGAAAGCGGTATTTCCATCGGTCCGATCATCAGTTGAGGTTCGGAACCGCTGAAATCGACTTGTGCGACCACGCCTTTGCTGGCGACCGCGTAATTTACCGCCGAGCCGTCACTGGCTACGGGCGATAAGGTAAAGGTGTATTGACCGTCGGGGAGCAGGTTTCCGTAAGCATCCTTGCCGTCCCAGTTGAAGGTGTGAACGCCCGTCGTGAGTTCGCCGTTTGCCGTGTAGACGACCTTGCCATTCGCATCGCTGACCGTAAGCGTGTTTGCCTTCGCCTTATCGTCGAGTGCATAGGTCCAAGTAGCCTGTCCGTTAATTAGCGCGCCTTTGCCGTTGGAAAGCGTCACGGATTTGCCGAGATAGCTCACCGCATCGGCACTGGAACGTCCTTGCGCGAGGCTCACCAGCGTTTCGAGATTTTTGTTGGTGTTGATTTGCTGTTCAACGCCGGAGAATTCCACCAATTGCTGCGTGAACTGGTTGGAATCCATTGGCGAAAGCGGATCCTGATTTTGAAGCTGCGTCGTGAGCAGTGTCAGAAAGGTGTCGAAATTGCTCGCCAGAGATTTGCTGGCGGTGGTACTTTGCGCATTGGGATCGGCAGTGTTCGTTCCAACGGGGGTGACGCTCATGGCGTTCTCCTTCAGACGTGGATATCGAGACGGGCATTGCCCGCCACAAATGAGTTTGTAGAAGCGGCGGTCGCCGCCGATGCGCTTTCAATGGCTGCGGTCACGGCCAAGCTGCGGCTGCGTCCGCGGAACGATGGTGTATTGTCGCCTTGCTGGCGTTCCTGGCCTTTGAGCGAAAAGTTCAGCCCGTTTTGTGAAAGGGCGATACCGGAATCCTTCAGCGCGCGTTCAAGGTTGCCGCGGTCATTCTGCAGCATATCGAGGGTCTGCGGCTTTTCGACTGCAAGATGCGCTTGTGCACGGCCCTGGTCGTCGATGGTGAGCTTCACCTCGACCCGGCCTAATTCCTGCGGATCGAGACGAATGTCGAACTGTTTGTTGCCGTCGCCGGATTTCGCCGCGATCTGCACCGCAAGCGCCGCGATATCGGGCTGCGCGGCCATTTGTGCAGTCTGCGGCGCCACTTGCAGCGAAGCCGCAACAACGGGCGAAGAGGTCTGTGTCTGCCCCTGCGCCGTAACCGGTTGGACATTCGCGGTTTGGGTTTGCGTGTGCGCCGCGGATTGCGTCGCGCTGGCGTTATTCAACGGAGTTGGCGCTGCCGCCTGAGGGGTGTCCTCGCGCGGTTGTGTGTCGGTATCGATTTTCGCGTGCTGACCCTGCGGGTGTGCCGAATTGCCGTCCCCGCCGGTCTTGCCGCCATTTCCGCTCTGGCTCGCCGCGACTTGTGCTTCCAGATGCAAGGGCAACGCACGCGCCTGTGGCCCTTGGGAAGCGGCTCCTTGGCGAACCGTCTTGTCGGCGGCAGCCGCGAGCGCTTCGGCTTTATCGGCTATTGCGGTCTGCGATGCCGCGTCCTTCGCGGTATCGACTTTTGCATCCTTGGAGTCTTTCGCTTTCGCGTCGGCCTTTGTGTCGGCTTCGGCGGCGTTATCTGAAGGCACGATAGCGGTTTTGGCCGCATCCGCCGCCTGCACGTCCTTGACGGCATCCGAATGTTTCGCGGGTGCGTTCCGGCCCTTCGCCGGTTCCGTCACAGATGGTGCGGCTGCTGCGGATGCAGCGGGGGGAACCAGTGGCTGCGTATCCGCCGTAACAATGGTTTCGGCGGGCGCTTTCTTCCCATCTTTTGCAGGCTCGCTATTCCCGGTCTTCGCCTCGAGAATCCGGTTGAGGATTTGCTTGGCGTTGCCTGCGTCTTTGGCGGCATCCAGCGCGTCCACGGGATCGGCTTTCTTGTCAGCCTTGTCGTGTTTGGAATGCGCCGTCTCGCCAATCGCGGAGGCGAACTTCGCGTTCAACACCGCCAAATGCGCTGGCATCGCTTGCAGGTCGGCGAATTGACCTATCGTATCGTCCGCGTGGTCCTTGATTTTCTTGGAATTTCCGGCCGGAGCGTGCGCGTCGAGAAGTTTCTCTGGATCGATCGAACCTTTGCCGGTCCCCGCGTCGCTTTGATCCGCTTCGCCCATTTGCGCGAGCAGATTGGCGAACAGTACGGCCTCGCCCGCCGGGACAGCGGCGCTCTGTGCGCCATGTGCGCCATGCACATGAGCGTCCGCTTTCGTGTGAGCAGCGTGAGCAGCCATGACAGCCACGCGAATGATCCCGCATTGATCCAAACCCCACCAAGCAAGGGTTGGACCAGTTTTTTGCGGCATGGTTTGCGCGCTTTAGCCATACGCGCGCACGCTCGCGCGGTTATATGCGCGCTGATTTCAAGAGGCATGTTCTGCCGCGACTGGGCAAACTCTGCCCAACGGCTCCCGGGAAAACGCGCGAAAACCCTTTGGAAACGGCTCCAATTGCTGGCACGCCCTTTGCGAATAGCTGAGCGGGAAAAAGCATTCGGAGCCCGCCTTGAGCCTGAACGGCATTCTGTCGAGCGCGTTGACGGCACTTCAGACCAACACCGCCGCCTTGCGTGTGGTCTCCAACAACGTGGCCAACATGAACACGCCCGGCTATGCGCGGCGCGTGGTCAACCAGCAGGTTCTTGTCACCGGCGGCCAACTCCAGGGCGTTGATATCGCCGATATCCAGCGCATGGCCGACAAATTCCTTACACAGGAAACACTTTCGGCCAACAGCGCCTCACAGCAATACACTGCCCAATCCACGATCTTCGATCAGTTGAACGGAATGCTCGGCCAGCCGGGCGACGGCACGGCACTCACGACCCAGCTCGATAACATTTATGCCGCTCTGGGTAACGCCGCGCTAGCACCCAATTCCAGCGCGAGCCGCCAAGGCATCCTCAATTCTTTCCAGAGCCTTGCCGGTACTATCTCAAGTCTCTCGTCCTCGCTCAGCACCCTACAGCAGCAAGTTGATCAGCAGGTGGGGACAACCGTCGGCAGTGTCAATGGTCTCATCCAGCAGATCTATTCACTGAATCAAGAGATACAGAAAGCAAATGCTACCGGCGACACCTCCTCTGGTCTTCTCGATCAGCGCGATGTGGCGATCCAGAAGCTGTCGTCTCTTATTGACGTGCGCACCGCCACCCAACAGAACGGCTCCATCGTCGTGATGACGAATGACGGCATGAATCTGGTAGGCGATACCTATGCGACGCTTTCGTATCAGCCGGGTGCTTCCAACGGCACCTATGGCTCGATCACGATCTCCAATGTCAATCCATCAACTGGCGGTGCCATCGGACAAAGCCAGACGCTCGACCCACATCTGTCGTCAGGCACGCTCAAGGGCCTGATCGACATGCGCGACGGCACGCTGTCGGAGCTGCAGCAAGAATTGGGCAACTTCGCGCAATCCACGGCCCAGGCGTTCAACGCCCAGGCCAACGCCAATACCTCCGTACCGCCGCCGACCTCCATGGAGGGTCGCAACACGGGACTGCTATCGGGCGACTCCCTCGGTTTCACGGGTAAGACGACCGTCGCTGTCGCCGATCCCGATGGCAATCTCGTCTCGCGCATCGATGTCGATTTCGGTGCTGGGACGTTGTCAGTGGACGGGGGGGGCACGGTCAGCATTGGCACCACGGTCGGAAGCTTCGTCACCGCACTCAACACCGCGCTGGGTGGAAACGGTTCGGCGACCTTCTCGAATGGAGCGCTCACCGTATCGGCCACCGGCGGCAACGGCATCATGGTTCAGGACGACGCGACCACGCCTTCGGATCGCGGTGGCTCCGGTTTTTCTCAGTTCTTTGGGCTCAACGATATCTTCCGCACGGGGGCTCCCTCGATCACTGCAACCGGCTTGCAGTCCGCCGACGCGGGCGGCTTCTCCGCAGGCACGATGACGTTTACACTGAAAGACCATAGCGGCAATGTCGGCAAGCAGGCGACGGTCAACGTCACCGCCGGCATGACGATTGGCAACATCGTCACCGCAATAAATACTGCTTTCGGCGGGGCGGCTACCGCGACGCTTGGAAGCGACGGCAGCCTCACCATCACGCCCGCCTCGCAATATGCCGGCTATCGCCTCGACGTGAACAGCGATACGACGCAGCGCGGCTCGACAGGCATGAGCTTCACTTCATTGTTTGGTCTTGGGGCAGGGCATGGTGCGGCCATTGCCACCAGCTTCCAAGTGAACGATGCGCTCGTGGCAAATCCCGCAAAACTTCCCTTCGCCCAGGCCAACATAACGTCCACTTCCGCCGCTGGCGACAGCATAGCGGGGTCCGGCGACAATCGTGGTCTGCTTGCGTTGCAGAACCTGCAATCGCAGAATCAGACATTCGCTCGCGTCGGCAATCTCGGCGCGCAGGCCGCTACGCTCGGCGATTACGCGGCGTCCTTCTATCAGGACGCCGCCACTCGCAGCCAGACCGTCACCGCCAATGCCACCGCACAGAGTGATCGATTTGCGGAAGCCCAGTCGCGGCAATCGGCGAATTCTGGCGTCAATCTCGACGAAGAACTCACCAACATGATGACCTACCAACAAGCCTATGCTGCAGGCGCGCGTATGCTGACTATCGTCGGTCAGCTTTACGATACACTTCTGCAGATTCAATAAAGGAGAGACGGGATGATCGGCCGCGTCGCCACAAACAATCAGGCCCAGATCCTGCTCGCGCAGCTTCTGCAAAACGAATCCAATCTCAACAAGTCACAGGAACAGGTCGCCAGCGGCAAGGTCGCCAACACCTATGCCGGAATGGGCGATAAGGCCGCCGTGCTCGAAGCGGCGCGCTCTGCCCAGGCCCACGCTGATGCAATCCAATCCGCGACCCAACTCGCCGTCAACCAGGCCGATTTGCAAGATACCCAAACGACCTCGCTCGCCAATCTCGCCGATCAGTTGCGCCAGGCCGTCACCAAGGCTCTTGCGGATGACGATGCGTCCACCCTGATGTCGCAGGCGCAGAGTATTTTCGACCAGGCCAAGCAGATTCTCAATTCGAAGGACGCTAACGGCAATTATCTTTATGGCGGCGAAAAGGATACGACCGCACCGGTCAATGTGGATTCGCTCGCTGACCTTGCAGCGTTGCCCAGCGTCTCGGATGCGTTCTCGAACGGTACGATCAAGAAATCGGTCAATATCGGTGGCGGTCAGACGGTGCAGGTCGGTATGCTTGCATCCGATCTCGGCACGCAACTCTTTCAATCGCTGGCGGACCTCGCCAATTTCAATTCCGGCGCCAACGGTCCGTTCGGCGATACCGTCAACACCGTCCAGTCCAACTTCCTGACAACTCAGGTGCAGGCTGCCCAGGCTGCAAACCAGAACCTGAACAATCAGGCTGCTGCGAACGGATTCGTCTATAACCACCTCAATGACGTTATAGACCAGCAGAAATCGACAGCCACGCTTTACAAAGGTTTCGTTTCAACCCTCGAAGACGTGGATATGGGAACGGCTATCACGCAGCTCAACCAGAACCAGGTTGCCCTTCAGGCGGCCGTCCAGGTGACTGCGCAGTTGAGCCAGGTATCGTTGCTCAATTACCTACCCTCGGCTTGAAACTTGCCGGGTCGGGGCGGACGGATTATACGCCAGCCCCATGAACTCGGCTGCCAGCAAACCCCCGCAGGAAACTCGCATCGTCTCCGCAATGTCGGGCGGTGTGGATTCGTCCGTGACAGCCGCACTCCTGAAGCGCGCCGGTTACGACGTTGTCGGAATCACACTCCAGCTTTACGACCACGGCGCCGCGATTCAGAAGAAGGGCGCGTGCTGCGCGGGCCAGGATATCCATGACGCGCGCCGCGTAGCTGAGTCTCTGTCTATCCCCCACTACGTTCTGGACTACGAACAGCGCTTCAGGAAAGCGGTGATGCAGCACTTCGCGGATTCCTATGCGCGCGGTGAAACGCCGATCCCCTGTGTTCAGTGCAACAGCAAAGTGAAGTTCGCCGACCTGCTCGACACCGCGAAAGAATTGGGCGCCGATGCACTGGCGACCGGCCACTATGTCCGCCGCATGGAAGGGGCGAACGGTGTCGAATTGCATCGCGCGGTCGATACGACGCGCGATCAGAGCTATTTTCTGTTCAACACCACGCCGGAACAATTGTCGTTCCTGCGCTTTCCGCTGGGCGGCATGGAAAAGCGCGAGGTGCGCGCCATCGCGGCCGAACTTGGCCTCCTCGTTGCCGACAAGCCGGACAGCCAGGACATATGTTTCGTTCCCGAAGGCCGTTACGTTTCGGTGGTCGAAAAACTACGCCCGGACGCGGCCGCCCCTGGGGACATCGTTGATCTCGACGGTAAGGTGCTGGGTCGTCACAACGGCGTGGTCCATTTCACCGTCGGCCAGCGCAAGGGGCTTGGCCTTTCCGGCAACGATGAACCGCTCTTTGTCGTCAGGCTCGATGCCAAGAACGCGCGCGTTGTCGTAGCTCCGCGCGAAGCCCTGCGCATGCGCACGATCATTTTGCGCGATGTAAATTGGCTTGCGCCGCATGGAGGCGCGGTCGAATGTGCCGTGAAAGTGCGCTCGCTACGCCCGCCTGTGATGGCCCTTGTCACGCCGCTTCCCAATAACGCCGCACAAGTGGAACTCTTGGCGGCGGAGGAAGGTGTTGCCCCCGGTCAGGCTTGCGTTTTCTATGAGCCGAACGGCAGCCGAGTGCTGGGCGGCGGCTGGATTTCCGCGGCCGAACCGACCCGAGCGGCGGCCTGATTTGCATGCCTTGACACGTCCAGACCCCACCCTTAAACCCCGCGCCTCGGCTGGTTTTTTGGCAGCGTAGCTCAGTGGTAGAGCAGGGGAATCATAATCCCTTGGTCGGCGGTTCAAATCCGTCCGCTGCTACCAGCTCAATCAATAACTTAGCTGGCAGCAAAGCCCTCAGGTTTTCGCCGAAATCTGGTTGGGTCACATTGGTGGCACAAGCTCGCGCCGCAAAATGTTTTTGGGCTAGGTGGGCTGGTAGCCACTGGC
Organism: Rhizomicrobium sp.; assembly: GCA_035545475.1. Classification (GTDB taxonomy): domain Bacteria; phylum Pseudomonadota; class Alphaproteobacteria; order Micropepsales; family Micropepsaceae; genus Rhizomicrobium. Next base: position 19,538 of record DASZYI010000014.1, read on the forward strand.
GGCGGAGTAGCTTCACACCCACTACATTGATTCACAGAGTTCACTTGCAGGTTTCCAGAAGCAGGCGCCCGCCCGTTGCTTTCCCACGGCGATGACAAAGGCCATGAAAGTCCAATCATCAGCGTTCTGCTAGCTCGCAATTGCGAGCATCAAATGTCAAACCACTTCGGCAAAACACTAAGCGAAGTACGCTTCGTTGCGCTACAAGATTCCGGAACGCATTCCTGAATGAGGTCGCGGCACGATAGTTGCGCGGTGGCCGGTGAAACTCGTTGGCCGCGAGAGGCGTTAGATATCACAGCTCCTGATGGAGAAGTACATCATGCCCGGCGGCAATCCCCGGTCGACAGCCCGAATTGGATATCATCCCATTCACGTCATGCTAGTTCCGATTCCGATCGTGTGTTTCGTCGGGACGCTTCTTTCCGACATCGCTTATGCCGAGACAGCCAACATGCAATGGGCGAATATGTCGGTGTGGCTGCTGACCTTCGGGATATTGATAGCGATCCTTGCGGTCATCGCCGGCCTGATCGATTTCCTGAACGAACCGCGCATCCGCGATCTCAGCGCTGCGTGGATTCATGCCGTGGGCAATGTGCTGGTGTTGGTGCTGTCGATCATCAACGCCTTCATCCACAGTCGCGACGCCTACACCTCTGTTGTTCCGACTGGATTGATCCTGTCGGCCATAGTCGTCGCGATCCTGCTGGTCACGGGCTGGAATGGCTGGACGATGGTCTACAAACACCACGTCGCCGTGTCGTCGGAGATCGATCAATGAGATCGGTTTTCGTTGTTGCTCTTGCGGCAGCCGTTGCGATTACCGGATGCGGGCCGGAGCCCGTGAATCCGAAGCGCCAGATCGGCCCACATCCCTATCTGCCCAAAATCCATCAATACCTTCTGCCGCCGATGCATCTGGCCGAGAAGGAGCCCTGGGGCAACACCAAGCCGACCGTTCCGAAGGGGTTGAAGGTTCAGTTGTTCGCGAAGGATTTGAAGAACCCGCGCTCGGTCTATGTGCTGCCGAACGGCGATGTGCTGGTGGTCGAGCCCGAAGGCCCAACCGCGCCACCGCCCGCGCGGCCCAAGGAATTCGTGATGAACTGGATGGAACAGAAAACCCATTCCAGCACCAAAGCGCCGGATCAGATTTTACTATTCCGCGATGCCAATGGCGATGGCGTGCCGGAATTTCATACCCTTTTCCTCGACCATCTGCGCGCGCCGTTCGGCGTCGTGCTGGTCGGCAACGATCTCTATGTCGCCAACACCGATGCCATCTATCGCTTCCCGTATCGCACAGGCCAAACCAGGATCACCGTGCCCGGCGTCAAGCTCTGCGATTTGCCTGCCTTCCCCATCGATCATCACTGGACGAAAAGCCTGACGGCAAGCCCTGACGGCACCAAGCTCTATGCGGGCGTCGGGTCCAACAGCAACATCACAGAGAACGGTCTCAGTGCCGAAACAGGCCGCGCCTCGGTGTGGGAAATCGACCGTGCCACCGGCGCGCACCACGAATATGCAACGGGCCTGCGCAATCCGAACGGCCTGCAATTCGAACCGCATACCAATGTGCTCTGGGTTGTCGTCAACGAACGCGATGAAATCGGGCCGGATCTCGTTCCCGATTATCTGACCTCGGTGAAGAAGGGCGCGTTCTACGGCTGGCCGTACAGCTATTGGGGTCAGCACGTCGATCCGCGCGTGAAGCCCGAGAGGCCCGATCTTGTCGCCAAAGCGATCCCGCCCGATTACGCGCTCAGTTCCCATGTGGCGCCTTTGGGATTGGTCTTCTACAATGCCACCAATCTGCCGGCGCATTATCACGGCGGCGCGTTTATCGGCGAACATGGCAGTTGGGATCGCGACGTCTTCAACGGCTATAAGGTCGTCTATGTGCCGTTCGCCCACGGCCGCCCCAGCGGCATGGCCGAAGATGTGGTCACTGGCTTCCTCGACGGCGATAAGATGCGCGGTCGCCCCGTAGGGCTTGCTATCGATAGCCACGGTGGGCTTCTAATTGCCGACGATGTGGGCAATGCGGTGTGGCGCGTGACAAGGTAACTCTCTTACAGCCAAATACTTCGCGAATCGTCGGGAAGCTTTGAGAAGTCGTCATGCAGAATTGACGGCATCCTTTTGTCGCGCATATTCAGCGGTGGGCAGGATTGAGGGTTCGCTTCAATGCGCTCCGGCGGATAGGGCGGCCCGTTCTGCGACGTTAAACACTGGGATTTCGGTGTGTCCTCACAACCGCCTCTTATTGCCGCCATCGTACTCGGCCTTGGACTGGCCTTCCTCTTGGGCATGGTCGCCAACCGGCTGCGACTTCCGCCGCTGGTGGGTTATCTGTTGGCCGGAGTGGCCGTCGGGCCGTTCACGCCGGGGTTTGTCGCTGACCCACACTTGACGCTGCAATTGGCCGAAATCGGCGTCATCCTCCTGATGTTTGGCGTTGGGCTGCATTTTTCCTTAGGCGATCTGATCGCCGTTCGGCGACTGGTCGCGCCGGGGACCGTGCTCCAGGTGACGAGTGCAACACTTCTCGGGACCGGTGCGGGTTGGCTTCTTGGGTGGCCCCTGCCGGGCTCGGTCGTGTTCGGCGTTTGCCTGTCGGTCGCAAGCACTGTGGTTGTGCTGCGCACGCTGCAGGACCATCGCGCCATCGATACCGATTACGGAAAGACCGCGATTGGCTGGCTCGTGGTTCAAGACCTGCTCACAGTGTTGGCCTTGGTGTTGCTTCCGCCCGTCACCAGCCTTTTGCACAGTGGGGCGACGCATGGGCCTGGTGTCGGTGCAATCGGCGGCGCACTTGGCCTGACGGTGGGCAAGTTCATTCTCTTTATCACAGTCATGCTGGTCATTGGACGGCGCGTGATCCCATTGCTCCTGCACTATATCGCACACACTGGCAGCCGCGAGTTGTTCCGGTTGGCGGTTCTCTCGCTGGCATTGGGCGTGGCACTGGCCGCAGCGGAACTGTTCGGCGTCTCGATTGCGTTGGGTGCTTTCTTCGCAGGCATGATCTTGAGCGAGTCCGAGCTCAGTCAGCGCGCGGCGGAAGAAACATTGCCGCTGCGCGACGCCTTCGCCGTCCTGTTCTTCGTCTCAGTGGGAATGCTGTTCAATCCTTCGGTCCTGTTCGAGAAGCCGTGGCACTTGGCTTTGATCTTCGTGTTGGTGCTGATCGGAAATGGCGCAGTGACCATTCTGGTGTGCCGGTTGTTTGGCTATCCGTTGACCAACGCGTTGCGGGTCGGCGTCGCATTGGCGCAGATCGGCGAGTTCTCGTTTATCCTGGTGGATCTTGGAGTGAAGCTGGATGTGATGCCATCCACCGCGCGCGATCTCATTCTCGGCGCGTCTCTCCTGTCGATCATCGTCAATCCCGCGCTGTTCTATGCCGCCGATTTGTGGCGCCGCCGCCTCGACGCTACGCGCGATCAAATGCCGGCGAAACTTAAACGGGACACGATCCCGCCGACCTCCTTGACCGATCACGCAGTGCTTGTCGGCTATGGCAGAGTGGGACGGCTGATCGCAGACCGGCTGGCGAAGGCAGGTATCCCGTTCCTGGTCATCGAGGTATCTCGCGACGCGCGCGACAAGCTGGCCGCTCTCGGCGTGGAAGCGATCATCGGCAACGCTGTCCAGGATGACATCCTTGATGCGGCTGGGCTCGCACACGCTCGGTTGATGTTTGTTGCGATCCCCGAAGCCTTTGAGGCCGGCCAGATCGTACAAAAGGCCCGCAAGCGGAACGCCCAACTCCGCATCATCGCGCGGGCGCATTTCGACGCGGAAATCGAGCACCTGACGCAGCTCGGCGCCGACGTCGTCGTAATGGGAGAGCAGGAGATCGCTCGCACCATGCTGGCCGAAGCGCAATGGGATGCAGCCCAATGAAGTCCGTCGCTATAGATTGATTGAGATCAATGAATGGAAGGTAATATACCTTATCGTTTCTTCGTAGGATAAGGTTTTGTACGATGACGCCACCTGCTCATTTCGATATAGTGGCTATAGTATTGCATTGGTTGCTTGCGGGATTGATAGCCGTCGCATTTGGCCTCGGCTTGACAATCGATTTGTTTCCAAAGGAGTGGGAGCATGCGATTGTCAATGTCCATGCACTTATTGGCCTTACGATTCTATTGCTTACCGCTGTTCGCATGTGGTGGCGCCTTGGTCATAAGCCGCCTCCAATGTCGCAACAAATTAGCCCCGCTGTGCGGCGGGCCGCTGCTATCGTGCATTTCCTTCTCTACGTCTTAGTCGTCGTGGTTACGTTGATCGGCATTCCCACGCTGCTTTATCGCGGGCGGGGGCTGGACTTTGGCCTGTTCCAAATTGCTTCGCCTTTCGCAAGGACGCGTGAGATTTTCGGTCCTTTGACTGAGGCTCATGAATTGGCCGCGTATGCACTTGTCGGACTTGCCATCGGCCATGTGCTCGCTGCTCTTTACCACCATTTCATACGGAGAGATGAAGTACTGCTTCAAATGATCCGCGCTAATTAGGTGTTGCTGGTAGCGGAAGCTAAAAGCGCTTCTCAATTGGTTTATGTTCCATTTCTTGCAAGCGCTCCGCTGCGATCAAGTAAGACTGCCGTAACTTCAGCAGTTCAGCTCTCAGAATTTGGTCATCGGTCAGGCTTGCTAGGCGCGCACATTCCTGTGCGCGCTTCAAATAGCCAGAACCGGTGTATGTCATGACAACACCTCAACGAAAACAAATTGTCGTGCGAAATGCTTAAAGTAAATTGATCTGGATCAATCTGGGCCTGATGGGCGCGTCCGGTGCGGGAGGAGACCCTTCGACATCATTGCTTGTATCCAGGTCAATCCAGAAATTTGTTGATGGCTCGTGCTGTGGCGCCAAAAGTTGCTACGCCAATACTCCACAAAGCTGGCCACACATCGATCCCAAGCCACGGCATCCGGTGCGCTGACCGAGCTCGGCTGTCGATACAGGCGGCTCTTCCAGTCCCAATATCGTAAAACCAAAAGATGGTACCGGACTCATCACCAGTGAAGAGCGCTTGTGACCCCTGACTTTATGACGTTATTGCTTCGACTTATGCTTGACACATGAAAAATCACGTGAAAAAAATATATATAACGGTACCAAATAAGACTCTTCACGACACCGCCGAAAGCGCGCCATGATTACTGCTGCCCAAATGCGTGCCGCCAGATCTCTTGCCGGGATCGATCAGCGCGAACTCGCCGAGAAATCGGGCCTCTCGGTGCCCACCATTCAGCGAATGGAAGCGAGTGATGGCGTGATCAGGGGCAATGTCGATTCCCTGATGAAGCTGATCAGCGCTTTGGAGGCGTCCGGAATCGTCTTGATTGGCGAAGGCGCACCTAGCCCCGGTGGCGGGCGCGGCGTTCGATTGAAAATTTGACCGTAATTGTAACCGGTACTGGGGACACTACGAGTTGAGCGCCTGCCGGAAGGCCGTGCTGCACGTTGCATTCTAAGCAATGATCTAAGCGCTCGCTCGCGTTTCAGAAGATGCATGAAAAACTTGGCGCCATCTTTTGGAATGGCAGTCAGAAGATTGCTCTTCAAACCAATTACGAAGCCTGCTTCTCAGTTGCGAAGATTGCGCTGGTCGAATTGGTCTATCTCTTGCTCGAATGGCCTGATGGCTTGACGCAAATCGTTGGCCCACTCGTCTGTTCGTTCCGTCTGGGCGGGCAATCACTTCAATAAGCAGCCGGTATTGCCCGAAAACTGCTTTTCGCGCCATGCCGTCAATACACATCTACCCGCCACTATCCGCCGACCGAACAAGCTTCACAATCACGCATGAATATGGGTTGAATAAACTGTATATATGCTTATAAAGACGGCATAAGTGATGTTTAAAACATGATAACTGCCAATCAATTGCGTGCGGCGCGGGCTCTGCTGGGGCTCGATCAGCGGCGTTTGTCCGCCCTGGCGGGCCTGTCGCTTCCCACGATTCAACGGATGGAGGCCAGCAAAAATCTGGTGAGGGGCAACGTCGATTCTCTCACCAAGCTCATCGCCGCTCTTGAAAAGGCCGGTGTGGAATTGCTCGCGGAGAATGCCGCGAGTTCTGGCGGCGGACGCGGCGTACGCCTGAAGCCGGCGCGTGCACCATGACCGCGCTCGCAGTTTTGTGGTGTGTCATGGCGTTCTTCGGACTTGCGCTGATGCCGGCCTCGTTCGCGCGCCGCCCCGGCGCGACAAGCTTGATTTATTCCGCGACGGCGATCGTTTCGATCGTCATATGCGTTGCCGCATGGACGGGTCTGAATGCCGCGCATCCCGAAATCGTTCGCCTGCCGTTGGGGTTGCCCGCGATAGGCGCGAATTTCCGCATCGATCCGTTGTCATCGCTGTTTCTTCTTATTGTGGGACTGGGCTCGGCCAGCGCGAGCATCTATGGACTGGGATACGGCAGGCACGAATCCTCGCCCGAACGTGTGCTACCATTCTTTCCGGCGTTTCTCGGCGGCATGACACTCGTCGTTCTCGCGAACGATGCGTTCACCTTTCTGCTTTCTTGGGAGTTCATGTCGCTGGCGTCTTGGGCGCTGGTGATGGCGCATCATCGTGTCCCGGACAACGCGCGCGCGGGCTATATCTATATTTTGATGGCAAGTTTCGGGACCATGGCGCTTTTACTTGCCTTCGGTCTGCTTGCGGGCCCGAACGGACAATACGGATTTGAAGCCATCAGGGCGCATCATCCGTCGGCTTCCTACGCTGCGCTCGTATTGCTACTCGTGTTGATAGGTGCGGGGTCGAAAGCCGGACTCGTGCCGCTGCATGTCTGGCTGCCGCTCGCCCATCCCGCCGCACCTAGCCATGTCTCTGCACTGATGAGCGGCGTGATGACCAAGGTGGCGATTTATGCCTTTATCCGCATCGTGTTCGACCTGCTCGGGCCGCCGGTCTGGTGGTGGGGGATCGTGGTACTCGCATTGGGCAGCGCCACGGCTGTGATGGGCGTGCTCTACGCCTTGTTCCAAACCGATCTGAAGCGCGTGCTGGCCTACAGCACGATCGAGAACATCGGATTCATTTTCGTCGGTCTTGGCCTGGCACTCGCCTTCGGCGCCAATGGCTTTCAGGTTGCCGCTGTTCTCGCGCTGGCAGCGGCGCTGTTTCACGCTTTCAACCATTCGGTTTTCAAGAGCCTGCTCTTTTTTGGCTCCGGCGCCGTGGTTGTGGCGACGGGCGAACGCGACATGGAAAAGCTGGGCGGACTGATCCATCGCATGCCGACGACGGCCTTTGCGGTTCTTGCAGGGTGCGCAGCGATTTCGGCGCTGCCGCCGTTCAACGGTTTCGCTTCCGAATGGCTCACCTTTCAGGCAATTCTGCTGAGCCCAGAGCTTCCGCAATGGGGCCTCAAATTGCTTGTTCCGGCGGTGGGTGCGTTGCTTGCGCTATCGGTTGCCTTTGCGGCGGCATGCTTTGTCCGAGTCTACGGCATAGCTTTTCTGGGCCTTCCGCGCAGTCCGGCCGCGGCGCAAGCCGCCGAAACCGACCGGATTTCGCTTGCGGTGATGTTGGCGCTTGCAACCGTCTGTCTGCTCGCCGGAATGCTGCCCGGTTATTTCATCGACTCGCTCGGCCCCGTATTGCAGAGCGTTCTGGGCGGACATATGCCGAAGCAGTCCGCCGTGCCGTGGTTGTCACTGGTGCCGATCACGAAGGATCGAAGCTCTTATAACGGGCTTCTTGTGTTCCTGTTCATCACCGTGTCGGCCTCGATTACGGCTTATGTCATTCATTTGCTTGCTTCCAAGGCAACGCGCCGATCAGCCGCCTGGGATTGCGGTTTTCCCAATGCAAGCCCGCTGACGCAATACACAGCCGGAAGCTTCGCGCAGCCCATCAGGCGCGTCTTCGGCACCTTGGTCTTCCGCGCCCGGGAGCAAATCGAAATGCCGCCCCCGGGCGATATGCGGCCCGCGAAATTCGACGTTCATCTGGAAGATGTCGTGTGGGACGTGGTTTATGCGCCGCTTGCCGGCATGGTCGGGCTTGCGGCTGGCAAGCTCAACCTGCTGCAGTTTCTCACCATTCGCCGCTATCTCAGCTTTGTCTTCGTCGCGCTCGTCGTTCTTCTGTTGGTGATCACGATATGGCGCTGATTCATGATATTACGGTTCAATTGACGCAGATGATCCTGGTCGTCGCACTCGCGCCGCTTGCCACAGGTCTGGTGCGAAAGATCAAGGGGCGGCTATTGCGGCGCAAGGGGCCGCCGCTCCTCCAGCCCTATCGCGATCTCATCAGGCTCGCACGAAAAGAGACGGTGCTGGCCGATAACGCATCGTGGCTGTTTCGCGCGGCACCCTATCTTATTTTTGCCGCAACCTGGGTTGCCGCCGCACTGGTGCCCACCTTTGCAACGGGGTTGCTGTTCAGTTGGACGGCGGATCTCATCGCCATTGTGGCTTTGCTGGGCAGTGCCCGCTTTTTTCTGGCGCTTGCTGGCATGGATGTCGGTACGAGCTTCGGCGGCATGGGTTCCAGTCGTGAAGTGATGATCGCATCGTTGGCGGAGCCCGCGATGATTATGATTGTGTTCTCGCTGGCGCTGCTGGCCGGCTCCACACAGTTGTCGTCTATTGCCCGGTATATGGTGTCGCCCGATGTGGGTTTGCGGGTGACGTTGGGTCTTGGGCTGGTTTCGCTGGTAATGGTGGGAATTGCCGAAAATGCACGCATACCGGTCGACAATCCTGCCACCCATCTCGAACTCACCATGGTGCATGAGGCCATGGTGCTGGAATATTCCGGCCGTCATCTGGCCCTGCTTGAACTTGCCGCTTCGCTCAAGCTGCTGCTGTATCTTTCTCTGATCGCCTGCATCTTCCTGCCCTGGGGCATGGCGCCCATGCGCACCGATTGGCCGGCCTACGCATGGGGCGCCGTCTTTTTCGCGGTCAAGATCGCATTGGGCTGCGCGGCGCTCGCAGTCTTCGAAACCTCTGTTGCCAAAATGCGAGTGTTCCGCGTTCCCACGTTCCTCGGGGCCGCCCTGATGCTCGGGCTGTTAGGCGCGCTGCTGCTGTTCGTATCGAGGGGCCTCTAGATGCACGGTCTGGCATTCGATGTCGCCCATCTTCTGGCTGGCGGGCTCGTGCTGGTAAGCTTCCTGCTGCTCTATCAGGATCGCCTCTATGCGCTCCTTAACGTATATGCCCTTCACGCCGTTGTGCTGTCTCTCTCCGTCGCTTGGCAGGCTTATATCCAGGGCGCGCCCCATCTCTATATAACGGCGCTCATCGCACTGGCTTTCAAGGCGATCGTCATACCGGTCGTGCTTCACCGCATGATCGTGCAGCTCGGCATACACCGCGAAATCGAAACGATCACCGGCATTGGGCCAACCATGCTTGCGGGTATCGGTCTGGTCGGACTTTCGATGGCCGTCATGCTGGGGGTGACCACTGAGGCAAACCTGATCGCGCGGGAAGATCTTGCGTTTGCGCTTTCCGTCCTGCTTCTTGGCCTGCTCATCATGGTGACGCGGCGCAATGCAGTGGGTCAGGTTGTCGGCTTCATGTCCCTTGAAAATGGACTCGTACTCGCGGCAACTGGCGCGAGAGGAATGCCATTGGTGGTCGAAATCAGCACCGCCTTCTCGGTCCTGATCGCCTTCATCGTGATCGGGATATTCCTGTTCCGTATCCGCGAACGGTTCGACACGGTGGATTTGCGTGCGCTCGATCGTTTTCGGGGAGAGCGCCGGTGAAAGACATTCTCGACGGCGTAACATTGGTCCTGGTCACTCCAGTCGTATCGGCTGCATTGTTGGCGGTCCTTCCGAGCTACCGGCTTTCGGCCCGGCTCAACATGCTGTCCAGTCTGCTTACGTTTCTGGCCTCGCTTTCGCTGTTCGCGGAGCATCCCCGAACGGGCACCTATTTTCTCGTCGACGATCTCAACATCGTTTTCATCGTGCTCAACACCTTTGTCGGCTTCACAACCAGCGTGTTTAGCGCGAGCTATATCGGTCATGAGCTGGAAACCGGACGTCTCACGCCGGCCTATCTGCGTTTCTATCACGCGATGTACCAGGTGATGATGTTCGGCATGAACCTGGCGTTGATTGCCAACAATATCGGCCTGATGTGGGTGGCGATCGAGTTGGCGACGCTTGCGACCGTCGTGATGGTCGGCATCTACCGGACCCATGAGGCGCTGGAAGCCGCATGGAAATATTTTATCCTTGCCAGTGTTGGAATTGCGTTTGCGCTATTCGGCACCATTCTCGTCTATATGGCGGCACAACCCGTGGTGGGCGAGGGGCTTCAGGGCATGACATGGACCGTCCTGATCGCGCGCGTTGCCGCGTTCGATCCCGCGCTTTTGAACGTGGCATTTGTTTTCCTCTTTCTCGGATACGGCACAAAGGTCGGCCTCGCGCCATTACATGCCTGGTTGCCGGACGCACACGCGGAAGGCCCAACGCCGATCTCTGCGGTACTATCCGGCCTGCTGCTGAATGTGGCGCTCTATGCCATCCTGCGGTTCAAGATGCTGATGGCGGCCAATGCCGCGGCAATTGCGCCGGGACCGCTGATGGCGACGGTGGGACTGATCTCGGTTCTGTTTGCCGCGTTCATGCTTTATCGCAGGCGGGACATCAAACGGTTGTTCGCCTATTCTTCCATCGAACACATGGGGATCATAGTCTTCGCCTTCGGGGTGGGCGGGGCGTTGGCGAACTTCGCAGGCCTTCTCCAAATGACGATGCACAGCCTCACCAAATCGGCGATTTTCTTTACTGTCGGCCATGTTGCGCAGGTCAAGGGCACGCAGCGCATCTCCGAAATCCGCGGGCTGACGGTAAGCCATCCCGTGCTTGGCTGGTCGCTCGTACTGGGCGTCGTCGCCATTGCAGGCATGCCGCCGCTCGGTATCTTCATGAGCGAGTTCCTGATCGTCAGTTCGACTTTTGCGCGCGAGCCGCTCGTCGCCGTGGCGCTGGTTTTTGGTCTTCTGATCGCATTCGGCGCGTTGATGATGCGCCTGCAGGGATTTGCGTTCGGCGAACCGACCGGTAGCACCGAGCCCGTCCGGGCATCTTATGTGCCCATCTTCGCGCATCTTGCGTTGGTCGTAACAGCGGGAGTCTATCTGCCTGCGCCGATGGTGGTGTGGTTTCAGCACGTCGCACAGATGCTGGGCTAGCCATGCAAAGCATCCCGACATTGGCCTATCTCATGGACGCCGGACGCCGGGTGGAGGCGCACGCACCATGGCCGCGCGCCATCGTGAGCGCAGATGTCTGGCAGAACATAGCCGGTCAGCTTTCTGCTTCTCAATGGACGTTGTCAGGCTTATGGGGCGATGCCGGTACTGTTCACATGGCACTTCTGGATGAAGTGGCCAAACAAATGGCAGTCGTCAGCCTGGAGTGTTCGAGCGGACGATTTCCTTCGGTCGCGCAATATCATCCTCCAGCGATCCGTCTGGAACGCACAATCCAAGATTTGTTCGGACTTGAACCCGAAAATGGTCCCGATGCTCGGCCTTGGCTCGATCACAGCCGGTGGGGCCTGCGTCATCCGCTCGGCGAGCAAACGGCTGAGAGCGAAACGGCGCCCTATGCCTTCCTTCCCGTCATCGGGCAGGGCGTGCATCAGGTTGCGGTTGGTCCGGTTCATGCTGGCATCATCGAACCTGGCCACTTCCGCTTTCATGCGAACGGCGAAGCGGTCGTCAGACTGGAGGCCAGGCTGGGGTACACCCACAAGGGTGTAGAGGCGCTCATGCGTGGCGCCGATCTGGAGCGCGCGGCGAAACTCGCAGGGCGAGTGTCCGGCGACAGCACCGTGGCTTATGCCATCGCGTTTGCGCGCGCGGTGGAGGCGGCGGTCGGAACGGATGCACCGCCGCGCGCCCATTGGCTGCGCGCTCTCATGGCCGAGCTCGAACGGCTGGCCAATCATCTGGGCGACATCGGCGGCATTTGCAACGATGCCTCCTTTGCGATGATGCAAGCCCATTGCGCCGTGCTTCGCGAGCGCGTGTTGCGGACTTCGGATGCGTGTTTCGGTCACCGGTTGATGCGCGATTGCGTTGTACCGGGAGGGATTTCGGCCGACCTTGATTTGTTGAACATTCCCATGTTGCGAAACCTGCTCGCCGAAATCGGTCGGCAGTTTCCAGCTCTGATCGAACTCTACGACAAAACTGCCTCTCTCCAGGACCGCACAGTCTCGACTGGCATCCTCCAGCCTGCGCTTGCACGGCAATTCGGCGCGGGGGGATATGTGGGCAGGGCTTCAGGCCGGGCTTTCGATGCGCGGCGGGTTTTTCCTTATCCGCCATATGACCAACTGACGTTCGACGTTCCGGTACTCCAGGAAGGCGACGTCAATGCGCGCGTTTGGATTCGCATTCGCGAGATTGAACAGAGTCTGTCGCTGATTAAGCAGATTCTCGACGGTCTTCCGGGCGGTGCAATACGGATCTCTCCAGCCAGGAACGCAGGTGAAGGTCTCGTCCTCGTCGAAGGGTTTCGCGGAGATGTTCTCGTGTGGCTTCGTCTCGATGCCGATGGTCGCGTTGTACGCTGTCACTTGCGCGATCCATCCTGGTTTCAGTGGCCGCTTTTGGAAGCCGCTATCGAGGGCAATATCGTGGCGGACTTTCCGCTCTGCAACAAATCGTTCAACTGTTCCTATTCGGGGTGCGATCTGTGAGGCGGCACGATGCGTAAATTGCTGTTTCAAGGCCTCGTGCGTCCGCCGTTGACCGAGCCGCGGCCAGAATTGGATGATGAGGAACTCAAGGCGCTGGCGGCCCAGCTTGATGCCGCCGCGCGCCGCCGCCTGGGACGCAGTCTTTCAATTCGTGTAGTAGATGCAGGCTCCTGCAACGGTTGCGAATTGGAAATTCACGCTCTCAACAATGCGTTCTACGATCTTGAGCGGTTCGGATTGAAGTTCGTGGCGTCGCCGCGGCATGCGGACGTGCTGTTCGTTACAGGCCCCGTGACGAAGAACATGCGCGAGGCACTGGAACGAACCTACCAAGCCATGCCATCGCCCAAATGGGTGGTGGCAGGCGGCGATTGCGCCCTCGATGGTGGGCTATTTGCGGGAAGCTATGCCGTGGCCGGTGGCGTTTGCGAGGTCGTGCCCGTGGATCTTCGTATAAAAGGCTGCCCGCCAAGCCCGAAGGCTCTGCTGAGCGGGCTTTTGGCGCTCCTCGATAAGCCTGGACCAAAGCAATAAAAATCTTGGCTCCGCCGTCGATGGGATTGGCGTTGTCAAAAAATGGAACCTTCCACGCGAAGCGATGTTATTCCACGGAATGGAAAAGGAACTTGTCGTGCCCAGCAAACAAAAAGATGCCATCGCGCTTCTCAAAGCTGACCATCGCAAGGTTGAAGGACTATTCGCCCAGTTTCAAAAGGCAAAAGGCGAGGCGCGAAAAAAGGAACTCGCCGAACAGATCTGCATGGAGCTGTCGGTGCATGCGAAAATAGAAGAGGACATCTTCTATCCGGCTTGCCGGGAGGAGGGGGTCGACGAAGACTTGATGGACGAAGCGAATGTCGAGCACGACAGCGCCAAAGTTCTGATCGCGGAAATCGAAAAGGGCAGCCCCGACGGTGAATTCTACGATGCCAAGGTGAAAGTCCTGTCTGAAATGATTAAGCACCATGTCAAGGAAGAGGAGAAAAAGCGCGGCAATATGTTTGCGAAGGCCCGCAAGGCAGGCGTAGATCTCAAGGCGCTTGGCGTGCGCCTAGCGGAAGAAAAAAAGAGACTGTTGGCTCAATACAAAGAAGGCGGGTTGCCCAAGCCCGAAACGCCCAGCTTCTCTGCGACGGAGCTTGCTTAGACTATCAACTCGGCCAATTTCTCCAATATCGGCCGCTGTCCTTTGAGAATACGGTTGCCGGCTTCTTTCAGTTCGAACCATTCGCCGCGATCTGCCTCCGGAAAGGAGCGGATCGTGCCGGATTTCGGCGGCCAGTTCATTGTGAACTGGTTGCTCATCATGCGTCTCGGCTCGCAATCCCCTTCGACTGCCCACGCAAAAAGCCGCTTTCCGCTTGGCTGACGAAACATTCCCAATTCCAGGAACGCGCCGTCAACGTCGAAGCCGGTTTCTTCTTTGAATTCGCGCTTGGCGGCTGTAAGGCGATCTTCTTCCGTGTCGATCAAGCCTTTTGGAATGGACCATGCACCTTCATCCTTCTTCGCCCAATAAGGTCCGCCCGGATGAATCAGAAACACTTCGAGGCCGCGGGTTCCCCGCCTGAATAGAAGAATTCCCGCGCTGTGGGCAACCATCTTATCCCTCGACGACATTTTGCAGGATCGCGTGCGGGCTTCCTTCCTGCTTAAGCTGATCATAAGTGCATTGCCGAGCCAATTTATCGGGCCGCCAGCGCATGAACTTCGTACCATGCCGGAAACGATTGTCGGTGATGTGATCGTATTCCACCTCAACGACCAGTTTTGGCTTCAGCGGTTCCCATTTGCTGCTGCGCTCGGTGGACCATCGGCTGGGTCCGCCTGGTGCATTGCCAGTGAACCCCTTGCCGCCCCGCAACCGTTCCAGCTTCTTCGTCAGCGCTGTACGGTCCGATCGCGAAATGCCGGAGGTGAACCCCACATGGTTCAGCCTGCCTTCGACGTCAAAAAGACCCAGCAGAAGCGAGCCCACGAGTCTTTCCTTCGTCGCATAACGGAAGCCGCCAACCACGCAATCGGCCGTCCGACGGCATTTGACTTTCAGCATTTCCCGCTCACCACAAATGTAAGGCCCGTTCATGCGCTTGGCGATTACGCCGTCGAGGCTTCCGCGGCCTGCCTTTCTCAACCATTTCACGGCCTCGCTTCGTTTGCGCGTCAATGGAGAAAGGCGAAAATTGGGTCTGGTCTTGAGGCGTTTGAAGAATTCCTCCAGCTTTGCCCTGCGTTCGCTTAGTGGCAATTCCGTCAAATCGTCGTCCCATTGCAACAGATCGAAGAGAATCATTATGGCGGGCGCCTCGTCAGAGAGCTTGCGAATCCGGCTTTCCGCCGGATGCAGCCTCAACTGGAGCGCATCGAAGGAAAGCCGCCGATTTTGCACGATGGCCAACTCTCCATCCAGCACAAACCGGTCATCGGGGACGTCTCCGACCGCTTTCACGATTTCCGGAAAATAACGACCTAACGGCTTGCCGGATTTCGCCCGCAAATCGACGCTCTTTCCTTTGCGAAATGCAAGGCAACGAAAGCCATCCCATTTGGGTTCGAACTGCCAGCCCTCATCGCGGGGCAGCTCGTCCGCAATGCGAGCCTCCATCGGATGTGTCTTTGATGGGGATAGGGACATGCAGGTATCAGCGCTTGAGCACGCCTGGCGAATGGCAGGAAATGATGGTGCCGGAATAGCTCGATCCATCGTGCAGCACGATTCCATCCAGCGGATCGCCATCCTCTCCGCAAGTGGAAGGAACGAAACCCCAGTCGAATGTGTAGGAAAGCCCAAGCGCCAGCGGGCGCGAATATGCGAATGCACCCGACCGGGTATCGAGCTTGAATTTCGAGCGGATCCCTCGCGACGTTTCGATCACCACCAGAACGCATTCGTCCCGACTGAACGCATTCGACCGGGAACAGTCGAGCATAATGACATCCTTTCCATGATACATCAGTAAAGCGCCGCATTTGGCTTTGTTCCACTACGCAGGATTTGGCGAACAAGTCATCCGGCGCACATCAGGAGGTAAGATTGTTGCTTCGTAGAACCGGAACGCTCCTAAACGGAACACCTGAAACTTTGATGCCGCCTGGCTGTTGTGTCTTGGACCCCGTACGCGGACTGAGATCATGGCCGAGACCGTAGCAGACTTCCTATTTGGGCGCCTTAAGGAGTGGGGCGTGCAAAGGATCTTTGGATATCCAGGCGACGGCATAAACGGCATCGTGAGCGCATTGGGTCGCATTGAAGACATCGCGTTCATTCAGGGACGTCATGAAGAGGAAGCTGCCTTTATGGCGAGCGGCCACGCGAAGCTGACAGGCGATGTCGGCGTATGTCTTGCCACATCCGGCCCAGGCGCGATCCACCTGCTCAACGGACTTTACGATGCCAAACTCGACCGCAAACCGGTTGTCGCCATTGTGGGGCAGCAGGCGCGTGCATCATTGGGCGGGCATTTTCAACAAGAGATAGATATTTCTGCGCTCTTTAAGGATGTCGCCGGCGATTTCGTCCAGGTTTGCACTGCTCCGGCACAGGCCCGGCACCTGATCGACCGCGCATTCCGCATTGCCAAATCGCAACGCACCGTGACCGCGATCATCTTTCCCAACGATGTCCAAGAGGCCGATGCGGTGACGGATCCCGGCCATACCCACGGCACCATCCACACCGGCACCGACTTCAATGAACCCATCATTATACCGCACGCAGAAGATTTGCGCCGCGCGGCCGATATCCTCAACGCGGCGGAACGCGTTGCCATTCTTATCGGCGCTGGGGCGTGGAGCGCGAGCGATCAGGTTCTCGTCGCTACCGAAAAACTCCAAGCTGGCTTCGCCAAAGCGCTTCTCGCCAAGGCCGTTCTGTCCGACGAACTGCCGTATTCGACCGGTCAGATCGGTCTCCTCGGAACGACTGCGTCCTACAAGATGATGCGCGACTGCGACGCGTTGCTGATGATCGGGTCGACCTTTCCCTATTCCGAGTATTTGCCGAAAGAGGGCCAAGCTAAAGCCGTCCAGATCGACATCGACCCGACCGTACTGTCGCTACGCTATCCATCTGATGTTGCCCTTCAAGGAGATGCGGCGGCAACGCTCGACCGCCTTCTTCCGCTGCTGACAGCGAAGAAACGCGGAGATTGGCGTGAGACGATCGAAAAGAACGTATGCGAGATGTGGAGAGAAGAGGAGGGCAAGGCTCAGATGACCGCAGAAGGTCTTAATCCGGAACTTCCCTTCTGGGAATTCTCTAAGCTTTGCGGAGAGGATGCCGTGATAACTGTGGATACCGGCATGTCTACCACCTTTTATGCGCGCGCCGTCAAAGCCAAGCGCGGCATGAACACAGCGATCTCCGGCACGCTGGCCACTATGGGGCCGGCGGTTGCATATGCGCTGGCTGCGAAATTTGCCTTTCCCGATCGTCCCGCCTTCGCTTTCGTAGGCGATGGCGCCATGCAGATGCTGGGAATGAATGGCGTCATTACAGTCGCAAATACTGGAAGGAATGGCGTGACCCGCGATTGGTCATCGCTGTTCTCAACAACGGCGATTTAAACATGGTGACCTGGGAACTGCGCGCCCTTGGCGGTTCACCGAAGGTAACCGAGACGCAGGATCTACCAGATTTAGATTATGCAGCTTATGCGCGAATGTTAGGTCTGAAAGGACTCACTGTCTCGAGTGCCGCCGAAGTCGCGCCCGCTTGGCAGCAGGCATTCTCGGCCGATCGTCCGGTGATCATCGATTTCAAAGTGGACCCCAACGTCGTGGCATTGCCGCCGCACGCCACGTTCGAGCAGACCAAGAACTTCTTCATGGCGTTGGCGCGGGGTGATGTCGATCGAAAAGCGATTATCGCCAATTTCGTCGCCGAGCTCAGGGCGTAGGAAACCGAGCGCGATCTCCTCCAAATTGTACAGGATGCAACGAAACTCGCTTGCAGTCCGATGGATACTTTCCTTTTGATTGTGGAACATTGCGTTCCCTCGCGCGTTTAGCCCTCAACCGGTTGTTCGTCGAGGCAGCGGGGAGGGTATGGCTCAACTATTCCGGCCGGGCGCGAACAGCATCGCCGTCGTCGTTATTGTGGCGATCTTTGCTATACCCACCGGCGCGGTAGCGCTCACCTACTTTATCTGGCACTCGCCTTACGCCACCGATCAGTACATCACGCGGGCGCAACCTGTTCCTTTCAGTCACGCCCATCACGTCGGCGATCTGGGGCTTGATTGTCGCATGTGTCATACCGGCGTGGAAAAGGCCGCGTTTGCCGGGTTGCCCTCCACTCACATCTGCATGACATGTCACTCGCAGATATGGACAAATGCGCAGATGCTGGCGCCCGTTCGCCGGAGCTATGCCACGGGCAAGCCACTGCATTGGCAGCGCGTCAATCGTCTTCCCGATTATGTATTCTTTGATCATAGCATTCATGTCGCGAAAGGCATCGGCTGCGCTGTCTGCCACGGCCCGGTGCAACGGATGGCGCTCATGCGCCAGGAACAGCCGCTCACGATGGGGTGGTGCCTGTCCTGTCACCGTCATCCCGAACGCCACATTCGGCCAAAGGATGAGGTGTTCAACATGTATTGGACGCAGCCGGCGGATCACGCCGAACAATCGCGCAAGTTGATCGCACAATACCTTATCGAAACTTCCCACCTGACGGATTGCTCCACATGCCATCGCTGAGCACTCGCGCAAATCTTGACCGCCGTATCGCACTGAAAATGCTTGCGGCCAGCGTCGCCGCGACAATGGCGCGATGCAGCCGCCCCGACGAAGAGATCATTCCATACACCAACATGCCCGAAGGCCTCGTGGCCGGCGAACCGATCCGCTTTGCCACTTCGTTGACGTTATCTGGATTTGCGCGAGGCGTCCTGGCGATCTCGGTGGATGGGCGCCCTATCAAGATCGAAGGAAATCCTCGCCATCCCTTCAGCCTTGGCGCGACGGATGTATTCAGCGAAGCCGAAGTGCTGTCGCTATATGACCGGGATCGCTCCACCGCGATCTATCGCAACGAAACGGTGACGACGCTGGCGGATTTCATGGCAGCGTGGCGAGACGCGTCGCAATCCTCCTCCGGTGGAGGTATGGCGCTTGTCACGGGCCGCGTCGTATCGCCCACAACGCTTGCCCGAATCGACGCATTGAAAAGACGGTTTCCCGACTTGCGCTGGTATCGCTATGAACCCGTCAATGACGATGTGTCGCGCTCAGGTTCCCGTCTCGCATTCGGCCGCGTCGTTACGAGCCTGCAGCGTTGGGCCGATGCCGATGCCATCCTGTGCCTCGACGCCGATCCCCTGGGCCCCGGCCCGGATCAGTTGCGCATCGCACGCGCATATTCTTCGCGTCGCGGCGGCAACAAACGGCAATGCATCCACGTTGCCGAGCCGGTGTGGACACTGACGGGCGCCTCCGCCGATTTCCGCCTGGCCGCTGTTCCGGGAGAGATCCGTGAGATTGCCCGTCAGATCGCCAATGATCTGGGCGCCGACTTAGGTGAGCCACGTCTCTCCGAACCAGTGCGTGCTTTCGCGCAACGCGCAAGCATTCAACTGCGGGCCAACCGTGGCCGTGCTCTGGTGTTCACCGGCGAAGGCCAGGACGCAGGGATGCAGGCGCTCTGTCACTGGATCAACGAACGCCTCTCCGCGCCCATCGATTACCTCTCGTCGCCGGATGCAGTCGAAAACGGTCACGCGGAAGAATTGTCTGCATTCGCCAACGATCTACATGCGCGCCGCATTCATACGCTGATCGTGGCAGACGCAAATCCGGTCTACGATGCGCCGGATGCGCTCGGCGTTGCTGACGGCATCGCCAACGTCTCGTTCACTGCTCACATCGGTCTCCATCGCGATGAAACGAGTGTCTGCTGCAAATGGCATTTGCCGCTCAGCCATGCATTGGAGAGCTGGGGCGATGCGCGGGCGGTAGATGGCACAGCCTCGCTCGTTCAACCGCTGATCCGGGGTCTCTACGAAACGCGTACGCGTGACGAATATCTCGCGTTGCTGGCCGCTGAGGAGATTGTAAACGCCTATGCGCTGACGCGCGCCACTTGGCAAATGCCTGATAATGGTTGGCGGAAAATGTTGAGCGACGGAGTGATTGCAAATACCGCTGCCAAGCCGATGGCCCTGTCCGTAGCCCGCATCCCGGATTTTCCCTACGCGAAAACAAATGGACTTTCGCTCCAACTCTCGCCGGATCCTTCCCTGTGGGATGGGCGTCTTGCCAACAACGCGTGGCTGCAAGAATGCGCCAAGCCATTCACGCGCCAAGTCTGGGGCAACGCTGTGCAGATTTCGCCGAACGATGCTGCCCACCTCGGTTTGGCAGATCAGGATACGGTGACCATCGCGGCCTCCGGCGAAACTTTCACTGCGCCGATGATTGTCATGCCTGGCCAGGCAGACGGTGTGATCGCCACGAATTGGGGGCAGGGGCGTTTGCGCGCTGGGCGCATTGGCACATCGGTCGGTGCACGCGTTTCTGGATTGGGTCCGCATCCTTTCATGCGCCTGCTTTCCGGTGTAACGATGAGCAAGAGCGACAAGACCGTCACGTTCCGCTCGCTGCAGGCCCACACCAAACTTGCGGGTCGTTCTGAGGATCTGTTCCAGATCGCCACGCTTACTGAACTCGCACACATACCCAAACAGCAAACCCTTCCAAGCCTGCTAAAGGCGCCGCCACGTGGCGAATATGCCTGGGCCATGGTGATCGATACGGATGCTTGCATCGGCTGCAATGCCTGCGTGGTTGCGTGCCAGGCAGAAAACAACGTGCCGGTCGTGGGGCCGGAAGAAGTCAGCCAGGGCCGCGACATGCATTGGCTGCGGGTGGACTCCTATCTGCGCCCACACAACAAAACACTGCGCCGCGGCTTCGAACCCGTGCCCTGCATGCATTGTGAATTGGCACCCTGCGAACCTGTTTGTCCTGTCGAAGCATCCGTGCACGATCACGACGGTCTCAACGTGCAAGTCTACAATCGCTGCATCGGCACGCGCTTCTGCGAAGCAAATTGCCCTTACAAGGTGCGCCGCTTCAATTGGTTCGATTATTCCGGCGATCAAGCTTACGCCGATGAGGGTCCCGCGCTCAAAGCGCAGCACAACCCAGACGTTTCCGCACGCGGCCGCGGCGTGATGGAGAAATGCAACTATTGTCTCCAGCGCATCAGCCGCGCGCGCAAGACTGCTGAAAAGGAAAATCGTGAGGTAAGCGAAGGCGAAATAGTGACCGCCTGCCAGGCCGCTTGTCCGACCAAAGCCATTCATTTTGGCAACCTGAACGACGGGAAAGCGAAGGTGTCGCGCCTCAAGCAGGCGCCGCATCATTACATATTGTTGGCCGAGCTGAACACGCGCCCGCGCACGACTTACCTCAAGCGCGTCTACAACAGTGACGACGGCGAATGAGGGAAAAGGAGGGCGATGCGCGATGGATCGGCGAAGGCATCACCAGCCTCGAAGACATCAATGCACGAATCATGGCGGCCATCTTCGCGCCTGCGCACACATGGCGATGGTGGGTGGCGCTGGCATTTTCGGGAAGCCTCACGCTTCTGATGATTGTCACGGTCACCTGGCTGTTCGCCCACGGCATCGGCATCTTTGGCAACAACACGACGATCGTCTGGGGTTTTCCCATCGCCAACTATGTATGGTGGCTTGGTATCGGCCATGCGGGCACATTGATCTCGGCGTTGCTGTTGCTGACGCGGCAGAAGTGGCGCGGCTCGCTCAATCGCTTCGCCGAAACGATGACATTGTTCGCCGCTTCCATGGCGGGGCTGTTTCCCATTTTTCACCTCGGCCGCCCTTATTATCTGTACTGGATCGTGCCCTATCCGAACGTGCAGGACGTGTGGCCGCAATGGCGCAGCGCGCTTGTCTGGGATTTCTGGGCGGTCGGCACTTACATCACGTTTTCCGCGCTGTTCTGGTATGCGGGCCTTATTCCAGACCTCGCGATGTTGCGCGAACGCGCGAACAGCCGCTTCGTGCGACGTCTATACGGCGCCTTCGCGCTCGGCTGGCGCGGTTCGGCGCGGCATTGGCAGGTTCACGACAGGCTCTATCGCTATATGGCGGCGCTCGCCGTGCCGCTGGTCGTGTCGGTCCACAGCATCGTCAGCCTCGATTTCGCGGCAAGCCTCGAACCCGGCTGGTCCGATACCATCTATCCGCCGTATTTCGTGGTCGGCGCGCTTTATTCCGGCTTTGCAATGGTTGTGGTGCTCGCCGCAGCGCTTCGCTGGGGGTGTTCGTTCCAACCCTTCATCACCGTGCGCCATTTCGAGGTGATCGCGCGCGTGCTTCTCACCGCCTCGATCATCATGGGTGTTTCCTATGCCAGCGAATGGTTTTGGGGCTGGTATGGCGGCGAGCGTTCCGAACGTCATCTCGTCATCTTCCTGTTTGCAGGCCCTTACGCGCCGCTTTACTATTGCCAGCTTCTGTTCAACGTCGTTGTGCCACAAGCATTGTGGTTCACGCGCGTCCGACGCAGCATAGCGGCGGTCGTGGTCATTTCCATAATCATCAACATAGGCATGTGGCTGGAACGGATATTGATCGTCTGGGCCACGCTTTCGCACGATTACCTGCCGAGTTCGTGGCGTATTTTCCTGCCGACCTTCTGGGATTGGGCGCTGCTGTTCGGTTCGCTGGGCGCGTTCATGTTCCTGTTTCTGCTGTTCGTGCGCATTCTTCCGGCATTACCGGCGCACGAATTGCGCAAGCTCTGGATCGAGGAGAATAGCGCATGAGCGAATGCCTCCTCGCCGAATTCGTAACGGTTGAAGCTATATGTAATGCTACCCGACGAGCCTCCGAGGCGGGCCATCCTGCAAAAGATGCGCTGTCGCCGGTCCCGCTCGAAGACATCGGCAAATATCTGGCGCCTCATCCGGAACGTCCCATCGGTTGGGTGATGTTTGTAGCGGGCGTGCTGGGCGCCGCCATCGGCTATTTCATGCAGTGGTACAGCGCCGTCATCGGCTATCCGATCGATTCCGGCGGACGACCCTTGCACAGTTGGCCAGCTTTCCTTCTTGTTCCATATGAAACCGCTATCCTCTCGGCGGGCATCGTCGGCATCTTGGGTTGGATGTGGATGTGCGGCCTGCCCAAGCTGTTCCATCCATTGTTCGCCGCCGACATTTCCGAGCGCGCTGTACAGGATCGCTTCTTGCTCGTGTTTCCGCATGATGCCGAGCTGGCAAATTGGATTGAAACCCATCTAAAGCCTGAAACCCTGCACGAGATTCGCGAATGAGGATCGCAGTCGCCATTCTTTTGCTGTTCGCGCTCGCCGCCTGCGACGAGAGTATGGACAATCAGAACCGCATGAAGACCTACGGTTCAGCCAAGGGCGCGGTGTCGTGGCCCGCCGAAGGCGAGGCGCTGCCGCTCGTCAAGGGCACTGTTGCGCAAGGCGCGCTGGAGCGCGAGCGCGAAATCGCCAATCCTCCGCCCGTATCGCTCGCGCTGCTGCAACGCGGCCGCGAACGCTACAACATATATTGTTCCGCCTGTCATGGATTGACCGGCGAGGGCGACGGCATCGTCGTGGCGCGCGGTTTCCCCAAGCCCAAACCATTCAGCGATTCCCAAAGCCTAAAGGCTTCCGCCAAAGAGATGGTAGATGTGATCGGGCACGGCATCGGCACGATGTATTCCTTCTCGGATCGCGTCGAGCCGAAAGATCGTTGGGCCATCGTCGCCTATATTCGTGCACTGCAGTTGGCGGACAGAGTTAGAAAGGCGCCCTCGTGAAACGCTGGCTGCCTTTCGCACTCTGTGCGCTCGCCCTTGTCGCCTTGGTGTTCTCCGCCTCGGCCTATGGCGCGGCAGCCGCGCGCGCCTGGCTGTTCGCGTTCGTGCTTGTCGCCATGATTCCCATCGGCAGTCTCGCGCTTCTTCTGGTACATGGCATCAGCGGCGGCCGCTGGGGCGAAGATTTCGCTGCTGTGCTTGTGCCGGCCGCGCGTACGTTACCGCTTCTTTTCTTCGCTTTCCTGCCGGTCATAGCATTCCGTCCGCTGATCTATCACTGGAGCGAACTCAAGCTCCCCCCGGATGTTTTCGATCACTATCTCAACCCACTGTTCTATGACGCGCGCACCCTTATCGGTCTTGCCATATGGTCTGCGCTCGTCTGGACCCGCGCCTGGCGTAGCACGCTCTCCGCCGCACTAGGCCTGATCGCACATCTCGTCATTATGACATTTCTGCCCGCCGATTGGGTGCTGACCATCGAACCGGGTTCGGTCTCAGCGGGTTTCGGGCTCGGCTTCGGTATCGAGCAGATGTTTGCCGCGCTCGGCTTCATCGCGGTGCTTGCGCCGCAGAAACCCGGCCGCCCTAACCGCGATCTCGCAGGTATAATGCTCACCACGCTTTTGGGCGCTGTCTATTTCCTATACATGCAATTCCTCATCACCTGGTACGGAAACATCCCCGACAAGGTGCATTGGTTCGTAGTGCGCACAGGGGATGGCTGGCCGCTCGTGCAGCTCGCCGCATTTGTCCTCGGCGCCGTAGTACCATTCCTCGCGATCTGCCATCCTGCGGTGCGCAGCGAGCCGTCCGCGCTGCGCATCATAGGATGTTTCGTGCTTGCGGGCATCGTTCTGCATGTGAGTTGGCTGATGCTGCCTGCGTTTGGCACGGCCGTTATATTGCCTGCGCTGTTCGCTGTCGTGTTGCTTGCTCTCCTGCTTTGGATTGTTTCATCCATGCGTTCATGGGGGGGCCGTTTATGAAGATTGACATCGGCCCTTACGAATCCCCGCAAGTTCGTGCCTGGGTCGTCGCAGCGATTGTTGCTGGCATCCTGACCGTCCTGATCTTGATCGCCTTCGGTTTCCAGCCGATCTTCGGCGATCGCATCAATTCGGCAAGGTTGGCTCCTCATCCGTTCCCGCCGCCCGCCGTCATTTCCGAAGAACGCGCGCAACGTTTGGCGCTTGAGAACAAACAGCGCCACGACCTCGCAGGCGCAAACGGCCACATGCCGATAGGCAACGCGATGCGCGCCATCGCCGCCAAAGGCAATCACGCTTTCGATCCGATCGGGGCTGCGCCATGAAGTTGGCAGCGGCGGCATTGTTTCTCGTTCTGGGCTGCGCTTCACAGGCGTTCGCGGCGCTTTCGCGCGCGCAACTCGATGCCGTTTCCGCATCGCCACCGCCGGCTGCGCACTTGGATCTGAAGCTCACGGCACGAGATGCGAACGGCAGATGGCGCAGCCTCGCCCAAACGTTTTCCGGTTACCCCGCCTTCGTCAATTTTGTGGACTACACCTGCAATACGCTGTGCGGCACCGATCTCCAGCTATTGTCCAACGCCATACAGAAAAGCCATCTGGATCCCTCTCGGTATCGCATCGTGGTCATTGGAATCGACCCGAAGGATTCTTCCAGAGATGCACGCGAAATGGAGCGCAAGGAAATCCCTGCCGCGTTGTGGAAGAACACGGTTCTTCTGCTGCCCGGCGCGCAATTCATTAAGCGCGTCACGACCGCGCTGGGGTTCCGCTATGTTTATGACCCCTCGCTCGATCAATTCGCCCACCCCGCCGCAATCTATGTGGTCGGAGCGGACGGTGCATTGCGCACCACGCTCTCACCCTTCGATCTGGCGACCATCGACCTGCCTTCCATCCTTCGATCCCAAACGCTGGTCGCAAGCCTTGTTGGGCGGATACGTCTGCTTTGTTACGCTTACAATCCCGCAACCGGGATCTATACCCTGCGGATCACATTCATCCTTAAGATCGCTGCGATTCTCACGGTTCTTGCTGTCGCTGCGTCGGTGTTTGCTTTCGTTCGCATGGGAAGGCGCGTTGCATGACCGGCCTTCGTACCACATTGACGGAAGCCTCGGTTAATGCGCGCACCGTCGATATCGCGTTTCTATCGGTATTCGCCATCTCGGCCATCATCTTTCTTGTCTTATTCGTTCTGCTGATAATCTTTGCTGTTCGCTATCGCCGGGGCAGGCCCGCCAATCGTGGCCCGCTTCCGAAGCTCATGCGACGTGAGATCGAAATCGGCTGGACGACCGCCACCACGTTCCTTGCCATTTTCATCTTCTGGTGGTTCGTCGCGGGTTATGGTTTACCGCCGAAGGCCGCGCCCAATCAGCTCGAAATTCACGTGGTCGCCAAACAATGGATGTGGAAAACCCAACATCCCGAAGGCGCGAGAGAGATAAACGCGCTCCACATTCCCGTCGGCCGCCAGGTACGCCTTGTGATGACATCGCAGGATGTGATCCACAGTTTCTACGTTCCTGCCTTCCGCCTGAAACAAGACGTGCTGCCGGTCCGCATTACCGAACTCATCTTCACGCCGACGGAAATCGGCAGGTTCCATCTCTTCTGCGCCGAATATTGCGGTACCCAACACTCGCACATGACGGGTGCCATCGTCGTGATGACGCCACCGGACTACGCCAGTTGGATACATGCCCAACCGCATGGCGACACCCAGGATAGGGAGGGCGAGGCCCTCTACGACCAATTCGGGTGCGGCGCCTGCCACGCGCCACAATCGCAAGTGCATGCCCCAAAACTTTTCGGCCTCTATGGCAGCTCAGTCACCTTGACTAGCGGTAAAAGCGTCCGAGCCGACGACGCATATATAAAAAACTCTATCCTGCGCCCCCGCGACCAGATCGTCGCCGGTTACGCACCCATCATGCCGAGCTATGGCGCGCTCGCGAACCCGCGAGCTGTCGAAGCGCTCACCGCCTATATCAAATCGCTTCGGGAAGGCGCGTCATGACCGAAGCCGCCTATTTGCAGCCGCCACCGCCCGACTATCTGCATGATGGTCACACGCTGGGTTCGTGGCTGTTCACCACCGATCATAAACGCATCGCCATCTTGTTCGCGCTGTCCATAACATTTTTCTTTTTCATTGGAGCGGTAGCGATTTCAATCGTGCGGCTGGAGCTTGTTACCCCTGCAGGCGATCTCGTGGGCGACGACACCTACAACAAACTCTTTACTATTCATGGCATCGTAATGGTGTGGTTCTTTCTCATCCCGTCGATCCCTGCGACGTTCGGAAATTTCCTGCTTCCTCTGATGATCGGCGCCAGAGATCTGGCATTTCCGCGCATCAATCTCCTGTCCTGGTATCTCTATGTCGGGGGAGCAGCCTTTACTGTGCTCACGCTCTTGATCGGTGGGGTGGATACCGGTTGGACGTTCTATACCCCCTATTCAACGATGTTCTCCAACACGGCAGTCCTCACCGCCGCGATGGGCGTGTTCGTGGTCGGCTTCTCCTCCGTGCTCACGGGAGTCAATTTCATCGCAACCACGCACACTTTGCGGACCCGCGGCATGACCTGGTTCCGCCTGCCGCTGTTCGTCTGGTCGATGTATGCCACCAGTATCGTCATGGTGCTGGCGACACCCGTGCTCGCCATGACGCTGGTGCTCATCGTGGCGGAACGCTGGCTGGGGCTGCCGATCTTCGATCCCAGCCGTGGCGGCGACCCATTGCTGTTCCAGCATCTGTTCTGGTTCTACAGCCATCCGGCCGTTTACATCATGGTATTGCCCGCCATGGGTGTGGCGTCCGAAATCATCGCCTGTTTCGCACGCAGGCGTTTGTTCGGTTATTCCTTCATGGTCTACGCGCTTGTCGCGATTGCAGTGATCGGCTTCTTCGTTTGGGGCCATCATATGTTCGTGTCTGGGCAGTCGCCTTACGCGAATATCGTCTTTTCCTTTCTGTCGTTCATGGTCGCCGTGCCGTCGGCGATCAAGGTGTTCAACTGGACGGCCACGCTCTATCGCGGCAGCATCGCCTTCGATGCACCGATGCTTTATGCCTTTGGCTTCCTCGGTCTCTTCACCATCGGTGGGCTGACGGGATTGTTCCTCGCCACCGTGCCGATCGACATTCACGTCACCGATACGTATTTCGTCGTCGCGCATTTTCACTACATCATGGTCGGCGGATCCGTTTCGGCGTTCTTTGGGGCACTGCATTTCTGGTGGCCGAAGATTACCGGCAAGCTCTATCCGGAATTGTGGGCGCGCGCCGCCGCCATCGCCATGTTCATCGGATTCAACCTGACGTTCTTCCCGCAATTCGTGATGGGCTATCTCGGCATGCCGCGGCGCTATCACATCTATCCGCCGGAGTTTCAGGTCTATCACGTCCTGTCCACTGCCGGCGCGGCTGTTTTGGGTGTCGCGTATTTCATGCCGTTGTTCTATCTCATCTGGTCGTTCCGCCACGGTGGGAGGGCAAGCGCCAATCCGTGGCAGGCGCAAGGGCTGGAATGGCAGACACCATCGCCGCCACCGCATGAGAATTTTATTGTGCCGCCTGTCGTGAGCGAACCCTATGACTATCACCCCCAGGAAGGTCCGACAGCGGGCGGGGAAACGTCCGCATGAGCGACACCTTCCTCAAGCCACCTTTCGAAACGCTCGAACGACAGCATCAGGCCGTATCGTTCGGCATGTGGGTTTTCCTTGTCAGCGAAGTGCTTCTTTTTGCCGGGCTGTTCGCCGGCTACAGCGTCTATCGCAATCTCTACCCGGAAGGCTTTCTCGTCGCGGGCCGCCAGACCGACATTGTTTATGGTACCGTCAATACCGCCATCCTGATGACGAGCAGCCTGACCATCGCCGTCGCGGGCCGCGCCGCGCGCGCTCATTTCGGCCGCACGGCAAGGCGTTTGTTGATCGCCACCATGACGCTGGGCCTGACGTTTCTCATCCTCAAAGGCTTCGAATATCGCGAAGACATAGCCAAGCATCTGTTGCCTGGCCCGAGTTTCGCGCTCGCGCAACCGGGTGCAGAGATATTCTTCTCCTATTATTGGGTGATGACCGGCATCCACGCCACGCATGTCACGGGCGGGCTCATTGCCGTGGGCCGTCTCGTTATCGCAAGCCGCCGCGATGCTACCTGGCTTTCCGGCAGCGCGTCCGAAGATGCTACGGCGCTTTATTGGCATCTCGTGGACGTGATCTGGATTGTTCTGTATCCGCTGCTCTATCTCACCGGACGCACCGGCCATGGATGAAACGAGCCGCCGCTGCGAAATCTGGATCAGGCCGCTGCTGACATGGGCTGCGCTCTGCCTCTTGCTCGCTCTCACCTGCACGCTCGCTTATGTCCCGATGGGCAGCGCCAATCTGCCCATAAGCCTCGTCATCGCAGCAGTGAAGGCGGCTTTGGTGGGAGCCGTCTTCATGCGTTTGTTCAAGAACAACCCCATCAATCGCCTGGCCGCCGCGGCGGGGCCTGTGTGGGTGTTCGTGATGTTTCTCCTGATGTTCGCGGATTATTTCACGCGGTAACGCCTATCGCGACAGCAGCAAAATAGGCACGGCCGAAAAATACCTGCGCAGAGCGGGAACACATCGCTGAGCGATACATTCACTGATCGATAGATATTATCTCTTCCATGTCGGCAAGCTTTCTCGAAGCTTACGGCGTGGCAATGGGGAATACTTTGTCTGAAGATTGGATGCAGAGCCGCAACTCGTCAACGTATGGCGCTTGGCTGGTGATTATCGCTGCGATTGTCGGTTTCCTCGTTTCACTCGTCGCTTATTTCACCCCTCACGGGCCTATTGCCGATTCTTGGGGCGCGTTGTTGGTCCTTGTTTCGACGGCGCTGATGCTGGTGGCGCTCTTTCTAATCTCCCGGGTTGCGATACCTCGCTGGTTCTTCGGCCTTCTGGAGGTGCTGATCGTTATCGACATTCTGTGCACTGGGGTTTGCGCTTATTTTCTCGAAGCGCATGTCTTGCTTTTCTTTATGGCAGTCGCGTTGCTCGGATGCATTTTATACGTTTGGCGCGTTTCTCCTCGTGTTTCCGCAGGCTGAGGAGAGAAACGCAGATGTTTAAGGCGATTTTCTGTGCTGCTGCCGTGTTGACATTGGAGATTTTTCCAGCGGCGGCCGCCGACCAGACCTGGAGCACGTTCAATGGCGATTTGATGGCGCAGAAATATTCGACCGCAACTGAGATTACGCCGGCCAATGTGAAGAACCTAAAGATCGCATGGCAGGTCCATACGGGCGATATGTCCACCAAAGCGTTCGGCGTGCCGGCCGAAACTTATTTCGAAGCGACACCAATCTTCGTCAACAATACCGTCTATATTGGCACACCTTTCTATCGCATTTATGCACTGGCGCCGGATACCGGCAAAGTGAAGTGGGTGTTCAATCCTCACGAACAGCTAAAGGCGCTTACCCAGCCTGGTATGAAGTCGCGCGGCGTAGCCTATTGGCAGGCCGACCAACCTGTCGCCGGAAAGCCGTGTCAGAAGATCGTATACATCGGTACGATGACGGCGAAGCTATATGCAGTGGATGCCGACAGCGGCAAAGCCTGTTCCAACTTTGCAAAAGACGGCGTGCTCGACATCGATCAATGGAACACGGCCAAGGGAACGTGGCCGCTTTCCATTCTTCAGCCTCCCACCGTCTATAGGAACATGCTCATTATCGGCTGGGGTGGCAAGGACTGGGCGATCGGTCGTCACGCGCCGGCGGGAAATGTCTTCGGCGTTGACGCACAGACGGGCCAACTCAAATGGACGTTTAACGTGCTGCCGCCGGAAGCGGTGAAGAATTCCGGTACGGCGAACGTATGGGCCAGCATGTCGGTCGATCCCAAGACAGGCATTGTCTACCTGCCGGTGAGTTCGCCCAGCCCGAACTATTGGGGCGGCAACCGCAAAGAGCCATTGCCCTATGCAACCTCCATAACGGCGCTCGATGCTATGACGGGCAAAGTCGTCTGGAGTCGTCAGCTCGTCCATCACGACATCTGGGATTTCGACAACAACTCTGCACCCGTGCTTGTCGACATCCGAAAAGACGGCAAGACGATCCCCGCCCTCGTTCAATCCACCAAACAGGGTTTCCTGTTCGTGCTCAATCGTACGAACGGCGAACCCATCTATCCAATCACCGAAAGACCGATCCCGAAATCCGATATACCTGGCGAACAAAGCTCGCCGACCGAACCTTTCGAAGATATTCCAGAACCCACCGTACCCGCCAAATGGCCCGGCACATTCTGGCTTGCCGATCTCGTAAGCCTGGGTCAATGCAGCCGCGACGTGAAGCGTATGCGACTTGAAGGCCGCTTCACGCCGCCAAGCTTGCAGGGAAGCATCGAATATCCCGGCACAACGGGCGGTGTGGAATGGGGCGGCGGCGCCGTCGATCCAATCCGCGGCATCTATGTGGTGAACAATTCCTACACTGCGCAGATCTACCAGCTTCTGAAGCGCACGGATTACGACGCGAAGACCAAGGGCAAAAGCCCTGACGAGATAGCGGATTATTTCCCGCAAACCGGAACGCCCTATGGCGTCTACATACACAACTTCTTCAACTGGATGGGCATGGCCTGTTGGGCGCCGCCTTACGGTGCGATCTCGGCCTATGATTTATCCACCGGCAAGCAGCTTTGGAAGAAGCCTTTCGGTCAGCTTCAATATTGGGGCTTTTATATGCCCAAATCCTGGGGCTCCATCACCATCGGTGCGCCGGTCATCACCAAGAGCGGCCTCATCTTTATCGGCGGCTCGATGGATTCCCGCGTGCGCGCAATCGATATGAAAACGGGAAACGAATTGTGGAAGGCCCAGGTTGATGCGCCCTCGGTCGCCATTCCTTCCGTCTACACATACAAAGGCAAGGAGTACGTCGTGTTCAGCGCCGGGGGAAATCCCTTGTTGACGTCACGCATCAGCGATCAGGTGGTTGCCTTTGCCCTGCCGTGATTGCCGATCGAACTTCTTGTGCGGCGCTTTGCTCGCCGCTTTTTCGACGTGGGCGGCAAGCCATGGGGCGTTGGCGAACGACAAAGATCTTCAACCCGGCCTGGCCGGCGATTGGAACGGCGTCCGCACCGCCCTGAAGAACGAGGGGTGGCAATTTCAGGTCAAGGGCATCTTCGAAGGCGCCCATATCCCGGCGGGTGGGGATCGCAACGCTGCGACCGGCGCGGGCGAATTGGATTTCGTTGCGCTCGCCGATCTCGGCAAGCTGATAGGTGACGAGGGCGGTTCTCTGGAAGCCAAGGTTACCGATCGCTTTGGCGCCGATATCGGCGCAGCTTCCGGTCTGGATCCACTGATGCAGCCGCAGGAAATCTGGGGCAGGGGCGACATCTGGCGCCTAACGCAGCTTTCGTTGGCCCAGGACCTTTTCGGCAAAAAACTGAATGTCGAATTCGGCCGGGTCAATCCGGGAAGCGATTTCGATGTATTTGCCTGCAGTTTCCAGAACCTGAACTTCTGTGGATCCGTGCCCGGCAATCTCGACGGCAAATATTGGTTCAATTCGCCGGTCGGTCAGTGGGGCGGCCGTATTAAAGCCAGCGCCACAGACAGCCTGGATCTTCAAGTCGGTCTCTACCAGATCAACATGACCAATCTCAGAAGAGGTTTTTCATTCGATTTTTCAGGCGGCAGCGGCGTGCTTATTCCGTTTGAGGCGGAATGGAAGCCGAAGCTGTTCTCCGAGCTTCCAGGCGACTATAAGGTCGGCGGCTGGCACAGCAATATGGTTGCTGCGGACGTCTATTACGATATCAATCGAGATCCCCTGTCGGTCACGGGTTTACCTCCATTAGAAGCGCGAGGCCGCAGCGGTTTCTTCCTTTCGGCCAGACAGCAGGTGACCGGGAAGGCGCCGCCCGCCGACGCGCCTCCAAACACGAACGGAGAGGGATTGACTCTGTTCGCCAACTACACCCAGTCCGACAAGCGCACGTCGCTGACGGACAGCCAATTCGCCTTAGGGGCCATCTACAAAGGATTGGTTCCCGGCCGTACCGATGACGAAATGGCGATTGCCTTTGGCGGCACGCATGTGAACGATCGGGTGACCGAAGGCGAAGCGCTGCACAATGCCGTGGGTGTGCCGCCCTTCGAGCCGGTGCAACACACCGAATACGTCGCGGAGCTGGACTATCGCATTATGATCGCGCAAGGGGCCGAGCTTTCTCCCAACTTGCAACTCGTCACCAATCCGGGCGGGGTGAGGACGAAATCCGATGCATTGGTTTTGGGTCTGAAAGCAAGCGCCACCTTGTAGACAGGGTTCCCGATTCCCGCCGATTGTTAGGTCGTCCCGAGCGGAGTTTCCCGCGTCGGAGGAACATTTCCTCGGCATGTTCCGTTACCATTCGGACAATCGGAAAACGGCGGACATCCATGGCAAAAACATCGCGCGCTCGAACCAAGGCACACGCAAGGAAAGCCGCCCGCGCCGCGTCTCATCACCGTTCGTTGCAGCGCCGTGCCGCGCGTGCCGAAAAGCGCGCGCCCCGCCAGAAAGTCGAAACCGCAATGCAGGCAGGTGCTCGCGAATATCCCGCACCGCCTCTGCCGCGACAGCACCAGCCAAAGCCAGGTCACGAGATGGAACTCAATCCGCCGCCGATGTTCGAGGCGCCGTTCTATCTCGGTTCGCGCAAGCTGCAGGGCAAGGTTGCCATCATCACCGGCGGCGATTCCGGCATCGGGCGTGCTGTCGCCGTGCTATTCGCGCGGGAAGGAGCGGATATTGCCATCGTCTATCTAAGTGAACACAAGGACGCCGATGTCGCCAAACAAGCCGTTGAAGCCGAAGGCCGGCGTTGTCTTTTGATCAGCGGCGACGTGTCGGACCGTGCCTTCTGCAAGAAAGCCGTGCAGCAAACGGTGAAGGAGTTCGGCCGCCTCGATGTGCTGGTGAACAATGCGGCATTCCAGCTTCATACTTCGCAATTCGAGGAACTGACAGAAGACCAGTTCGATCATACGATGAAGACCAATCTTTATGGCTATTTCCACATGGCGCAGGCCGCCGTGTCGCACATGCCGAACGGCAGCGCCATCGTGAACACCGGCTCCGTCACCGGCTTGCTAGGCAACAAGGATCTGCTCGACTACTCGCTTACCAAAGGCGGCATCCACGCGTTCACCCGCTCGCTGGCCACCCACCTCATCCCGCGCGGCATCCGCGTTAATGCGGTGGCTCCCGGACCTGTGTGGACACCGCTCAATCCGGCGGACAAGGACCCCAAGCATATCGCGAAATTCGGTTCCGACACGCCGATGAAACGGCCCGCCCAGCCGGAGGAAATCGCGCCTGCTTATGTATTCCTCGCCTCGCCGCACTGTTCCAGCTACATCACCGGCGAAATCCTGCCGATAATCGGGGGCTATTCCGGCGGGTAGTTGCCGCGATCAAAAATATCGCTCGACGGAATACCGTCGCAAAAAGCGCCTGTGTGCTTTTTACGGTCAGGCGTGTCTGCGGACCGATCCGGACAATCGCGAGACTTTGCCGATCAGGTGTTCTGCACGACGCTGTACACGACGTTCGGGGCGGGTTGGAAGCTCTTCGTCAGCGTGGACTCGAAGTTCGAGGAAGATAGGGTGGTGATCCGAAGGGCCACGCTGCAAAACCCGTGTCGCCGTACATTGCAGTCCGCGCGCCATACAACGATCCAACCGAAACGAAATGACATTGGTGGGGCTATGGGTCGGTTGGCGTGGCCCCAGATCTTTGAATCCTGGAAGTTTGATCGGCCCCACCGCATTGTAGTCGCCGATGATGGCAGCAGCTCCATCCAGTGAGCGCGCGATGTGTAGCAGTTGCCATCGATTCAAGAATTGCCCATGCGACAGGTGAACATTGGCAAAGGTCGCTCCCCCGAATCTGATGATTTGTGCCAGCCGTGGAGGCACGCGTCCCGGCATCGTCGAAACCGGAAGGGCCAGCGCCTTCGGTCGCGGAATGTGATGGGGACTCCAGACGGCCAGCCCATAGACACGGCCGTGAAGCGGTTCGCGGTAGAAATGGCCGCCCACCAGGCCGGTCAATTCCGCCAGATCTTTCGTCGCTTCCTGCATAACGAGGAGATCCGGCCTGTGCTCCCGGATCAGGCGGGCGACATCCCCAACACCCGCTCCGACAAGCCGAAGCAAATTCCAACTGATGATCCTAAGCCCGGATGCAGGCAGATCAGGGGCAATTTCGGTGTCGGAGAAACCCTGCCATGCCGTTCCGCACTTGTCCGTCATTACGCAAACTTCGATTTTTGGGCTGTAACCCATGGAACTCAGCAATATTTAGCGCTCAACTACGACGATTCAAGGGGCAAAGGGCGGCGTCAGCCGGCATTGTTCCAGACGAAGTGCGGCATATGGCAAGGATGGCTCTCGGAAAGGCCTGCTCCCAATGATCATGTGGCTTCTATCGCATGCCTGGTGGCCTGGATGGATGAGATGGTTGATCCTTACCGGTTATCTGGCGGTTGCGATTTCCGTCACTGTCCATGCGCTTTTCAAACAAAGCAATGTGCGGACCGCGCTGGGGTGGATCGGTATCGCCTGGTTTTCTCCGTTTTTGGGCGCATTTCTCTATTACGTTTTCGGTATCAACCGCGTTGCGCGTCGCGCGGTGAAGCTGGAGCGGACGAATATAACGCGCCGGCGTTCTTCCAATGTCAAAGGCCTGCAGTCCCGGCCGCAGAATATCGGTCTGCTTGCAGAATTGGGATTGGAAATCACCGGCCACTCCGTGCTCGCAGGAAATCGCCTTTCTCTTTTCTGCAACGGTGACGAAGCTTATCCCGCAATGCTTTCTGCCATTCGGGAAGCGGAAAAAAGCGTTGCGCTGGCTTCCTACATTTTTCGCAACGATGAGATCGGTCGAATGTTCATCGCAGCCCTCGCCGAGGCCAGAAGCCGGGGAGTAGAGGTCTGCGTCCTGCTGGATGGCATCGGCTCTGGATATTTCAGCTCCGCGGTACCGCGCCGTTTGCGAGCAGCCAATATTTCTGCCGAGCGGTTCCTCCACAGTTGGCTGCCGTGGCGTATGCCCTTTCTCAACATACGCAATCACAAAAAGCTTCTGATTGTGGACGGCAAAATAGGCTTCACGGGAGGAATGAATATTGGGGCTGAATATTCGGCAACCCACGCCAGCGACGCGCGGGTAGATGATGTGCATGTCCGACTTGAGGGGCCCGTCGTAGGACAACTGATGGAAAGCTTCGCACAGGATTGGTCTTTTACAACTGATCAGGTCCTGAATCAGGACATTTGGTGGCCCATGATCGAACCCGCGGGTTCGATATACGCGCGAGGCATTTCCTCCGGGCCCGACGCCGAGATGAACAAGCTCGAAATCCTTATCGGCGCAGCGCTCGTCCTGGCACGCCGGAAAATACGCATTGTCACTCCTTATTTTTTGCCGGACCAAAATCTTCAATTTGCGCTGGCTCAAGCCAAATTGCGCGGCGTGGCTGTCGATATCGTGATTCCGGAGCATTGCGATTTTGCCTTCGTGGATTGGGCAATGCGCGCTCATTTGCGCTATCTTTTGGATGATTTCACTGTCGTATACGCCACCAAAGCGCCATTCGATCATGCCAAACTCATGACCGTGGACGGTGAGTGGGCCCTTGTCGGAAGCTCGAATTGGGACGTTCGGAGCCTGAGATTGAATTTCGAACTCGATGTTGAGTGCTATGGCGAGGCAGTGACGGCAGAGATTGATGCCTTGATCGATAAGAAGATCGCGCGGAGCCGCAAGCTGGATCGGCTTACCCTCATGCAGGCTTCCAAATGGGCGCAATTGCGCGACGCCGCGGCTCGGTTGTTTCTGCCGTATCTTTGAGTCCGGCTATACGCTCTTATTTCAGATCGGAAGCGACAGGCCTGAACAGCCATGCGCTTACACCGCGAAATGTGCTGACGGTCTCCATTTCTTCACCGGTCACCGCCACCGGACCCGGCCCCTGCACCGACCCGCTTTGCAATTTCGAGAACAACGATCAAAACTCCTCCTGCCGCGAGGCAGATCGACAAATCGTCGAAGTGCAGCGGCGCGAAGCGGAACAAGGCCTGCGCCTTGTCCCAATAGATGGCCAACGCCATCACCGATAGGACCACGGTAACCAGTCCCCACAATGCCGGATTTGAACGGAAAAGCGCCTCATACAGCGAAGAACGAAACGAACGATTGATCACGATGAGCCCAATGTTCGCCAGTACAAGCGTGACAAAGACGAAGGCGCGAAGATCTGCTTCAGGCATCCCTGCGCGCGCGCCCAGTAACAGTGCCAACGCGACGATCGCCAACGCCGCAACGCCTTGAGCTGCCGCCCACAATATCATTGCCCGTGACAGAACCGGCGAGTTGGGTTTGCGTGGGCGCCGCCGCATAACATCGGCTTCTTCCCGTTCCGACTCGAAGACCACAGAACAGGCCGGATCGATCACCATTTCGAGCAGCGCAATGTGGATCGGCAGAAGCATGAGAGGAAGCCCGGACAGAAGGGGAAGAAGCGCGAGCCCCGCAATCGGGATGTGCACCGCGATGATATATTGAATGGCTTTCTGCAGATTGTCGTAAATCCGGCGCCCCAGCCTGATGGTGTGAGCGATGGACGTAAAGTCATCGTCGAGCAACACGAGCGAACTTGCTTCGCGCGCAACATCGGTGCCGCGGCCGCCCATGCTGATGCCGATATGAGCTGCTTTCATCGCCGGCGCGTCGTTCACTCCGTCGCCCGTCATCGCGACGATCTCGCCGTTGCGTTTCAGCGCCTCGACGATCTTCAATTTCTCCTGGGGTCGAATTCGGGCGAATACGCTTGTTTTTTGTACTGCCCCGGCCAACGCGTCTTCGCTCAATGCTTCCAGTTCGTCTCCCGAGAGGATATTCGATCCATCTATGCCTGCCTGATCGGCGATGGCGCGTGCCGTGGTCGGGTAGTCGCCGGTGATCATAATCACCCGTATTCCCGCCGCACGGCACTCGCTGACTGCTGTGGGAACATTGGCGCGGAGCGGATCGGCAAAACCGATCAGACCGACATAGCAAAACGGAATATCCCGAGGAGATTGTACGCGGGATGTCTTCGACGCCTCCATGGATGCTTCGGCGACGGCCAGCAGCCGAAAACCTTCGGCAGCATGTTTATTGACTTCGTCAAGCAAGTTGGCGCGCTGATCCGGTAAGAAGCCGCAAAGTTCCGCAATGGCTTCGGGCGCTCCTTTGGCATAGGCAGAAACTGTAAGCCCGTCTGTCTCCCAGATATTCGTGACAGCGAAGAGGTCCGGCTTTATCCCGTAGGTCCGAAGCAGACTTTTCGGCAGGGAAGCTTCTGCTGCCGCTGCGGCTTCGTGAATGGCGCGATCCATGGGATCGATAGGCAGCGGAGCACTGGCACCCAATGCTGCGTGCAGAACGTTCTGGATTACGGCGGATATCGAAGAATCTCCCGCACGCCATATCTCACCGCCTGAAGCCGCAAGCTCCAACCGCATGCGGTTTTCGGTGAGCGTGCCAGTCTTGTCTGTGCAGAGTACTGTGGCCGAGCCGAGCGTTTCGATGGCAGCCGCACGGCGCGTTAGAACGCGAACACGGGAGATGCGCCATGCACCCATCGCCATGAACACAGCCAGCACGAGCGGTATTTCTTCGGGCAACACCGACATACCAACGGCTATGCCGCCCAAACTCGCTTGCAGCCATGAACCGCGTAAAAAACCGAAAAGAAGCACACTCAATCCCGCGACAATGAGACCGGCCATCGCGAAATCGCGCACGAGCCATTTCAATTGCGCCTGAAGATGCGGCTGTTCCAATGCGATCGCCTGCAGAGCCTGTCCTATTTTGCCCATTTCGGAGCGCTGGCCTATCTCCAACACCCGCGCGATCCCAGTGCCGCCGGCGATTAAGGTTCCGGCGAACACAAACGGCGAGTCTTCTCCCCCAGGCTGTCCTCGCGGTGCAGCGCCATCTGGCCGTTTGCGTACTGGCACGGATTCCCCGGTCAGGAGCGATTCGTCGGCCAGAATTTCATGTCCTTCAAGCAACTCCGCATCGGCGGGAACGCGGTCGCCTTCGCTCAGGATGATAATATCGCCCGGCACGATTTCCCGGCCGGGAATGCGCTGGCGGATTCCGTCACGCACCACAAGCGCGCGAGGGCTTGCGAGGCTTCTGAGCGCTTCCAGGACGTGTTCGCTACGAGTCTCCTGTACGACTCCGATCGCTACCGACAATGTGGCGAACAATGTGAGAAAAATCGCATCGATATGCTCGCCCAAAAGCAGATAGATGAATCCACCTCCCAACAACAACGCAAACATCGGCTGGCGGATCACATCGAGGGCGATTCGTAAAAAATTCCTCCGTTCGGGGTTGGGCAACTCGTTGGCGCCATGGATTTTCCGAAGCGTCGCAACCTCGCTCGCGCTCAGTCCCTTTTGGATGTCGCTTGTCGCGTTCATAAGTTCAAAACGGAATCCGCAGGAGTTCGAAGATCATCAGGAAGGTAACGGCCGTAAAGCAAAATCCCATCACGGCCGCAAGCCCATCGTGCAGGAGCAAGGCGACACCGAAGGCCACAAAGGCGAGTGCGGGTAACGTGGAGATAAGAGGAACGAGCTCCATGAACGGCATTGCCGCTGCCAGCACCGCACAGCAGAGTCCTATTGCGATCAGAAAGCCGCCCTGCGTCGCCCAGATAAACCTGGGACCTATCAAGCGATCCGACTTCAAGGCGTAGGGTTCCAGCCAGGCCAAAGCGCGATCAAGTCGGTCTGCGCTCATTGCACGGCCGGAGACAAAGCGGGGAAGCCACAATGATTGCCTGCCTATCAACATCTGGCCCACGGTCAGAAAGACGATTGCGCCAAATGTGGTGGGCAATGTCGGGATGCTGTCAATTGGAGTAACGGCGATCAATCCCGTCGCAAGTACCAACGGCGCGAAAGAGCGCGAACCCAACGACTTCAGGATATCGTCGACAGAAACGCTCTGATGCACGCTCTTCTTGCAGATTTCCCGGAGAAGCAGAACCATATCGTGAAGACTGTGTGGCGCTGTGTCCGCGAGGCCGGCGTCATCTGTCATCGATTGCCTGTCACTATGACCAAGAGGCATCCTGTTTGGCCCAAGGCCCCCGTGCATTGCGGTGTATCAACCATAAGAGCTTGATTTTAATTGGAACGTTGGCGAGGCCTAAAAAAAGAGAGGTCTTGATTTCAATCAATTCTCAACGTGCCTCCCTTCTATAGAAACATACAAGCCCCGGGAGGTTGGTGATGATCAAGACGATATTGACGCCGCTTCTGGGCGATGGATCGGACGAGAATGTGCTGGGCTTCGCTCATGCGGCTGCTGCCCAACTTGCCGCGCATATCTATGCTTTGCATGTGAGTCGCAATCCGGTCGATGACGTGGTGCGCCTTACGATAGGTGACGGAGTTATCACCCGGGAATTGTGGAACGCCATCGAGCGGGATATCCGCGACAGACACGACCGGGCGCGGCATAGTTTTGATGCGTTTTGCAATGCTAGGGCGATTCAGATTCGCAATGTTCCCAACGCCACTCCGGCTGGAACGGCGAGTTGGCATGAAGTCGAAGGCGGTCCGGCGGCGGAAACAAGTTTGCGTGCAAGATTTAACGACCTGGTTGTCGTCAGCCGCGGCGATAACATATCTGGATTCTCGCCCAGAGAACTGGGGGAGATTCTCGTTCGGTCGGGCCGTCCGGTTCTGATAAGCTCGCCCAAAACGATGTGCTCCAAGATGTTTGAAACCTTTGCGATTGGCTGGAAGGATACGTTGGAGACGGCGCATATGATGACCGCTGCCATGCCTTTGCTGGAAACGGCCAAGCGAGTGGTCGTTCTGCTCGCTTCGGAAAATTCGCATGAAGAAATCAATCACCAACATGCCGAGCGATTGACGGCAGAATTGGAATGGCACGGTATAAAGCCGGAAATTCGCCGTCTAATACCGAAGGAGGTTTCGGTTGCAGAGGCACTCGTCGATGCCGCCCGCAAAGCGGGAGCCGATCTATTGGCTCTGGGCGGATATGGCCACAGCCGTGCAAGGGAGTTCGTTTTCGGTGGTGTTACACGCTACATGCTGGAAGTCGCTCACTTTCCCGTTCTGATTGTTCATTGAAACTGTGCAGGTATCGGGTCGGTGCCGATCGAACGATGTGAGATACCCGTGGCTCAAGCGCGGGGCGACCACCGCCAATTTCGTATCTCTGGCATATCCTCGCCATGCTCGCAGATGTGGAGCTTGTGCCGTTCCATGGCGGCCCAATACCGCTGCGTTGCTTCTTCGGCTTTGCCGCAAAATCGCTCGCTTCGCCGAATGGCGTCTAAGGCAAGCGAATAACGATCCAGCCCGTTCAGGACAACCATATCGAATGGGGTGGTCGTTGCGCCTTCCTCTTTGAAACCATGGACGTGTAGGTTGTGGTGGTTGTTCCGCTTGTAGGTCAGTCTGTGTATGAGCGAGGGATAGCCGTGATAAGCAAAGATCACGGGCTTGTCGGAGGTGAACACAGCGTCGAACTCTCGATCTTCCAATCCATGCGGATGGTCGGCGGCCGATTGCAGCGTCATCAGATCGATCACATTGACGACGCGAATGCGCATATCGGGCTCATAGTCTCGCAACAACGTAACGGCGGCCAGAGTTTCCAGCGTGGGCACGTCGCCCGCGCACGCCATGACCACATCGGGATCGCCGTTTTCATTGCCCGCCCAATCCCAGATACCGAGGCCCGCTGCGCAATGCGTGATGGCAGCTTCGATATCAAGCCACTGCCACTCCGGCTGCTTCCCCGCGACAATGACGTTGACGTAGTTGCGGCTTCGAAGGCAATGATCCGTCACAGAGAGCAGGCAATTTGCATCTGGCGGAAGATAGACACGGACGATATCGGACTTTTTGTTCGCAACATGGTCGATAAAGCCTGGATCCTGGTGTGAGAATCCATTGTGATCCTGGCGCCAGACATGCGACGTAAGGAGGTAGTTGAGAGATGCAATAGGCTTGCGCCACGGAATGGCTTTGCTTGTCTTCAGCCATTTGGCATGTTGATTGAACATGGAATCGACGATGTGTATGAAAGCTTCATAGCAAGAGAAAAAGCCATGCCGGCCAGTCAGCAGATAGCCCTCAAGCCAGCCTTGGCAGAGGTGCTCGCTCAACACTTCCATCACGCGCCCATCCACGCTCAGATCGGTGTCGTTTGCCTCAAAATTCGCCATCCATTCCTTGCCTGAAACTTCATAGACCGCTTGCAGCCGATTGGATGCGGTCTCATCCGGCCCGAACAGGCGAAAATTCTTTTGCGCAAGGTTGCGTTGCATCACATCGCGAAGGAATTGCCCCACGATTCTCGTCGATTCAGCTTCCTTCTCGCCTGGCGAGGTTATGACCACCGCGTAGTCGCGAAAGTGCGGCATTGAAAGGGCTTGCAGAAGTTCGCCGCCATTCGCATGAGGGTTCATCCCAAGCCGCCTTTGCCCGGTGGGAATGATCCTGGCGCGTCCCTTCAAAAAAGCTCCGTGTTCGTCAAAAAGCTCGCGGGGCCGATAGCTCAGCATCCAGTCTTCGAGAAGTTTCAGGTGTTCGGGCGTATTTATCTGCGCAATGGGAACCTGATGTGCTCGCCACGTGCCTTCGACGGGTTTTCCGTCGACGAATTTCGGACCGGTCCAGCCTTTCGGCGACCGTAGCACGATCATCGGCCATAGCGGCCGGGAAGGGGCTCCCGCTTTGGATCGCGCAGCTTTCTGGATATCTTGAATGCGCGAGATGACGCGATCCAATGTTGCTGCAAACAGCCGATGCATCGCATCTGGATCGTGGCCTTCGACATAGTGCGGGTCATAACCGTATCCCCGCAGCAAGTCGTCCAGTTCGCGAGCGTCGATGCGCGCCAACACCGTTGGGTTTGCGATCTTGAAACCGTTGAGGTGCAATATCGGCAGAACGGCGCCGTCGCGTACGGGGTTGAGGAATTTGTTGGAATGCCAGCTCGTCGCCAACGCGCCTGTTTCAGCTTCTCCGTCTCCTATAATGCAGGTGGCAATCAGATCCGGGTTGTCGAACACGGCGCCAAAAGCGTGGGCAAGCGAATATCCGAGCTCGCCTCCTTCGTGAATCGACCCCGGCGTATCGGGCGATGCATGACTGGGTATGCCATAGGGCCACGAGAATTGGAGAAACAGCCGGCGCAGCCCGTCACGATTACACCCTATCCCGGGAAAGCGTTCGGTGTAGGATCCTTCGAGGTAGGTGCTCGCCACCAGCCCGGGGCCGCCATGGCCGGGACCGGTAATCAGGATCATGTTCAGATCCTTTTCGCTTATAGCCCGATTGAGATGGGCGTAGACGAAATTCAATCCGGGGGTCGTGCCCCAATGACCCAGTAGCCTCGGCTTGATGTGGTGGAATTGAAGCGGCTCTTCTAGAAGCGGATTGTCCCGCAGATAGATTTGCCCCACAGACAAGTAATTGGCTGCCCGCCAATAGCGGTCGATTTCAGCCATCGTTTCGGAATCTGACATGGCTTTTCCGATACTTGCGGGTCTGGAAATCCGACCTCAACCAGCAGCTTACTCTTATCACTTCCGCTTGTGACCAGCTTGCGCTCGATCAAATTGCGCGCCGGTCCGATCGGGATTCTGCTCCGGTCTATATTGTTCCCAGGGCCCGCTTGCGCGATTATTGTGTTTTGGAACCATAGTTCGCGCATGATTGTCCCAACCAACACGAAGCTCGAAATCCGAAATCTGCGAAAATCGTTCGGCGCAAATCTTGTGCTGGACGGGCTCGATCTGTCCCTGGAAGCGGGCGAGATCACGGTTCTTGTCGGGCCATCGGGAAGCGGCAAATCCGTGCTCGCCAAATGCATCCTCGGTCTGCTACCGGTGGACGCTGGCGAAATCATCCTTGATGGTATTGAGATAACGGGGCTCACTGCCCGAAAGCGCGAAGAGCTCTTGCGCCAGTTCGGCGTGCTGTTTCAAAGAGGGGCGCTATTCGACAGCTTGCCCGTCTGGCGAAATGTCGCCTTTGGACTGATCGAGGGCCGCGGCATCCGTCGCGCCGAGGCAAGAGCGGTAGCTCTGGAGAAACTCG
This sequence comes from Rhizomicrobium sp., assembly GCA_035545475.1. Classification (GTDB taxonomy): domain Bacteria; phylum Pseudomonadota; class Alphaproteobacteria; order Micropepsales; family Micropepsaceae; genus Rhizomicrobium. The sequence continues at coordinate 63,266 of DASZYI010000014.1, forward strand.
CAAAAGTCGGATTGGGAGCGGACGTTGCCGATCTGATGCCCGCCGAACTTTCCGGTGGCATGCAAAAACGTGTCGCTCTTGCGCGAGCCATAGCGGCAAGCCCCAC